>JAALLE010000010.1 GCA_011087605.1 Hyphomicrobiales bacterium
ATCAAATTGTCGCACCTAATGGCAGCAGAAATAGGGTAGCTGAGTAGTTACATATATTCCGCCAATGACAAAGATGAACAGGCCAAGCGTCGCCCAGACATCACGCAGGGCCAACAGTCGGTCACCCCACCCGGTCCGGCCACCGGCAGGACCAGCTTCCGGATTGCGCGAAACGACAAACATGACAGCGGCGAGGTGGAACAATACCCCGACAATCCCGGGAAGTACGCCGGCAATAAACAGCTTGCCCACTGATGCTTCGGTGAGCAGGCCATAGATCACTAGTATGACACTGGGCGGAATCAGGATGCCCAATGTGCCACCGGCTGCAATCGAGGCAGTAGCAAGTGAATCGGCATATTTATAGCGCCGCATCTCTGGCATCGAAACTTTCGACATGGTCGCGGCGGTGGCCAGTGAGGAGCCGCAAATGGCGGAAAACATGCCGCAGGCACAGATCGTCGACATTGCCAGTCCACCTCTGCGGTGGCCGAGAAATACATAGGCGGCACGGTAAAGTTCTTTGGCCATGCCACCCCGCTCAACCATCAAGCCCATCAGGATGAACAGCGGCACAACAGAAAGGCCGTAAGACTGGCCTGAATCGATAACCAGCCGCGCGGCGCTCGATATGGCGGCGCGAAAACTCGCCAGGTGGGAAAATCCGATTACGCCGACAAGTCCAAGCGCAACGCCGAGTGGCATTCGCATGAAGGCAAGAACCAGCACCGCACCAAATCCGATCAGGGCTTCAGTCATGATTTAGTCGAGCTTTCTGTGCTGTCAGCGTCATATTGGTCACTGGTGTTAAATCTGCTGAGCAGAACGAGTGCTCTCAACAGGCTCACTGCGGCGGCGCAAAAAATCGCGGCAGTAATGAGGCCAACGACCGGATAGCGCGGAATCGCCAAATATTCTGTGATATCACCATCTTCCATAGCTCTGGATGCATAATCCATTACCCGGTCACCCAAAGTGACAGCCACATAAACGGTGATCAGCAGGAAGATAATCGCGACGGCCCAGCCGAGCCGGCCTCGGCCGAATTGCGGCACCAAATCGACAACGACGTGATCATTGCGCAAAAACATGATTGGGAAAGAAAAGAACACGATCATTCCCATGCATATCTGGACAAGCTCAACCGCACCGACCAGCGGGCTGTTGAAGAAATAACGTCCGATGACGTCAATGCAGGTGAGAACCACAAGTACCAACAGAATGATGGCGGCCAAATTCGCGGAAAAAAGGCTGGCGGAATCCACCAGCCTTTCTGCTTTCGTCAAAAACCTACGCATTGGGTTGCGTGCAATTCGTTAGAGCTGCGACTTCATGAATTCGAATGCCGCATTGGCATCAACGCCACGGCTTTCGACTTCTTTCATCACTTCAGCCTGAATTGCAGAAGTTTTGTCTTTGAAATAGGCACGCTCTTCGGCGCTTGCTTCAATCACGACCGACCCGGTTTTGGCAGATTCCGTTGCGCCAATCGAGTCAGCGTCATCCCAGAAACGACCAATTGTGCGAGACATTTCCACACCGCGAATCTTGTCGACACAGCCGCGCTGCGCATCATCGAGATCGGAGTAGGTATCGCTGTTCATGATCAACCCAAATGAAGTTGTGTACATGTCATCAGGATTTTTGAATGAATATTTGGTCAATTCGTTGATCTTGAACGAATAAAGCGTTTCCAGCGGGAAAAACACGCCTTCGGCGACGCCCGACGAGATGGCTTCATAAACGGCTGGTGCGGGCATGTTGACACCGGCAACTCCCAATGCCTTGCCAACAGCGTTGGCCACGCCGCCACCGACGCGAATCTTTTTGCCTTCCAGCTGTTTGTAGGATGTGATTTTTTCAGCCGTGTTGACGACCCCGGGGCCGTGTACAAAATTTGCCAGAACTTCAACGCCCTTGGCTTCTTTTGCCGCTGCGAAATACTTTTCGTGGGTCATCTGAAACGCAACTGACATGGATTCAGCATTGCCGGAAAGGCCGGGAAGCTCGATCATTTTGGTGGTCGGGAACTTGCCCTTTGTGTAGCCGTGCACGATCCAGCCGATGTCTGCGACGCCGTCGCGAACGGTGTCATATTGGGCAGGGGGTGAGGCCAGTCCGTTTTCGATTTTCACGCTGAGCGATCCACCGCTACAGGCTTTCAGTTGCTCGTCAAGCCAAGGATGTACCTTGGTAGCCATTGCGTGCTTTGGGCCCGCCCAGTGGGACATGGTCAGCACTTTGTCGGCTGAAAACGCCGCTGTGGTAAAGGTTGCGGCCATGGCGGTGACCAGCAGTTTGATAGTAGTTTGCTTCATAGTTTCCTCCCATTGAAACATTCTTCGTGTTTGCCGACACATTGAATAGGGTTGCGCCCAACTTCAAGACTCAATGTGATATTGGCAGCATTTTGGTCGCCAATTGGCAGATTATCGCGACCAAAGTTTTAGATTGAAAGGATTTGCCCCGAAATTCAATCACAATCGGATCTGATAATTGCCTTTGCCAAGCCCGACGCCGTTCAACCATTGTTTTGAATAACCTGTGCGATGGCGCAGATTTGTATTCATCAGCCACAACCGCCACAGCAGGCGCTTCTTGTCTGGTTCTTCATGGTCCTGATAGGCTGATCGGGTGTGCAGGGCCACGTAATTGTTGAGAAACTGCATGTCGCCCGGTTCCAACACCATATCGTATCTGTTTTGATCGGCAATTTCTTCAGCAACCCGGATGGCTTCGAGTTGCAAATCGGTCAGGGCAGGGGCCTGCGGCAAATCATGCCCTTTCACTATGTGTTTGGGGCCAAAGGATGTGCACAATTGCCCGTCAAAGAAATTGAATACCGGGCTATTGTAATAAGGCAGTTCGCCCTCTGAATACTCGCCGTGTTTGGTCCAGAAAAATGGCTCGGTGAGGGCTTGTGCGTAATCGGGGTGGTGCTCAACGAGCGCGTTATACATGGCCACGGAACTGGCGATTCTGGATTCTCCACCGGACTTGGCAGCGCGGATGCAGATAAGGCCGACAATGTCGCATTGATCGCAATGGTAATCCATTGCCTCTCGCGTTTGATATCCTCGACTGTTGGGATCCGACTGGGTTTTGCCGAGATCGGTGATATGCCCCAGCATGTCACCTTCAGGATTATTCGGCGTTGCATCACCCAGATGCAGGCCAATTCCCCAATAGATTGACGCGATGTCGAGAGGCTCCATCTGCTCTACGGGTAATCCCCGGATCAGCGCCAGACCCTGACCGGACTTGAGTTCGTTGAATACGTTGTCCAAACGCGGTGCAAAACTGCCGAGGTCAAACTTCTGCTTTGGCAAAGTCAGCAACCTGTTGGGGTCATCGTGCAGGAGCGGACGGATGGATGAAGCCATTTTTTTCAGATCGTCGACTTCGTGACCCGTGAGGATGTTGAGCCAACCTGAGCCGGACCGGATTTCATCTCCATTCCAATCAGCCGGGTCCACTGTCTTCACCAAAGGAGATTTTCGCATCATCGGGATCCCACAAAATCAAGGATCGTTTGATATCAAACGAATTCATCATATGTCAAACAAACTGCCGAAGTGGCTATCTCTGTCGGTGGATAAATGGTAGGCCGCGTCGAGGTAAATTTCTGTTCTCGCTCCCGATTCAGGCCAGGTTGCTGCGTCGCTCATGGAAAATATTGACACGCTGAACGCCATAAAGCGCAATTTGAAAAGCCAACCCGGTTATCTGTTGCGCCGCTGTGTACAGGCAACTTCAAAAGCCTTTGAAAGTGCCTGCGCCGATGTTGGAATTACCGAACGCCAATATGATTATCTTTATGTTTTGGGGCAGGTGGAGGTTGTCACACAGGGGGATCTCTCCAGGCTGTTGGACATTGATCGGTCTACCAACACCCTGGTTATTGGCATCTTGCAGAAAAAGGGATTAATTCAGCGCTGGGAACATCCCACGGATACGCGCAGGAAATGTGTACGACTGACCAAATTGGGACAGGAAACACTGGATATTACACAGCCCCGGGCGATTGAAGCAGCGCAAAACATGCTTGCCGGTCTCTCCGATCAAGAGGCAGAGCAATTTCTTGCATCGTTGACCAAGATTGTTGATCGGACTGGGGGAATCGGGTGAATCACAGCAATGCAGATCTTGCAAGGAAGCTAAGGCAAATCAATTACTGGAAGATAGTGGCTCCCCGGGCCGGATTCGAACCAGCGACCGATCGATTAACAGTCGATTGCTCTACCACTGAGCTACCGGGGAACTTATATCGCTAGGCGACAGTGCGTTTGCACCGAGGCTCTTTACAAAGGAAGACAACGGTTCGCAAGCACAATCGAATAGAATCGGACACTATTTTGCTTTCTCGACTGCCAACACCTTCCACAAAGCTGGGTCGCACCTGTCTAGGGGTGGCATTGATTGTCGGAGGCATTCTCGGATTCCTGCCGATATTGGGTTTCTGGATGATTCCCCTTGGATTGCTGATCCTGTCGCAGGACTTTGCTTCCGTCAGACGCTTTCGCCGACGCTGGACAGTGAAATTGTCGCGCTGGTGGGAAAGTTTCAAAGCCCGACGCAAACAAAAGCGCAATGCCCGAAAGAAAAACTAGTCCCGTCTAGAGAAAAGAGGCTTCGCTTCAACTAGCCCGATGAGCCGACCGCGGCGATTTGCGTGACTTTTTCCAACTCGAGACAGAGCAGTTCCAGAAAATCTACCGCAGTGGTTCCCGTCGGGGTCTCAGTGGCCGTGTGGAAGACCAACAAATCGGAATCGAGCTGAAAGTCGATCTGATTTATGATGGTTGTGTTGCCTCCTTTGATAAATTTCCTCAGCGCGTCCATCCATGCATGGTCAGGGGCGACGTCCAGTTGCAGTGTCGACGGCAAGTTGATGCCCATTTCCGGGCCATCACGGCCTCTTTCCAGGTACTCTCTAACTTCGCTGATTATGCTGTCCTGGACTCGAATTTGCACCATATCAGTTCAGCCTTCGATTTTCGTTCCCATTGCCGTCACCCATCGAATTCACTTGTCTGGTTCTGGACGAAATCTGGTCGGCGAAATGCAGTCGAATTGCTGTTGTCCGTCGAAAATGCGAGGCGGTATCTGTTATGACGGATACAATTGCTGAATTCTGATGAAGAGGTGCTGGTTGGACTCGGTGATTTGGCGAATACTGCCGAACATGGGCATCCGACCCACAGCGCACTGAGGGAAGCAAATCGTTGAATTTTCGAAGATCTCGCATTGGGCCTCGTATGTTTAGCCCACCCCAGACAATAAATTCGCAATATATGCTGGTTGTCAACTGCATCGAAATGCACGCCTTGGTCGCAATCTTCCTGAACTGCGAATCACTCGACTGAAGCCAGTCGTGACGCCACAACTTCCGGTTCAGTTCGAGATGGGCAAATGTTGTGGTTCAGAATGGTAGTTTGTGGGTTGACGGCAATCTGCCCCCAACCTATTGAAACACCGGTCCAACAGCGGACGGAAGGCCTCGTGGCGGAGTGGTTACGCAGAGGACTGCAAATCCTTGCACCCCGGTTCGATTCCGGGCGAGGCCTCCAAAAGCTGATGGGTGGTTGCAAATATCGTTTTCGGGAGTCCATAAACAGTGATGATTGATTACGAAAAAGCCCGCCAAACCATGGTTGACTGTCAGGTCAGGCCAAACGACGTCACCAACCACAATGTACTGCAGGCGTTTCTTTCGGTCCCTCGTGAGGCCTTTGTCAGTGCGGCCCAAAAGCCGCTTGCCTATATTGATGAAGACCTGCCACTCACCTCCCATGGTGCATCGCGCTTTCTGATGGAGGCCATGTCGATGTCAAAACTCATCCAGCTCGCAGAGGTTGGAGAAGAGGACATCGTTCTCGATATCGGCTGCGCAAGTGGTTATTCAACGGCAATTTTGAGCAAGTTGTGCAGTTCGGTTGTCGCCGTTGAAAGCGACGAAGACCTGGCGGCTCAATCTACCCAGACTTTGATGGACCTTGGATGTGACAACGCGGTTGTCACCAATGGTCCGCTACAAAAAGGTCTGGCAAGTGAAGGCCCTTATGACGTCATTTTTGTTGGAGGTGCTGTTGAAAACCTGCCAAATGATCTCATTGACCAGTTAAAAGATGGCGGCCGTTTGGTTGTCGTGCAAGGTACAGGCAATGCAGGTGTGGCACGGATATACAGCCGGGATAATAATGTCATCGGTTCGCGGGACGCATTCAATTGTGCGGTGATGCCGTTGCCAGGGTTTGAAAAAGAGGCTTCGTTCGTATTCTGAACCGGGTCATTTGGCTTCTCAGGTGAAGGCATCCCCAGAAGAATTGCAGGGGATTACTATCTTTACATTCGGCCGCATTGCACGGGACAGAAAATTGATTAGAGTACCCCATCGCCTTGGCACTTTATCGATGAGGAATGGTCGAATATTGTTGGGCCATGAGAGAGAGGAGTTTAGGATGCGTTGGTCTGTTTTTCTGTTGGTGACATCAGCCTGCATTGCCGCCCCCCAACATGCCAATGCGGAATCTCTGCGAACGGCGTTGGCTGCTGCCTACAATCACAATCCGACCCTTAACGCCCAGCGGGCTGCGACCCGTGCGGCTGATGAGAAGATCGCACAGGCCAAATCTGGATATCGTCCGACAATAACGGGCGATGCCAATTTCGGATTTGCCCGCACCACCAGCAACCGTACGGGAAATTCCTCCACCAATCCCTATGGCTACGGCATCACTATCAACCAAAACCTGTTTGATGGGTTTCGGACAATCAACAATGTCGCTTCCGCTGAAGCCAATATCAAAGCCAGTCGCGAACAGTTGCGACGCGTCGAACAGCAAATTCTGCAATCCGCGGCCAGCGCCTATGTGGATGTGCTTGAGGCAGGCGAAATTGTTTCAATTCGCCGGCAGAATATCGGATTTCTCCGCGAACAACTTAGATCATCCCAAGCAAGGTTGGATGTTGGCGAAGGAACACGGACCGACGTGGCGCAGAGTCAGGCCCGGTTGAGTACGGCGCAAGCCACGCTTGCAGCGGCTCAGGCAAGCCTGTCTTCGACAAGGGCGACCTACAAGCAGGTTATCGGCCGCACGCCGAGTGGTTTAACCTGGCCGAACGGTCCTGGCCACCTTTACGCAAATGCCCTTCAGACCGCTATTGCAGTTGGGATGAACGAACACCCGGCAATTCGTTTGACTCAGCATGCGGTTGATGCTGCTGCGTTTAGTGTTAAGTCGCTGGAGGGGGCTTACCTGCCGACGCTTTCCCTGCGTGGCAATGCCAATAGATCTTACAATTCAGGCAATTCGGGCAATCGGAATTCTTCGGTTTCTGCCACTGTGAATTTATCTGTACCGATCTATCAGGGCGGAGCGGTGAGTTCTCAGGTGCGCGAAGGGCGTGAAACATTGGCCCAGACCCGTATCCAGGTTGATGAAGCAAGGGATGAAGTCCGGGCCTCTGTTGTATCGGCATGGTCTTCGTTGCAGGCGGCGAATGCTAACGTTCGCGCTATTCAGGCGACAGTCAATGCATCAAAACTGGCTTTGGATGGTGTCATTGAGGAGCGCAATGTCGGGCAACGCACCCAACTGGAAGTATTGGATTCGCAAAGCACTGTGCTCGACGCAAAGGTATCGCTGGTCGGTGCGCGCAAAATGCGTGTGACCGCTGGTTATGCGTTGGTATCTGCAATGGGCCGGCTGAACAGCTCGCGTCTTGGTTTGGCTGTGCGCCATTACGACCCACAGCACCATTTTGATGAAGTCAAAGACATGTGGATCGGATTGCGTACCCCGTCAGGTCGTTGATCAGCTGAAGAATTTGCCCGTAGTCAGGCTCTTTAATTTTTGATTTGAGTTATATTGTTCCCACGAATCAGTTGTGACGCTTTAATTCGCGTCTCGGACCAGGGGAAATCTCATGTCGAACCAGGATTCCAATTCCGCCCGGAAGATCGAACAATCTGAAGTGCCGGACATTGAAGAGCCGTCGATGGATGAAATTCTTAATTCTATCAAAAAAATAATCTCCGATGATGATGAAGCCGCAACGTCACTGGAGGACCGCGAGCAATATACCCATCCAACTCGTTCATCCAACAGCAACCAGTTGGATGAAGCCTTTGAAGCCGATCTGGAAGCCGGGTTTGAAGCTGCAATTGAGAAGGAATTGCAGGACCTGACGACAGATGCACCTGTCGAAGCTCCGGCTGAGCCGAGCAAAATCACGATTAAGGTGAATTCTCAACCAAACAAGACCCGACCCGCGATCAAAATGAAATCACAAATTCAGGATCCGGTGGTTGATAACGGTGAAGCTATTCCAGCCGAGCAGGCGGTGGAGTCTGGTGATCCGGTAATTTCAGATGAAGATGTGGCGTCTGCAGAAACAAAAAAGCTTGAAGAACGAGTGCGCCAAATACGTCGCGAGGTTTCAGAAGCCTCAGCGGGACTTTCCACAGATGCGCGACTCGACAAATACCGCGTACGCGGAAAACTAAAAATGGAATCATTGGCGTCGGAAACGTCCGCGGCGAGTGCGGCGACTGCGGCGTCCTCGGCTGCTGCGGCGAGTGAGGTGAGTGCCCCACCAGCAACGCCAGTGGCCAGCGCGGCTCCAGCGCCGCAGGCCGCCGTTTCACCTGCTGTGGCCGCCGGTCCAGTCCTGCCAACCTCCCATGCAGTCGCACAGGAAATGGCAAACACCATGTTGGCGGAAAAGGAAGATGAAATTCAAAAAATGCTCGCCAACATGATGCGTCCGACAATTCGCAAATGGCTAAGTGATAATTTGCCAGGCATGGTTGAAAAGCTGGTTCGTGAGGAAATTGAACGCGTTGCCCGCGGAAAACAGGCTTCTTAGGCCCGGATCATTGAGATTTTATTGACTTGACGGCGGGCTTTGTCTTTAGACAGGGCAAGATTTTTTGCGCGTGAGCGCTTCTCCATTCGAGATAGACGATGTTGGACAAAAATTACGACGCTGCCGGCGTAGAACCGCGTATTGCCAAACTTTGGGACGAAGCCAACGCCTTCGCTGCCGGAGCCGGGGCCAAGGAGGGCGCAGACCCCTATACGATTGCAATCCCACCGCCCAACGTCACCGGTTCACTTCATATGGGCCACGCGCTCAACAACACGTTGCAGGATATTCTGATCCGTTTTGAACGCATGCGCGGCAAAAACGTTTTGTGGCAACCCGGCATGGACCATGCCGGCATTGCCACCCAAATGGTGGTTGAGCGCAAGCTCGCCGAAGAACAGCAGCCTGACCGGCATGCCATGGGTCGCGACAAATTCGTTGAGAAAGTCTGGGAATGGAAGGCCGAATCCGGCGGCACCATTTTTAATCAGCTGAAGCGATTGGGCGCGTCGTGCGATTGGTCACGCGAACGCTTTACAATGGATGAAGGTCTGTCCGATACCGTCCTTGAAGTCTTCGTGCGCCTCTATGATGAGGGACTGATCTACAAGGACAAACGTCTGGTCAATTGGGATCCGGTATTTCAGACCGCAATTTCCGATATTGAGGTTGAGCAGAAGGAAGTTGATGGCCATATATGGTCATTCGCCTATCCTCTGGTTGATGGACCGGTCGATGGCATCGAAGAGATTGTCATCTCGACCACACGCCCTGAAACAATGTTGGGGGATGGCGCGGTTGCAGTGCATCCCGATGACGAACGCTATAAAAACCTGATTGGCAAAATGGTGCGTCTGCCGATTGCAGAACGTCATATTCCAATTATTGCAGATGAATATCCTGATCCGGAATTTGGAACCGGGGCCGTTAAAATTACAGGTGCCCACGATTTCAACGACTACGAAGTGGCGCGACGCAATGATCTTCCGCTGATTCCGCTGATGGACGGCGAAGCCAAGATGATCGTGACGGCCGAAAACAACGTGCCGGAACATTATCGCGGACTGGACCGTTATGACGCGCGCAAGTTGGTTCTTAAGGAGATAGAGGAACTGGGCTTTCACCGAGGTGTCGAAGACAAGGTAATTGCCCAGCCATTTGGCGACCGTTCTCACGTGGTCATCGAGCCGATGTTGACCGACCAGTGGTATGTTGATGCAAAAACCATGGCGGAACCAGCGATAGCATCGGTGCGAGAGGGGCGAACCGAATTTGTCCCCAAAATGTGGGAAAATACCTATTTCAACTGGATGGAAAATATCCAGCCATGGTGTATCTCGCGCCAATTGTGGTGGGGCCACCGTATTCCGGCTTGGTATGGACCGGATGGTAAGGCTTTTGTTGCCCGCACGGTCGAAGATGCTGAAGCAGAAGCCCGTGCCCACTACGGCGACGATGTTGATCTTACCCAGGATGATGACGTTCTCGATACCTGGTTTTCTTCCGCCCTGTGGCCCTTCTCGACCCTGGGTTGGCCGGAAAATACCGACGCGCTGAAAACCTATTTCCCGACAAATGTGGTGTCGACCGCGTTTGACATCATCTTTTTCTGGGTGGCGCGCATGATCATGATGTCGCTGCATTTTATGAAGGACGATAAAGACAACGGCATTGAGCCTTTTCACACGGTCTACATGCATCCGCTGGTACGCGACAAGAATGGGGCCAAAATGTCCAAGTCCAAGGGCAATGGTATTGACCCCCTGGACCTAATTGATGAATTCAGTGCCGACGCGCTGCGCTTTACGCTGGCAATCATGGCAGTGCAGGGCAGGGACGTAAAACTGGACCCGGCCCGTGTTGCCGGCTACCGCAATTTCGGCACCAAGCTATGGAACGCCACGCGGTTTGCGGAGATGAACGAAGTTGCTCATGCCGATAACTTCGACCCCGCCAAAGTCAAACTTCAACTGAACCGCTGGATATTGACCGAACTTTCTTCGACGGTGGCTGAGGTTACCGAAAATATTGAAAAATACCGGTTTAATGATGCCTCGGGTGCAGCCTATCGTTTTGTCTGGAATACGTTCTGCGACTGGTATCTGGAACTTCTAAAGCCGGTGTTTAACGGCGAAGATGCTGATGCCAAAGCGGAAGCTCAGGCTGTCGCTGCCTACGTTCTCGACCAGATTTACAAGATATTGCATCCTTTCATGCCGTTTATGACGGAAGAATTGTGGGCAGAAACCAGCGCCAAACCGCGCGATACCCTGTTGACACATGCGGCCTGGCCGGAGCCAGGTCTGGCCGATGCAGATGCGGCTGCCGAAATCAACTGGTTGGTGAATCTGGTTTCGGAAATCCGTTCGGTGCGTTCTGAAATGAACATCAAGCCGAGTTTAAAAATGCCTTTGGTGGTTGTAGGTGCAAATGCTGAAACCGGAGAGCGTCTGGATGCACATGATGCAGCGATAAAACGTTTGGCCCGGATCGAAGGAATCTCGCGTTCCGCTTCAGCTCCCGAGGGGGCGGCTCAAATTGTCGTGGGTGAAGCCACCATCTGCCTGCCACTTAAAGGCGTGGTTGACTTTAGTGCTGAAATTACGCGGCTGGAGAAGGAGCTTTCTGGTCTCGACAAGGATATCAAACAATTGTCTGGCAAGTTGACCAATGAGAAATTCGTTGCCAATGCTCCAGAAGCAATCATTGCAGAAAACCGCGAGCGACTTGCAGATTCGCAAGCCAAACGCGAAAAAGTGGTTGAGGCGTTGGAACGGGTGAAAAGTTTCGGCTAGAGGCCCGTTTTCGCTAATGCGGACTAACAGTTTCTAACGACTGGATGGATCCCTACTGCAGTTTAGCTGTCGACCGCCGTTGTTGAGTTGATATGCCGTTGAAATAGCGCGAATAATACTAGCCTGTGATATTAATGGCACGGGCGTGCATTAATGATTTACGTAAACGTTATAGAAATTCCCCGCCCTGTAAGAATATGACATAAGTGTGTAACTGAGTCTGTGCGGGACGCGGTGCAACAGATTTTTACGGAGGGGCACGTGAAGACCAATAAGAAACTGATACTGACGTTAGCTGCTACAGCAATTTCAGCCACTGCTGCCCAGGCAGGCGGTTTTTCAACGGATGGTGTGAACCCTGGTGGTGCACTGTTCAATGACAAGAGCCTCGTTATTCAAGGTGCTCTTGGATATGCGATGCCTCAGCGTCGTTATACCGGGGCTATGGGTACCAATCAGCTTGGCGCTGATCCGGGCGGCTTGACCTCATCTGATGCAACACCGAACTATTTTCTGCTTTCAGGCGATTTGAAGGTTGGCATCAACGAAAATATCGACTGCGCTGTACGCGGCCATCAGCCCTATTTCCTCGATAATGAAATCAGTTCAGGTTTTGAAGGTGAATATGTTCAGTCTTCGTTTCAGATCGACTCCGTTGGCATCGACGGAACCTGTTCGTACAAATTCGATGTGGGCAATGGCTATCGCATGCGTTTGATTGCCGGGGTTACGTCGACAGATTTTGAAGCCAGTCGCTCCAATCAGGCAAACCCGTTTTATTTGGCTGCGGTCAACGCGGCGATTCCTCAAGTTATGTTTCCTGGATCATTTGCTGGTGATTACACCAATACCTATGCATTTGAGGCTGACAGGGGATATGGCTACCGGTTGGGTGCATCATTTGAAATTCCGCAATATGCCTTGCGCGCTCAGGTCATATACGACTCTGTTGTAGATCTGGAACTGGAAGGTTCCCAGCGTGTGTACAATGCCACCGAGGAATTGTTGAACACGCCGGCATTTTTGGATTTAGAACTTCCACAAAGTGTTTCAGCGCGTTTCCAGTCGGGCATAAATGAGACCACTTTGGTTTATGGTGGTGTGCGTTGGATGGACTGGAGTGAAGTTCAAACTTTGAACATTCTTGTTCCGGTCAATCCATTTGGTGCGCTGAACAAAGTGTTGTCCACCGGATATTCCGATGGTTGGACAGTTGAGGCCGGAGTTCAGCAAAAACTGACTGATGACCTCTCTGGATCATTTGGTGTCAAATGGGATAAGGGCATTGGTGGTGGATATACCGATACCTGGTCTGTGAATGGTGGCCTGGCTTACGATATAGACGACAATTGGCGCATTAGTTTTGGCGGATCTGTCTCGCTGCTCACCAGCAGCACCGAAACATCCGGCGTGCCTTATGATGTCGGTGACAGCCCCGGTGGCGGTGGTAGCGGCTCGTTCTACAGGCAGGGCGATGACTGGGCCTATGCAATCGGCACGCGAATTCAGTATTCCATGAAATAATTGGTACAGTAGAAATTCAAAAGGCGGTCCGGGTGACCGCCTTTTTTGTGTGATGGCGTGACTGCCCGTTGGGAGGTACGAACCCTGTTTGATCCGGTAACTCTGCCTTTCTGGATTATTGTCCTGCTGGTATTATTCGGTGGCTTTGGTCTGCTGGATCGAATAATTCGGCCGGGGGTTCGCTGGTTTTTTCGCCGCAAGGCAAACCGTGCGATTGAGGAACTCAACAACCGGCTGCATCTTCGCATCCAACCATTCAAAACCACCCGCAGACAAACGCTCATTGACCAGTTGCTGCTCGACCCGCACGTGGTCAAAGCGGTGGAACAACATGTTGGGGAGGCTGGTGTTCCCCGTGACGTCGCCATGGCCAAGGCGGAACGCTATGCCCGTGAAATTGTCCCGGCCTTCAATGCCTATGCCTATGCGGGAATTGGCGCGCGGTTGTCGCGTTGGGTTTCAACTTTTTTGTACAGGGTTCGTCTGGGAGACCGCGACGCCGAAGCGTTGTCGTCGATTGACCCTGAAGCCACCGTTGTATTTGTGATGAACCATCGATCCAATGTCGATTATTTGCTGGTCACTTATCTTGCATCTGCCTCGGCCACCTTGTCCTATGCGGTCGGAGAGTGGGCGCGTATCTGGTTGCTGCAAAATCTGATACGCGCAATGGGGGCCTATTTCATCCGTCGGGAATCCGGCAATCTTTTGTATCGTCGCGTATTGGCACGGTATGTGGCGATGGCCAGCCGCTCCGGAGTGACCCAGGCAATTTTCCCCGAAGGGGGGCTGTCGCGTGACGGTCTGCTGCGCGAACCAAAATTTGGCCTGCTGAGCTATATGATCAGTGATTTTGACCCCGATGAGCATCGCGACGTGGTCTTTGTGCCGGTTGGCGTCAATTACGACAGGGTGTTGGAGGATCGTGTCTTGTTGAGTGCCGGTGACCAGAAGATCGGTCAACGCACCTTTCGGTTTGGGTTTCTGGAAGTTACCGGGTTTGTGCTGAAAATGATGTTGCTGTGGGTGCAAGGTCGATTTTTTCGGTATGGCTATGCCTGCGCCAGCTTCGGCGCTCCGGTATCGTTAAAAGACTGGAGCAAGAAACATCGCACCGGCTTTGCCGGGCAAAGCGAAAAGCGCCTGTTTGCCAATGTGGAAAAATTTGGCTCCGATTTAATGGACAGGGTTGGAATGGCGGTGCCTGCCTTGCCGGTCGCGCTGGTCGCCACTCTGTTTGAAGAGGCCGGCAATTCTGGCCTCGGCATTCTTGAACTTCGGTCGAAGGTCTATCATTTGTTGCAGGAGCTGGAGCAGGCGGGTGCTCATGTACATCTGCCGCGATCGGACATGGATTATGCCATTTCCACCGGATTGCGTATGCTGACGATGCGTCGCGTGGTGGCTGAAGAGGCGGGTCATTACACAGTTGCGTCGGATCAAATGGACCTGATTGGCTATTACGCCAATTCGATTCGACATTTGCGACACAATTGACACTTTTCGCCCCTTTAACTCGGGCATTCGTTAACCTATTTTAGCTTCAACAGATTCGTTGGTGATCTTGGAGCAAAGAAATTTGTGCTGATTTCGCTGATGTTAATCCTCTCTTAGTCTTCAACCTTTTTCCTGCTTTAACAGCGAATCCCCCGAAGAAAGGCATCCTATGAAGGATCCCATAAATACAGCCATGAATCTGGTTCCCATGGTTGTTGAACAGACCAATCGTGGTGAACGGTCTTACGACATTTTTTCGCGTCTCCTAAAGGAGCGCATTATCTTTATCACCGGTCCGGTTGAAGATTCCATGGCGGTGCTTGTCTGTGCCCAATTGCTGTTTCTGGAAGCGGAGAATCCCAAAAAGGAAATTTCCCTGTACATCAATTCCCCCGGTGGCGTCGTGACATCGGGAATGGCGATTTACGATACGATGCAATTCATCAAGCCTAATGTTGCAACATTGTGCATGGGGCAGGCCGCTTCGATGGGATCACTGTTGCTGGCTGCGGGAAGCAAGGACATGCGTTTTGCGTTGCCCAACTCTCGTATCATGCTGCATCAGCCATCTGGTGGGTTTCAGGGGCAGGCATCCGACATTGAGCGGCACGCTGCTGACATAGTGAAATTGAAAAAGCGGCTGAACGAAATTTACGTTCAGCACACAGGAAAAGACTACGAGACCATAGAAAAGACACTTGATCGGGATCATTTCATGACAGCAGAAGAATCTGTTGAATTTGGAGTGGTGGACAAGGTGATTAATTCACGCACAGAAATCGAAGGTGAAGACAGCAGCTCCTAGGTAAAATTTCGCTCACTCAAGTGTTAAGCTTGCGTGTTAAGGGAAATTTGATTTGGTTGTTGCTACATTTGTCATTCTGTGGCGAAAATGGTGCAACTATAACAGACTCACGGGCGTTTTCTGCGAGTCTGGCAAATGAGCGGCTAGCCGCTTGGTAGAAGGGAAGTTATGAGCAAAGTTTCAAACTCCGGTGGCGGTGGCGGCGGTGGCGATTCCAAGAATACGCTGTACTGCTCATTTTGTGGCAAGAGCCAGCACGAGGTTCGCAAACTCATTGCAGGGCCAACTGTGTTCATCTGCGACGAATGTGTCGAACTCTGCATGGACATCATTCGCGAAGAAAATAAATCCAGCCTGGTCAAATCGACTGACGGTACGCCAACTCCGCAGGAGATTCTGGACGTACTAAACGATTATGTCATTGGTCAGCCCCACGCCAAACGCGTGTTGGCTGTGGCAGTGCACAACCATTACAAGCGCTTGAATCACGCAACCGAAAACGATGATGTGGAACTGGCCAAGTCGAACATCATGCTGATCGGCCCAACCGGTTGCGGTAAAACGTTGCTGGCCCAAACATTGGCGCGTATTCTGGACGTTCCATTCACCATGGCTGACGCCACGACACTGACCGAAGCCGGTTATGTGGGTGAAGATGTTGAAAATATCATTTTGAAGCTGCTGCAATCTGCCGACTATAATGTTGAGCGGGCGCAGCGAGGCATTGTCTACATCGACGAAGTCGACAAGATTTCACGCAAGTCTGATAATCCTTCAATCACACGCGATGTATCGGGTGAGGGAGTGCAGCAGGCACTTTTGAAGATTATGGAAGGTACAGTTGCGTCAGTTCCGCCACAGGGTGGTCGTAAACACCCCCAGCAGGAGTTCCTGCAGGTGGATACAACAAATATCCTGTTCATTGCTGGTGGCGCATTTGCCGGGCTCGACAAGATTATTTCCGATCGCGGCCGCAATACCGGCATCGGCTTTGGCGCCAGCGTGGAAAGCCCGGAAGATCGCAAGACCGGAGAGTTGTTTAAGGACCTCGAGCCGGAAGATCTGCTCAGATTTGGCCTGATTCCAGAATTTGTCGGCCGTATTCCGGTTCTGGCAACTCTGGAGGATCTTGACGAAGATGCATTGGTTGAAATCCTGTCGGAGCCTAAAAACGCTCTGATCAAGCAATATCAGCGTCTGTTTGAGATGGAAGAGACCAAATTGTCATTCCAGGACGACGCGCTGAGGGCGATTGCCAAAAAAGCGATTATCCGCAAGACCGGTGCACGCGGACTGCGGTCAATTATCGAATCCATCCTGTTGGAAACCATGTTTGACCTGCCAGGAATGGACGGCGTCGAAGAGGTGGTAATTTCCGAAGAAGTCGTCAATGGCAATACCCAGCCGCTGTATATTTATGCTGATAAGGGCCATGAAGAGAAGGCCGAGAGCGCCTGATCTTTACTGCATTTCGAATTAATTGGGCCCGCGACGCAAGTTGCGGGCTTTTTTATTGGATTTGGCAATTTTGTTGCCTTGAATTGCCATTAACCTTTCCCACATTCAGTCAGAACATGCTGTGCGACTTTTCCACCTTTACCTTAACAGCCAAAACCCGTTGATGTGACGATGGTTGAGGTGTGCATGGCTTGAATTGGCGGCTATTCTAGCGCCAGAGATTCGTGATGCGCTCAACGCGGTCGTGAATAATGTAAGGAAATATCTATGTCAGACGACAGCAACGAAGATGCAGTCAAAAAAGAAATCGATTTCAGCCCTGATGGTGGCCTGTTCCCAGTCCTGCCGTTGAGAGACATTGTTGTCTTTCCACACATGATCGTGCCGCTGTTTGTTGGGCGGGAAAAATCAATTGCTGCGCTTGAAGACGTGATGCAGGACGACAAGCAGATTTTGCTGGTCACCCAGAGAAATGCCGGCGACGATGATCCTTCTCCTGAAGCGATGTATGATATCGGTACTCTGGCGACAGTGTTGCAGCTGCTTAAGCTGCCTGATGGCACGGTAAAAGTGCTCGTTGAAGGCTATGAGCGCGCTTCTGTAACCCGGTTTACTGATAATGGTGAGTATCACGAAGCATTTGCTGTTCCTGCGCCTGATGTTGATGAGGATGAAGTTCAGATTGAGGCTTTGTCACGTTCAGTGATTTCTGAATTTGAGAACTATGTGAAACTCAACAAAAAGGTTTCGCCAGAAGTTCTGACTGCGGTTACGCAGATTGAAGACTATGCCAAACTTGCCGACACGATAGCCTCACATCTGTCGGTGAAAATATCCGAAAAACAGGATATTTTGTCACTTCTGTCGGTCAAAGAGCGTCTTGAAAAAGTGCTGGCCATGATGGAAGCCGAAATTTCGGTTCTTCAGGTGGAGAAACGCATTCGAGGTCGTGTCAAGCGACAGATGGAGAAGACCCAGCGCGAATATTATCTGAATGAGCAGATGAAGGCGATTCAGAAGGAACTCGGTGACGGCGAAGAAGGCCGCGACGAGATGGCCGAGCTGGAAGAGAAAATCAACAAGACCAAGCTGTCGAAGGAAGCCAAGGAAAAAGCCGAGGCTGAATTCAAGAAGCTCAAGCAGATGAGCCCGATGAGCGCAGAGGCGACTGTCGTGCGCAATTATCTTGACTGGCTGCTAGGTATTCCATGGGGCAAGAAATCGCGTGTAAAAACCGATCTTATTGCGGCTGAAGAGGTGCTTGATACCGATCATTATGGTCTGGAAAAGGTCAAGGAACGCATCATTGAGTTTTTGGCTGTCCAAAGCCGATCTAACAAGATCAAGGGCCCGATTTTATGTCTGGTTGGTCCTCCCGGAGTTGGTAAAACTTCGCTTGGCAAGTCGATTGCCGGTGCAACCGGTCGCGAATTCGTCCGCATGTCACTGGGTGGGGTGCGTGATGAAGCAGAAATTCGTGGTCATCGCCGCACCTATATCGGTTCTATGCCCGGTAAGGTCATTCAATCGATGAAAAAGGCCAAAAAATCGAATCCCCTGTTTTTGCTCGATGAGATCGACAAGATGGGTCAGGATTTTCGAGGCGATCCGTCTTCGGCTCTGCTGGAGGTGTTGGATCCGGAGCAGAACAACGCATTTGGCGACCATTACCTTGAGGTCGACTACGATCTGTCCAACGTGATGTTCGTGACAACTGCGAATACCTTGAACATTCCAGGCCCGCTGATGGACCGCATGGAAATCATTCGAATTGCCGGATACACGGAAGACGAAAAGATTGAAATCGCCCGCCGTCACCTGATCCCCAAAGCGATAAAAAACCATGCGTTGCAGGATAAGGAACTGACGATAACTGCGGAAACCCTGCAAAACGTCATCCGCCTGTACACCCGCGAAGCCGGTGTGCGTAATCTGGAACGCGAATTGGCCACTTTGGCCCGTAAAGCTGTTACGGAAATTTTGAAGTCCGGCGGCAAGAAGAAAACTGTCAAAGTCACGGCTTCAAACCTCAACGATTATCTGGGTGTACAGCGGTTCCGTTTTGGACAGGTGGAACTTGAAGATCAGGTGGGTATTGTCACCGGGTTGGCATGGACCGAGGTTGGCGGTGAATTGCTGACAATCGAAGGTGTCATGATGCCGGGCAAGGGCAAGATGACTGTCACCGGCAATTTGCGCGATGTGATGAAGGAATCGATTTCCGCAGCTGCCTCTTACGTGCGCTCAAGGTCGATTGATTTTGGCATCAAACCACCGCTGTTTGAAAAGCGCGATATCCACGTCCATGTGCCCGAAGGGGCTACTCCCAAGGACGGTCCCAGCGCCGGTACTGCCATGGCGACGGCGATTGTTTCCATGCTGACTGGCATTGCTGTGCGCAAGGATATTGCAATGACCGGTGAAATCACGCTGCGGGGCAGGGTGCTGCCAATCGGCGGATTGAAAGAAAAACTGCTGGCTGCGCTGCGTGGTGGTATCACCAAAGTGCTTATTCCAGAGGACAATGCGAAGGATCTAGCCGACATTCCAGACAACGTGAAAAACGCTCTGGAAATTGTACCGGTGGCGCATCTCGATGATGTATTGCCCCATGCTCTGGTTGCCATGCCGGAAGCGGTTGAGTGGAACGAAGAGGAAGCTGAGGCTGCAGCTCTTGCTGCCAAAGCCAAGGCCGATGAGGCAAGAATCGCCCATTAGATTTATACGAAAACCGCGTCTGTTGGGCGCGTTCTGAGAACAAAGAATCACCCGCGGGCTGAAGAAGCCTGGCGGGTGATTTTGGTTTTCAGCCAGTTAATTCTGCAAAGACTTCAAGATTTCGCCCGGAATCCTCAAATATTGTTGCAGGATTTGGCCTCAAACCCCTTATTTTCTGGGCTTTCGTATTGTTTCGGTCCGCTGAAAAGGCGAAACTACATCAACCTTGGTGAGTCGTGCGTACGAGGGAGTTATTACAACAAGGATGTCTCCTATGAATAAACAAGAATTGATCTCGTCCATTGCCGGAAAGGCCGACCTTACCAAAGAACAGGCCGGTGCGGCCCTTGAAGGATTTATTGACTCTGTAACCGACTCTTTGAAGTCCGGTGATGATGTCAGACTTCTTGGTTTCGGAAACTTTGTCGTTTCCCGCCGCGAAGCCAAAATGGGCCGTAACCCTCAGACCGGTGCACCTGTTGAAATCAAGGCCGCTAACGTGGCTCGTTTCAAGGTCGGTAAAGGCCTGAAAGACAAAATCAACTAAACGTCGATTTTTCTGTCTATTTTTGAAAGCCTCGCCGACTAGGGCGGGGCTTTCGTTTTTCAACGGGTGGGAATCTGATGACTCAGATCCACAACAAGATAGAGTTCATTCTTGAACTGGAAAAGCTCAAAGGCGTTTTGCGAAAAACCAGACCGGTGGGACTGGAACGTTATGAAAACAGTGCAGAGCATTCCTGGCAGACGGCTTTGACAGCACTCATTTTTCTCAATGATGCACCACCACAAATTGATCAGCTGAAGGTACTTAAAATGCTGCTGATTCACGATGTGGTCGAAATCGATGCTGGCGATGTGTTTGTCTATGACACCAAGGCGCGCGCTGCGATTGCTGAACAGGAAGCAATTGCCGCTGAGCGGATTTTTGGATTGCTTCCAGAGGCAATCGGGAGCGAATTGCTGCAGCTTTGGCACGAATTTGAAGGACGACAAACGGCAGAATCAAAGTTTGCCAAAGCCGTCGACCGCATAAATCCCGTCCTGCAGAACCTGGCCTCCAACGGCCATAGCTGGGTGGAAAATGACATCGCCCGGGAACGGGTTTTGGAAATGAACCGGGAAATCGAGGCTGCCAGCCCTGAACTGTGGTCAGTGCTTGAAAAACGTGTGCTGGAAGCACCGTTCTTTTCTCAATGATTCACATGTTGGGATTTATGGATATTTGCAAAAGACCACTGCCGTGTCAGGCAAGTGGTGGGCGATGACAGACTCGAACTGCCGACATCTTCGGTGTAAACGAAGCGCTCTACCAACTGAGCTAATCGCCCAACATTTCGCCTTTCGGCTATTGTCCACCTTTCTGAAAGAAAAGTGGCGCGAGTGACGAGACTCGAACTCGCGACCTCCGGCGTGACAGGCCGGCACTCTAACCAACTGAGCTACACCCGCGTGGGTCGAAGGATGGTTGGTCCCTCGGGTCGACAGACGCAATACGGATACGACCGGATTAAGTCAAGCAGGTTTCGCCAGAAAATGCGTACAAATTGCGCACAATATTTGCCGCGGCAAAAAAGCGGCGTTCTTCACTCAAAAACGGCGCTGGAATCCCTTTGCAAACTTGCTTTGAACCGTCGCCTCGGCTATCGCTTCTTGTATCATTTCCAGGGAGCCTGAAATGCAAGAATTGTTGCTGTCCTATTTACCCGTGCTGATTTTCATGGGTGTTGCACTGATGATCGGTCTGGCCTTGCTGATTGCCCCTTTCATTATTGCCTATCGAGCCCCCAATGATGAGAAGCTTTCGGCTTATGAATGTGGGTTCAATGCGTTTGACGATGCGCGGATGAAATTTGATGTTCGCTTTTATCTGGTCGCAATTCTTTTTATCATATTTGATCTGGAAGTTGCCTTCCTGTTTCCTTGGGCGGTGAGCTTTGGAGATCTCGGCTGGTTTGGCTTCTGGTCTATGATGATCTTTCTGGCCGTGCTGACGATCGGCTTTACCTACGAATGGAAAAAAGGTGCATTGGAGTGGGATTGATCCCCTCTGATCGAACAAACAGCCTTCAACGGAAAACAATATGGCCACGCAAGACGCATCATCCACTCTGATCGCTCCCACCCCTAAAGGTGTGCTGGATCCCAATACCGGCAAGCCGGTTGGTCAGGACAGCCCGTTTTTCGGGGAGATCAACGACGAACTGGCCGACAAGGGCTTTATCGTTACGTCTACCGACGATCTGATCAACTGGGCCCGTACCGGTTCGCTGATGTGGATGACATTTGGTCTTGCCTGCTGTGCGGTTGAAATGATGCAGCTTTCGATGCCCCGCTATGATGCCGAGCGTTTCGGTTTCGCCCCGCGCGCTTCTCCGCGCCAATCGGACGTGATGATTGTTGCTGGCACGCTGACCAACAAGATGGCGCCTGCGTTGCGCAAGGTATACGACCAGATGCCTGAGCCTCGCTATGTGATTTCAATGGGATCCTGTGCCAATGGCGGCGGCTATTATCATTATTCCTATGCAGTTGTACGGGGCTGTGATCGCATTGTACCGGTCGACATTTATGTTCCGGGTTGCCCACCAACCGCCGAGGCGCTGCTGTATGGTGTGCTGATGTTGCAGAAGAAAATCCGCCGAACCGGCACGATCGAGCGCTAGGGGGCTGACATGGACGTTTCTGATCTGATGGACCTCAAAGCTTATGTGGGTGAAAAGCTTGAGGGCAAAGTTGACGATGCCGAGATTGCTTTTGAAGAATTGAACCTGACCACGTCAGCCGACAACATCGTTGCGGTGATGAAGTTTCTGCGGGACGACGTGCAGACCCAGTTTCATTCGTTTGTCGACATTTGTGGCGTTGACTATCCAGAGCGCAGACAACGCTTTGAAGTTGTCTACCACCTGCTAAGTCCTCGCCAGAACATGCGGGTGCGGGTGCAGGTTAAGACTGACGCCGATACTCCTGTTCCCAGCGTCGTTGAAATTTTTCCCGGCGCTGACTGGTTTGAACGGGAAGCTTATGATCTTTATGGGATTTTATTTACCGGTCATCTGGATCTGCGGCGTTTGCTCACCGATTACGGATTTGAAGGCCATCCGTTGCGCAAAGACTTCCCGGTGACGGGGTTCACTGAAGTCCGCTATGATGACGCGCAAAAACGAGTGGTTTACGAACCGGTCGAATTGCGACAGGAATTTAGAAATTTTGACTTTCTCTCACCCTGGGAAGGCACGGATTATGTGCTGCCGGGTGATGAAAAAGAGACGAAGGCGAACTGAATATGTCTGAAGTCGATATTCGCAATTTCAACATCAACTTTGGCCCTCAGCATCCGGCTGCCCATGGGGTGTTGCGTTTGGTGCTTGAACTCGATGGCGAAGTTGTTGAGCGGGTCGACCCGCATATCGGATTGCTGCACCGCGGCACTGAAAAGCTGATCGAGCAGAAAACCTATTTGCAGGCAATGCCGTATTTTGACCGCCTCGACTATGTGGCTCCGATGAATCAGGAGCACGCCTTTTGTCTGGCGGTTGAAAAACTTCTGGATCTCGAAGTGCCGAAGCGGGGACAGTTGATTCGCGTTTTATATTCCGAGATCGGACGTATTCTGTCGCATCTTCTCAACATCACCACACAGGCGATGGATGTTGGGGCTCTGACGCCACCGCTTTGGGGTTTTGAAGAACGCGAAAAGCTGATGGTGTTTTATGAGCGGGCCTCCGGTTCGCGTATGCACGCGGCCTATTTTCGCCCTGGTGGCGTGCATCAGGATCTGCCTACGAAGCTGGTTGAGGACATCGGCACGTGGTGTGATGAATTTCCGGCGATGATCGACGACATCGATACCCTGTTGACACAAAACAGAATTTTCAAGCAGCGCAACGTTGATATTGGTGTTGTGTCGCTGGAGGATGCCTGGGCCTGGGGTTTTTCTGGCGTGATGGTGCGCGGTTCCGGCGCTGCCTGGGATTTGCGCAAGTCGCAACCTTACGAATGCTATGACGAACTCGAATTTGACATTCCTGTTGGCAAGAATTGCGACAATTATGATCGCTATTTGATCCGCATGCTGGAAATGCGCGAATCAACGAAGATCATGAAACAGTGCGTCGACAAGCTGTTATCTGCCGAAGGGCAGGGACCGGTGTCAGCGGTGGATGGCAAAGCAGTGCCTCCAACCCGCGGTGAGATGAAGCGTTCTATGGAAGCGCTGATTCATCATTTCAAACTGTACACCGAGGGATTTAAGGTTCCAGCCGGTGAAGTTTATGCCGCTGTTGAGGCGCCGAAAGGCGAATTCGGTGTGTACCTGGTGTCCGATGGCAGCAATAAGCCATACCGCTGTAAATTGCGGGCACCCGGCTTTGCCCATTTGCAGGCGATGGATTTCATGTGCCGCGGCCATATGCTGGCAGATGTCGGTGCGGTTTTGGGATCGATGGACATCGTGTTCGGCGAGGTGGACCGATAGAATTGTTGCGCCATAAATGGCGGTGAAACAGTTCATAATTCGGTTTGCAAATGCTTGTTTAGCCTCAATTTCAAGGGCGAATGAGGGCAGGCCGTAAGTTCTGCCTATTTGTTGACAAAAAAATGCCCACATTGAGCTCTGACGGGCCTGCCTAGACTGGCAATTCCTTCAACGTGTGCTAAGAGAAACCTCGAAGCCTGTTTAACAAATCGGTCGCAATCTGCATGTCCGTACGCCGTCTCGCTGAAGAGTCAGTCCAGCCCGCCGCGTTTGCCTTTAACCGCAGCAATGCGGCCTGGGCCAAGCGCAAAATCAAAGACTACCCCAAGGGCCGTGAGGCCTCTGCGGTAATTCCCCTGCTGATGCGTGCGCAAGAGCAGGAAGGTTGGGTTACCAAAGCAGCAATTGAACTTATCGCAGATATGCTCGACATGCCGCTGATCCGGGTTCTGGAAGTGGCGACCTTTTATACTCAGTTTCAATTGGCACCCGTTGGTAAGCGAGCTCACATTCAGGTTTGCGGCACCACGCCCTGCATGCTGCGCGGCGCTGATGATCTCATCAAAGTTTGCAAAAACAAGATTTCAGCCAATCCATTTGAAGTGACCGAAGACGGTAATCTGTCTTGGGAAGAGGTTGAGTGTCAGGGCGCATGTGTCAACGCGCCAATGGTGATGATATTCAAGGACAGCTACGAAGACCTGACCGCCGAGCAGATGGAACACATCATCGACAGCTTCGCCGACGGCAAGGGCGGCCAGATCAAACCGGGCCCTCAGATTAACAGAATTTTTTCTGCCCCTGAAGGCGGGCTGACTTCGCTGACGGGCAAACCGGTCAAAGCAAAGGCACGCCAGGCGGCGACAAAGTCTACTGCCAAACCAGCGGCAAAATCGGCAGCAAAGCCTGCCGCCAAGATTGCCGGAAATATCGGCAAGGCGTCTTCAAAACCCGCTGCCAAATCTGCAATCAAGTCGAAGAAGCCAGCCAAAGCTGCAGACAAAGCTGCGGACAAGGGCAAGCCGGCCTCAATGCGCAAGCCGGCCAGGCCCGACGATTTGAAGTTGATCTCCGGTGTTGGTCCAAAGCTTGAAGGCGTGCTCAATGGTTTGGGGATCTACAAATTTGAGCAGGTCGCCAAATGGAAAAAGGCCGAGCGGGAATGGGTTGATGGGTTTTTGAATTTCAAGGGCCGCATTGATCGCGATGACTGGGTTAAACAAGCCAAAGCCTTGGCCAAAGGCGGTGTGGAAGAATATATCCGCGTCTTTGGCAAGAAGCCGCGTTGAGGTGACAGATGTTGCAGGATAAAGACCGGATTTTCACCAATATTTACGGCATTCACGACAAGTCGCTGAAAGGCGCCATGGCGCGCGGTCATTGGTCTGGAACCGCCGGGTTCATCAAGAACGGCCGTGACTGGGTCATAGATCAGACCAAATCCTCTGGCCTACGTGGTCGCGGCGGAGCAGGGTTCCCGACAGGTCTTAAATGGTCGTTTATGCCGAAGCAGGAAAGTGAACGTCCGCATTATTTGGTGATCAATGCCGATGAGTCTGAGCCCGGTACCTGTAAAGACCGGGACATTATGCGCCACGACCCGCATACGCTGATCGAAGGGTGTCTGATTGCCGGCTTCGCCATGGGGGCTCACGCCTGTTACATATATGTGCGCGGTGAATATATGCGTGAGCGCGAGGCGCTCGAAGCGGCCATCAATGAATGCTATGACGCCAAGCTGCTTGGCAAGAACAACAAGAATGGCTGGGATTACGATATCTATGTGCACCATGGTGCAGGTGCCTATATCTGCGGTGAAGAAACGGCCTTGCTGGAATCACTGGAGGGCAAGAAGGGGCAACCGCGCCTGAAGCCACCGTTTCCGGCCAATGTCGGTCTTTACGGATGTCCAACAACTGTCAACAACGTCGAGTCCGTTGCTGTTGTGCCAACCATCCTGCGTCGCGGTGCTGATTGGTTTGCGTCTTTTGGTCGTGACAACAACCGCGGCACCAAGTTGTTTTGTGTGTCGGGTCATGTAAACCGGCCTTGCACGGTGGAAGAAGAAATGAGCATTCCCTTCCGTGAGTTGATCGACAAACATTGCGGTGGCATTCGCGGAGGCACTGACAATCTTCTTGCCGTCATTCCCGGCGGATCTTCGGTGCGGATGGTGCCGGCGGATCAGATTATTGATTGCCCGATGGATTTTGATTCGCTGATGGCGCTTCAGTCGGGTCTGGGTACGGCGGCCGTGATCGTTATGGACAAGTCTACGGATATCATCCGCGCGATTGCCCGATTGGCAGCTTTTTACAAACATGAATCCTGTGGCCAATGTACACCCTGTCGGGAAGGGACTGGCTGGATGTGGCGGGTCATGGAACGGATGGTCGAAGGCCGAGCGCAAAAACGCGAAATCGACATGCTATTTGATGTGACGAAACAGATTGAGGGACATACGATTTGTGCTCTTGGAGATGCGGCCGCTTGGCCGATTCAGGGGCTGATCAACCATTTCCGGCCGGAAATGGAAGCGCGGATCGACAGCTATACTTATCGTTCGGATAAGGATGGTGCTGTTCTTGAAACAGCCGAGTAACGAGTTTTGGCAGAAGGTCCAAATTAGAGGAGCGAAATGATGGAAACTGTTGCACCCTATGCATGGGGAATCATTGCTTTGTTGGTTTTTGTGATTGTTACTTTGGTTCAGTCGGCACTTGTTGGTGCCAAAAAGGCCGGTGCCTCGATCACCGCGGGCGCTACCCCGGAAGTTGATTATGGTAGCACCGTTTATCGTTTTAACCGGGCTCACCAGAATGCAGTCGAAAATGCAGCGCTGATTGCCATTGCGTTGGCCGCCTGTATCGCCACCGGTGTATCTGCCTGGTGGGTCAATCTGTTGATGATATTGTTCTTCGTCTTCAGAGTTTTGCACACAGTGTTCTTGGTTCAGAATATCGGGTCTGAAGTGCAGAGCCTCCGCACATTTGCCTATGTTGGGGCCTGGGCGATGAATCTCATCTTGGCCATCATGGCCATCGTTGCGTTGATGTAGGTAGCAGATGCAACTCGCGGAACTCAACATATCAACATGGAAAATTGACCCCGAGTCGGACGCGGCTCGGGGCTTTACCGATTATGTTGCGCGGGTAAACGGAACGGCTGAGCGTTCGCCGGGATTTGTCTGGCGAATGGTTGATGAACAGCGAGACGAGCAGGGGCGCAATGCGGTATGCAGCGGACCTGAAACACTGATGACAATGTCGGTCTGGGAATCGCCCGACGATCTGGAGCACTTTGTCTGGAACACGGTGCACAAGAAAATTTATAATGGCAAAGATCAATGGTTCAGCGCGATGCAAAGCCATTCTCTTGTCATGTGGTGGATTGAAGATGGCCATGAGCCAACTCTGCAAGAAGCCAGGGAATGCCTTGACCATTTGGATTCACATGGCAACAGCGACGAGGCCTTTGGCTGGTCGTATCTGCCGCATGTGAAATTGTGGCAAGAGCAAAAGTGCGGATAAAATATTAGGGGGTGTCTGCGTTTCGCAGGTGCCGGTCAGGACAGGAAAGTTTGGCGATGGCCAAGATTATTGTAGACGGCAAAGAGGTTGAGGTCCCGGACCATTACACGCTGCTCCAGGCGGCAGAGGCCGCGGGTGCGGAAGTGCCACGCTTTTGTTTCCATGAGCGCCTGTCGATCGCCGGTAACTGCCGTATGTGCCTGATTGAGGCCAAGGGTGGGCCGCCGAAACCTGTGGCATCCTGTGCCATGGGAGTGCGCGACATGCGCCCCGGTCCAAATGGCGAGCCGCCGGAGATATTCACCAATACGCCAATGGTCAAAAAGGCCCGTGAAGGTGTAATGGAATTCCTGCTGATCAATCATCCGCTGGATTGTCCAATTTGCGATCAGGGTGGCGAGTGCGATTTGCAGGACCAGGCCGTTGCATTTGGAATGGACGCTTCGCGCTATCAGGAAAACAAACGCGCTGTAGAAGACAAATATATAGGGCCGTTGGTCAAGACGATTATGACTCGCTGCATTCACTGCACACGCTGCGTGCGGTTCACCACGGAAGTCGCCGGCATTTCCGAACTCGGTCTGTTGGGTCGTGGTGAGGATGCAGAGATTACAACCTATCTTGAAAAGGCCATGACGTCTGAACTGCAGGGCAATGTCATCGATCTGTGCCCGGTAGGCGCGCTGACCTCCAAGCCCTATGCGTTTCAGGCGCGTCCCTGGGAACTGACAAAGACTGAAACCATCGATGTGATGGATGCGGTTGGCTCAGCGATCCGGGTTGATACGCGCGGGTCGGAAGTGATGCGCATCATGCCGCGCATCAACGAAGCGGTGAACGAAGAGTGGATTTCCGACAAAACCCGGTTCATCTGGGATGGGTTGAAGACCCAACGCCTGGACCGCCCGTATATTCGCAAGAATGGCAAATTGACCGCCGCAAGCTGGTCGGAGGCCTTCGACGTCATTTCCGCCAAGGTCAGTGCGACTTCGGCTGAAAATATTGGCGCGATTGCAGGTGACCTGTCGTCAGTTGAAGAAATTTACGCAATGCGGGAACTCATGACCGTTCTCGGGTCGAAAAACATGGACTGCCGAGAGGAAAATTCCGCTCTAGATCCGTCACTTGGAAGAAGTTCTTACACCTTTGCTTCAACTATTGATGGTATCGAAGACGCCGACGCTCTGATGTTGATCGGAACCAATCCGCGCAAGGAAGCGGCGGTGCTGAACAGTCGCATTCGCAAGCGCTGGCGCACCGGTGAATTGCAGGTTGCGGTTATCGGCGATCAGGCTGACCTGACTTATGACTATCACTATGTCGGTGACGGTGCGGACTCCCTGAAGCAGTTTGAGGCCCACAAGAAGGCCAAGGCCAAGCGCCCGATGATGATCATCGGTGCTGGGGCATTCGCCCGCAAGGATGGTGCAGCAATATTGAAATCGGCTGCCAAAGCCGCTGAAGCGCTTGGCGTGGTTCAGGACGACTGGAATGGCTTTAATGTACTGCACACGGCAGCCGGACGGGTTGGCGGACTTGATCTGGGCTTTGTTCCCGGCGAAGACGGCAAGAATACTGGCGAAATGCTGCGTGAAAGCGAAGTTTTGTTCCTGCTGGGCGCCGATGAGTTGAACATGATGGAACGGCGCAGCGGGTTTACCGTATATATCGGAAGCCATGGCGATGTCGGCGCTCACCATGCAGATGTGATTCTGCCCGGTGCTGCCTATACCGAAAAGTCAGGCACCTGGGTTAATACCGAAGGCCGGGTTCAAATGGGCAATCGTGCCGGGTTTGCCCCCGGTGAGGCGCGCGAAGACTGGGCGATTTTGCGAGCGCTGTCGGAATCGCTTGGCAAAACGCTTGCCTTTGATTCGTTGGCCCAATTACGTGCGCAGCTATACGAAGCCCATCCGCATTTCGCCGAGATAGATGAAATTGCTGCAAGTGATGACAATGGCGTTGCCGAACTGGCCAAACGCAAGGGCGGCTCTTTGCGCAAAGCTGCACTGACATCGGCGGTGGATGATTTCTATCTGACCAATCCGATTGCCCGTTCCTCGGCTGTGATGGCGGAATGTTCCGAGCGAGCCACAGGCAAGTTTGTGGAGGCGGCTGAATAATGTTTGAATCTGAATTCTTTCTCACATATGTCGCTCCGCCGCTGTGGATGCTGGCGCAAAGCGTGCTGTTGCTGGTGCTGCTACTGGTTGGCGTGGCCTACATTCTTTATGCGGACCGTAAGATATTTGCCGCTGTGCAAATGCGCCGCGGCCCTAACGTTGTTGGTCCGTGGGGATTGTTGCAAAGCTTTGCCGACCTGCTGAAATTCGTCATTAAAGAGCCGATTATTCCGTCCGGTGCCAACAAAGGCGTGTTCCTGATGGCTCCCTTGGTTGCCGGTGTGTTGGCGTTGTCGGCATGGGCAGTTGTACCGATTGCTGATGGCTGGGCCGTGGCCGACCCAAATCTTGGACTGCTGTTTGTCTTCGCGATTTCGTCGCTGGAAGTTTACGGCATCATCATGGGTGGTTGGGCGTCCAACTCGAAATATCCGTTCCTGGCGGCACTGCGATCAGCGGCCCAAATGGTGTCTTATGAAGTCTCCATTGGCTTCGTGATCATTACAGTTCTGCTGTGCGTTGGATCGCTGAACCTGACTGATGTGGTAAACGCGCAAAGAGACGGACTTGGAACGATGATGGGGGCGCCGAACTCCCTGCTGGACTGGCATTGGCTTGCCCTGTTCCCGATGTTCATTGTGTTCTTTATTTCAGCAATTGCCGAAACCAACCGCCCGCCTTTTGATCTTCCTGAAGCGGAATCCGAACTGGTTGCCGGCCACATGGTGGAATATTCTTCCACTCCCTTTCTGCTTTTCTTCCTGGGTGAATTCGTAGCCATCTGCCTGATGTGTGCGCTGACCACCTTGCTGTTCCTCGGCGGCTGGTTGCCACCGGTTGATATTGCACCGTTCAATTGGATCCACGGTTCTGTGTGGTTCATACTGAAGGGCTTGTTTGTCTTCTTCTGCATGGCGATGGTGCGTTCGATCGTGCCGCGTTACCGCTATGACCAGCTGATGCGACTGGGCTGGAAAGTCTTCCTGCCATTGTCACTGTTCATGGTGTTCTTAACCGCATTCGTGCTTCAACTGATGGGGTGGGCGTAATCATGTCTGTACTTGCTCAAGCCGGAAAATCTCTGTTCTTGCTGGAATTTGTCAAAGCCTTCGGGCTTGGTCTGCGCTATTTCTTCGCGCCGAAAGCAACGATCAACTATCCATTTGAAAAGGGGCATTCCTCGGCCCGCTTCCGCGGCGAACATGCGTTGCGCCGCTATCCAAATGGCGAAGAACGCTGCATCGCCTGCAAATTGTGTGAGGCCATCTGCCCGGCACAGGCGATTACCATCGAAGCAGGGCCGCGCCGCAACGATGGCACGCGCCGCACCGTGCGCTACGACATTGATATGGTGAAATGCATTTATTGCGGGTTTTGTCAGGAAGCCTGCCCGGTGGATGCTGTTGTTGAGGGGCCGAATTTCGAGTTCGCCACCGAGACGCGTGAGGAACTGTATTACGACAAGGATAAATTGCTGGAAAACGGCGCTCGCTGGGAGCGCGAACTGGCGCGAAATATCGCAATCGATGCGCCTTACCGATAAGGGCGTCGAATAAGTTTTGAATGTCCTCGCTACCCCATGGACGGGCAGCGGGGGAAGCGCTAAGAGGGCGCAGTATCGTGGGCGAAACCGGGGTTTTGGGGTCGTCAGATGGGTTTGTCGCAAGGCAAGCAATAATAAGGGGAATTGGCGTTCTGCGTCGGCTCTCCAGCAGATAGGGAAGAGCATAACGCCATGAGCGTCATTGCCCTGTTTTTTTATTTGTTCGCGACCGTTACGGTGGCGTCCGCTTTCATGGTGATTGCCGCGCGCAATCCGGTCCATTCTGTATTGTTTCTGATATTGGCATTTTTCAATGCGTCAGGACTGTTCATGCTGATGGGTGCGGAGTTCCTGGCTCTCATCCTGATCGTCGTTTATGTCGGCGCAGTCGCTGTTCTGTTCCTGTTTGTGGTCATGATGCTGGATGTCGACTTTGCCGAATTGCGCGAAGGCTTTCTGCAATATCTGCCGATTGGCGGCATTATTGCAGCTATTATGGCGATTGAACTGATTTTGGTGCTGGGGTCTTATTCGATCGATGCAGAAACAGCACGCGTTGCTGTTCAGCCGATCCCGGACATGGCCGAAACGTCCAATATCAAGGCGCTGGGTGATCTGCTTTACACAAGATACATCTTCTTCTTCCAGCTGGCCGGCATGGTGCTGCTGGTGGCAATGATTGGTGCCATTGTATTGACGTTGAACCATCGCACCGATGTCAAACGCCAGAATATTTCCGACCAGGTCGCACGTGATCCTGATGACGCGGTGACGCTTCGGGGCGTTAAATCAGGCGAGGGGATTTAGCCATGGAAATCGGGCTCAGCCATTATCTCACCGTTGGCGCCATCCTGTTCACATTGGGTGTCTTCGGTATTTTCATAAACCGCAAAAACGTCATTGTTATTTTGATGTCGGTTGAGCTTATTCTGCTCGCCGTCAACATCAATTTCCTGGCCTTCAGTCAGGCGAATGGTGATCTGATGGGTCAAATTTTTGCTTTGTTTGTCCTGACCGTTGCCGCTGCTGAAGCGGCTATCGGTCTGGCAATACTCGTTGTTTTCTTCCGAAATCGTGGCTCGATCGCGGTTGAAGATGTCAATGTGATGAAAGGGTAGGGCGCAACAGCGCAAATCATTATCATGCTTCATCTCATCGTCTTCCTTCCGCTTTTGGGCTTTTTGATTGCCGGACTTTTTGGCAAACAGATTGGCGACAAGGCATCTGAATATGTCACCTCCGGATTTCTGGTGATCGCGGCGCTGCTCAGCTGGGTCAACTTTTTCGGTTTCTGGCTTGGCGGGGCTGAGCCATTCACCGTTCAGGTGTTCAACTGGATGACCATCGGCAATTTTGCGGTGGATTGGGCATTCCGCGTTGATACGCTAACCGCCGTCATGTTGATCGTGGTCAACACAGTGTCGTCGCTGGTGCATATCTACTCCATTGGCTATATGAGCCACGATCCGCACCGGCCGCGGTTTTTCGCTTATCTGTCGCTGTTCACCTTTGCCATGTTGATGCTGGTAACGTCCGACAATCTGATTCAGATGTTCTTCGGCTGGGAAGGTGTTGGACTGGCGTCCTATCTGCTGATTGGGTTCTGGTTTAAAAAACCGTCTGCCAATGCCGCTGCCATCAAGGCCTTCGTTGTTAACCGGGTAGGGGATTTCGGATTCGCGCTTGGTATCTGTGGCGTTTTCGTGATGTTTGACAGCGTCAATCTGGATGTGATTTTTGCAAATGCTGCTTCTTTTGCGTCCGACAGCAGTGAAGCACAGTCTCGCGTCGTCCTGACATTCCTCGGTTACGATCTGGCTCGTGACAGCGCTCTGACGATCATTTGCCTGTTATTGTTCATGGGCGCGATGGGCAAGTCCGCTCAGTTTTTGCTGCACACTTGGTTGCCCGATGCGATGGAAGGCCCGACGCCTGTTTCGGCTCTTATTCACGCAGCAACAATGGTGACAGCCGGTGTGTTTCTTGTGGCGCGCATGTCGCCGATTTTTGAATTGTCCCAGACGGCGCTCACCGTTGTTACGTTGTTCGGTGCGACCACAGCCTTCTTCGCGGCAACCGTCGGTCTGGTCCAAAACGACATCAAACGCGTAATTGCCTACTCGACCTGCTCACAGCTTGGCTACATGTTCGCTGCCCTTGGTGTTGGAGCCTACGGCGCTGGCATCTTCCATCTGTTTACCCATGCATTCTTTAAGGCCTTGCTGTTCCTTGGAGCTGGCGCGGTTATCCATGCGGTTTCAGATGAGCAGGACATGCGCAAGATGGGTGGTCTGCGTACTCATATTCCGCGCACCTACTGGATGATGATCATCGGTACGGTGGCTTTGACCGGGTTGGGCATTCCAGGAACAATCATCGGTACCGCTGGTTTCTTCTCAAAAGATGCTATCATCGAAAGTCTGTATGTTGGCCAAAACGCATTTGCTGGTTACGCCTTCTGGCTGACTGTCATAGCGGCCCTGTTCACCAGCTTCTATTCATGGCGGCTGATCTTCATGACGTTCCACGGCAAGCCCCGCGCTTCCGCCGACGTCATGAGCCATGTACATGAGAGCCCCAACGTCATGTTGGTGCCGCTATATATTCTCGCCGCGGGCGCATTGCTGGCTGGAATAATCTTTTACACCCAGTTCATCGGCTCGCATCACGAGCCTGGACATCTTGATCCGCATTATACCGACTTCTGGAGAAACGCGCTTTTCCTGGGAGCTGATAACAAGATCCTGGAAAACTTCCACAATGTGCCCCTGCTGGTGAAATGGGCGCCGTTTATCATGATGGCACTGGGTTTCATCACCGCCTGGTGGTTCTATATCAAGTCACCCAGCATGCCCGTGGAACTGGCGCGTCAGCATCCCGGACTTTATCAGTTTCTGCTGAACAAATGGTATTTTGACGAAATATATGACTTCCTGTTCGTCCGTCCTGCGATGCGCATCGGCCATTTCCTTTGGAAGAAGGGTGATGGACGCATCATCGATGGGTTGGGCCCAGACGGAATTTCCGCTCGGGTGCTGGATGTGACCCGTGGCGTGGTCAAACTACAGTCCGGCTATCTCTACCACTACGCCTTTGCAATGCTGATCGGGGCCGCGCTGTTGATCACCTATATGTTGTTCCCGGGAGTTCGATAGTCGTGACCGATCTACCCATTCTGTCGATTGTAACCTTTCTGCCGCTGGTCGGTGCGCTGATCACATTCCTGATCTGGGAAGACAGCGAGATTGCCCGGCGCAATGTGCGCTACGTTGCGCTGTTTACAACGATCGTGACGTTCCTGGTATCGTTGAGCATTTGGTTTAATTTCGACAATTCCCGCTCAGACTTTCAACTCGTCGAAAAACTTGGATGGATAGAGCAGGGTGGTATTTCCTATCATCTGGGGGTCGATGGCATCTCGATGCTGTTCGTCATCCTGACCACGTTTTTGATGCCATTTTGTATTCTGGCGAGCTGGGAAAGCGTCGAAAAGCGCATCCGCGAATATATGATCGCCTTCCTGATCTTGGAAACGCTGATGATCGGCGTGTTCTGTTCGCTGGATATCGTGCTTTTCTATGTCTTCTTCGAAGCTGGCCTGATTCCGATGTTTCTGATCATCAGTGTGTGGGGTGGGGCTCGCCGGGTCTATGCGAGCCTGAAATTCTTCCTCTACACATTGCTCGGGTCGGTGCTGATGCTGCTGGCCATCATGGCGATGTATTGGCAGGCCGGCACAACCGATATTCCGGCTTTGCTGGCCTATAACTTTCCCGCCAGCATGCAAACTTGGCTGTGGATCGCGTTTTTCGCTTCATTTGCTGTGAAAATGCCCATGTGGCCAGTGCATACCTGGCTGCCCGATGCCCACGTTGAAGCGCCAACTGCCGGGTCGGTTATTCTGGCGGCGATCCTGCTAAAAATGGGTGGCTACGGCTTCCTGCGTTTTTCGTTGCCGATGTTCCCGCTGGCCAGCGCCGACATGCAGAACTTTGTCTTCGTGCTGTCGCTGATTGCCATCATTTACACCTCTCTTGTGGCGTTGATGCAGGAAGACATCAAAAAGCTGATCGCCTATTCATCCGTCGCCCACATGGGCTACGTGACGATGGGAATCTTCACCGCCAATGCCCACGGAATTCAAGGCGGCATCTTCCAGATGCTGGCACATGGTCTGGTCTCCGGCGCACTCTTCCTTTGTGTTGGTGTTGTCTATGACCGTATGCATACACGCGAAATTGCGGCCTATGGTGGTCTGGTCAACAACATGCCGAAATATGCTGTGGCATTCCTGATCTTCACGATGGCGAATGTCGGTCTGCCCGGTACAGCTGGTTTCGTTGGCGAGTTTCTGACCTTGCTGGGGGCTTTCCAGGCCAATACCTGGGTGGCTTTCTTCGCCACCACCGGTGTAATCCTTTCAGCTGCCTACGCACTGTGGCTGTATCGCCGGGTCGTATTCGGCACGCTGGACAAGGAAGCTCTCAAATCAATGCTTGATCTGAGCACCCGTGAAAAATGGATCCTTTATCCATTGATCGTGCTGGTGATCTATTTCGGCGTGAATCCGGGGCCTGTTTTTGACGTTACTCAGGCATCTGTAGACAATCTCATCAACAATTATCAGGCGGCAATTGACGGCGCCGTGCAAGCCGCGTCAGCGGCGAACAATTAGGGGCGGCGGAAAATGGAACTTGCCATGGATATCCCCAATCTGGCTCTGGCGACACCAGAACTGCTGCTCGGTGTCGGCGCGATGGTTCTGTTGATGGTGGGTGTCTTTATCGGCGATAAATCGACCCGCATTGTCACGGGCCTTTCAGTCGCATTAATTGTGCTGGCAGGTATTTGGCTGATCTGGCTGCCTGCCACGGGTGAAGCCTTCCATGGTGCATTCGTGATGGATCCGTTTGCCCGGTTGATGAAAATTCTGGTGCTGATCGGCTCTGGTGTTGCGATTGCCATGTCGGTTGGGTTCGCCCGCCTTGAGAATTTCGATCGCTTTGAATATCCAATTCTGGTCGTATTGGCGACACTTGGCATGTTGCTGATGGTTTCTGCCAACGATTTGATTTCACTCTATCTGGGTCTGGAATTGCAGGCCTTGTCGCTTTACGTGGTTGCCGCGATCAATCGCGATTCCCTGCGTTCAACGGAAGCCGGACTGAAATATTTTGTGCTGGGTGCATTGTCCTCTGGAATGCTGCTCTACGGCGCGTCGATGGTCTATGGCTTCACCGGCCATACCGGATTTGACGGCATCGCGGCTGCCATGGCGGGTGAGCGCTCGCTTGGTCTGGTTTTCGGGATTGTATTTGTGCTGGCAGGCATCGCCTTCAAGATTTCTGCGGTGCCGTTCCACATGTGGACACCGGATGTATATGAAGGCGCACCAACCCCCGTAACTGCGTTCTTTGCAGCAGCGCCAAAGATCGCTGCCATGGCAATGCTGATAAGGGTTGTTCAAGGGGCGTTTGAGCCAGCATCTGCCGACTGGCGTCAAATCATCACTTTCCTGGCGATTGCATCGATGGTGCTTGGCGCGTTTGCTGCCATTGGCCAAACCAATATCAAGCGCCTGATGGCCTATTCATCTATCGGCCATATGGGCTTTGCGCTTGTGGGTCTGGCGGCCGGATCGGAAGAGGGGGTGTCCGGCGTTGTTCTTTACATGATCATCTATATGGCGATGACGCTTGGTACGTTTGCCTGTATTTTGGCGATGCGCCGAACCGATGGCATGGTGGAGAATATTTCTGATTTGGCTGGCTTGTCACGGACCAATCCAATGATGGCACTGGTGCTGACGGCATTCATGTTTTCGCTGGCAGGCATTCCACCTCTGGCAGGGTTTTGGGCAAAATACTTTGTGTTCCTGGCGGCCATACAGGCGGAGCTTTATCTGTTGTCGGTGATTGGTGTGATCGCCAGTGTGGTGGGTGCGTTCTATTATCTACGCATCGTAAAACTGATGTGGTTTGATGAACCCGAGCAGGGTTTTGTTGGAATGGCGTCTGAGTTGAAAATCATCCTCGCTATTACCAGCGTTTTCACCGTATTTTACGTTGTGATTGCTGGCCCCATGTCGAGCATTGCTACAGCTGCTGCCCGCACATTCTTTAGTTAGTCGTAAATGGGTTCTGATCCCGACCGATTGTTCTCATCAATTGAAGGGCTTGCGGGCTGGCGTCATATGGCGCTGGCGGAGACTGACTCGACAAATGCACAGGCGATGAAACTGGCCGGTTCGGGAGACCCCGGGCGGTTATGGATCACCGCGGAAAGTCAATCTGCGGGACGCGCTCGACGGGGGCGCTCATGGGACTCCAAACCCGGCAATCTCTACGCTTCGCTGCTGTTGATCGACCCGGCAAAATCCGATGCACTTGCAACCCTTCCGCTGGTTGTTTCGCTGGCTCTTTATGAGGCGATTATCGCCGCGATTCCCGATCTGGAAGGTCGTTTGAAAATCAAATGGCCCAACGATCTGTTGCTCGACGGCAAGAAATTGTCGGGCATTCTGCTTGAAGCGCAACCGGATGGTTTCGGTCGAACCGCAGTGGTGATCGGATGTGGGGTCAATTGCCGTCATTTTCCCGACAATCCGATGTATCCTGCCATATCGCTCTCCGCTGCAGGTGTTGATCTGGCTTCCACGGATCTGTTCCGGCATCTGGCAGCGTCCATGGCGCAACAGTTGCGGGTGTGGGCGGAAGGCAAAGGATTTTCCATAATCCGCCGCGATTGGCTCGACCGGAGTCAGGGGCTGGGAAAAGACATCGTGGCGCGATTTTCAGACCGCGAAATAACCGGGAAATTTGTCGATCTTGACGAAGATGGACTGCTTTTGCTCTGCGACGATATGGGGCAAATGCATAAAATTTCCGCAGCTGATATATTCTTTGGCAATTAGCGATAATGGGTGCATAAGGCAACATGGCAAAGCAAAAACAAAAAGAAGAACTGGTCTTTCTGCCGCTGGGCGGGGTCGGTGAAATTGGTATGAATTTCGCCCTGTATGGCTATGGACCAGCCCGTGATCGACGCTGGATTATTGTTGATGTGGGTGTGACATTTCCCGGGGACGATTTACCGGGTGCAGATCTTGTACTGCCCGATATCAGTTATATCATCGACCGGGTAGACAAACTGGATGGCATCGTCATCACTCATGCCCATGAGGACCACTATGGTGCTCTTGTGGCGCTGTGGCCGATGTTGCGCGCACCGGTTTATTGCACGGCCTTCACTGCTGGCATGCTGGAAGCAAAGATCCAGGGGGAACCGGGTGTTGGAAAAATCCCTGTGACGATTTTTGAAGCCAACAAACCCTTCAAGGTCGGCGCCTTTGAGATTGAAGGGGTGCATGTAACCCATTCAATTCCCGAACCAGTGTCTTTGATGATCCGTTCGCCATTGGGAAATTGTATCCATACCGGAGATTGGAAGCTGGACCATGAGCCGACCCTTGGCCAGAAAACCGATGAAGGCCATTTCCGCCGTTTGGGCGACGAGGGTGTGCTGGCGCTGATTTGCGATTCCACCAACGCCATGCGTGAAGGTGTCAGCCCCAGCGAAGAAGACGTATCGGACAGTCTGGCCAAGATCATCGAAGATGCACCGGGCCGGGTATTGGTGACGACATTTTCTTCCAATGTGGGCCGCATCCGTTCCATTGCGCTGGCAGCAGAAAAAGTTGGTCGCCGTGTCATGGTTCTGGGCCGCTCGATGCTGAGGGTCTGTGAGGTATCGCGCGAACTGGGATATCTGGACGGCATTGCTCCGTTTTTATCCGAGGATGAATTCCAGTCTGTACCAAGGCGTGAACTGGTTGTGGTGTGTACCGGATCTCAGGGAGAAACACGTGCCGCATTGGGCAGGATGTCTCGCGATGATCACCGCAACGCCTCTCTTGCACCCGGCGACAAAGTGATATTTTCGTCGCGTTCCATTCCAGGCAATGAGCGCGAGATCATCAACATTCAGAACTCTCTGGTGGACCTAGGCGTCGATGTCGTGGTGGACGGCGAAATGCTGGTTCATGTTTCTGGCCATCCACGGCGCAATGAGTTGAAACAAATGTATGAGTGGACCAAGCCAACGATCGGCGTGCCTGTGCACGGTGAGGCGCAGCATTTGTCAGCCCATGCTGGACTGATGGGTGAATGTGGCATTGAAGACGTCGCGCCGATCCGCAATGGCGATATGTTGCGTCTGGCACCCGGTGCGGCTGAAGTCATCGCTCAGGTCGACAGTGGAAGGGTCTACAAGGATGGCTGTGTGATTGGCTCCGAAGACCAGACCGGCATCAAACGGCGGCGCATTCTTTCCTGGGTCGGACATATCGTCATGTCGATGATTATCGACAAGGATGGTGATTTGCTGGCTGATCCGGACATCGTCTGTGAGGGCCTGCCGCGCATGGCTGACGAGCACGATTCTTTCGAAGACGTACTGTATGACGCCGCAGTCAGTGCCTTTGAAAACATTCCCCCAAAAAAACGACGCGATGTCGCTCGCATTGAACAGGCGGTGGAACGAGCCTTGCGCAGCGAAGCGCGGGAGTTGTGGGGCAAGAAGCCAATTATCAACGTGTTCATTCAAAAGGTGTGACAATGATCGGCCGCCTAAATCATGTTGCGATTGCCGTTCCGGATCTTGGTGCTGCCACGAAGCTGTATCGCGACGCGCTGGGTGCAACAGTATCTGAACCACAGCAATTGCCGGAACACGGCGTAACGGTGGTATTTGTCGAACTGCCAAATTCGAAGGTTGAACTTCTGGAGCCGTTGGGAGAAGCGTCTCCGATCGGCAAGTTTCTGGAATCCAGCCCGGCCGGCGGCATGCACCATATTTGTTATGAAGTAGACGATATTCTTGCAGCCCGTGATCATCTGAAAGCCGAAGGGGCGCGCGTGCTTGGCGATGGACAGCCAAAAACTGGCGCTCATGGCAAGCCAGTCCTGTTTCTGCACCCCAAAGACTTTGCCGGCACGCTGGTTGAACTGGAACAGGTGTAGAGCATGGGGATTGGCACCGGAATTGCGATCTATTTCATCATCTGGTGGATGGTGCTTTTTGTCTCTCTGCCGTTTCGAATGAAACCGCAATTTGAAGTTGGTCCGGTGGTTGATGGCACAGAGGCTGCTGCCCCGGCCAATCCTCAAATTCTAAAGCGCATGATTTGGAATTCTCTGATCAGCGGTGTTGTGTTCTTTTTGTTCTGGTTCGTTGTTTATTATCTGGGGTTTGGGGTCGATTCCATTCCACAGATTATTCCGATCAGAACCTACCAACCCTGATAGCGACCTTTTGCTTGGGAATTTTTAACCGCTGTGTGGTGGACTTGCCCCGCAGAAGGAAATTTTCATGTTTGCATTTCACCTGTTGCTGTCGCCGACCGGCCATATGAAACGCCTCAACTACGTTTTGTTGAGTGGATTTATTGGCGCGATGAATTTTGGTCTGCTGATCCTGGTCGGCCTTCAAAGTGGTGCAGAAATTATTGAAATTATCGAAGGCGGCCCGCTGTTTTTGGCAAAGGCGGCGCCGATTCCGGCAGCTATTTGCGCTTTAGGCATGTGGGTTCAGATCTGTTTTGTTTTTAAGCGAAGTCGCGACTTCAGCGGTTCTACCCTGACGGGTTGGCTTTTTGTTGGATTATGGGCGGCACCTTACCTGGCGCCACAATTGATGGTTGGCGCAGATGCTGCTGCGTCCTTTGGAAGCGCAAAGTTTGCCAGCGCCATCCCTGCCGCAATTGTCGGTATGATCTTGTTTTTTGCTGGTTCGCGCGAAGACTCTTCCGCTGAAGCAGCCCATGCCCGCAAAACGGAAGATGGTGCAAATTACGGCAGGAACGATGAATACGGTTTGGAAAGACTGGACGAAACAACTGATCTTGTTGCTCGCGCTGCAGCATTGCGTGCCGTTGAAGCGCTGCCGATGGCCGCTGCTGATACCGTTGCAGTTCCTCCAACATCAACGGCGGTTCAGGGATTTGGTAAACGCAAGACATTTGCTGGCCGCGCCCGTCAATAACTTGCAAATTTTGCCGGTCGGTGTCTAAACAAGGCCATGACCATTCTCGTATTCGATTCAGGAATTGGCGGCCTTTCAGTGCTCCGCGAGGCGCGAATTTTGATGCCCGAACATCGATTTGTCTATGTCGCCGATGATGCTTCTTTCCCGATTGGTGGTTGGGAAGAGGGGGCGTTGATCGATCGACTGATGTTTGTCTTTGAGGGCCTGGTGAAGCGATATGATCCATCAATGATCATCGTTGCCTGTAACACCGCTTCAACGATCATTTTGCCACCGCTGCGCGAACGGTTTGATTTCCCGATTGTAGGAACGGTGCCGGCAATCAAACCTGCCGCAGAAAGAACTTCATCCGGTCAGGTTTCCGTCCTGGCGACACCCGGCACGGTGCAGCGTGACTATACCCGATCTCTCGTCTCTGAGTTTGCCCGCGATGTGAACGTGAAGCTGGTAGGGGCGGAAAATCTCGCCGTATTGGCAGAAGAATTTATGCTGACCGGCACCGTTGATGATAAGGCTGTGTCAGCTGAAATTGCTGATTGTTTCACCGACCGTTTGGGTGCCCGCACCGATGTAGTGGTTCTGGCCTGCACCCACTATCCCTTCCTTGCAAATGTGTTCCGCCGTCTGGCCCCATGGCCGGTGGACTGGCTCAACCCGGCCGAGGCCATTGGTCGCCATGCACAGAGCTTGTTATCCCATGGTGGTCCGATTGAGGACGTGCAGGATATTGCTGAATTCACCAAGGGACGCCCCAAGCCGGAAATGCTGCGTCTGATGTCCGGATTTGGTCTGAAAGTTGTTTGACACACAACCCAACTTGCCCTATCTGACACCTGCGTTTGCGGACAACCGTCGACGCGATCTACGTATCCCGTGGACCTTGATCGCAAAGCGTGCGCGAAAGGTCCTGTCATCCGGTTCAAAGTGCCGGGAGAGGAGGGTGCGTTTTCTCTTGCTCACGGATGGTCTGTGGGCAGTTTTGATTTGAGGAAATGCTATGAGCAAGCGCCAATCAGCAAAATATAAAATTGATCGCCGTATGGGCGAAAACATCTGGGGCCGTCCAAAGTCTCCGGTTAACCGCCGTGAATATGGCCCCGGCCAGCACGGACAGGGCCGCAAAGGCAAACTGTCAGACTTCGGTATTCAGCTTCGTGCAAAGCAGAAACTGAAAGGTTATTACGGCAATATTTCGGAAAAACAGTTCCGTAAGATCTACGATCAGGCTTCTTCCATGAAGGGCGATACTTCAGAAAACCTCATCGGTTTGCTGGAACGCCGTCTGGACGCCATCGTATATCGCGCCAAGTTCGTCCCAACCGTTTTTGCTGCACGTCAGTTCATCAACCACGGCCATATCAGGGTCAACGGTGTTCGGGTCAACATTCCGTCTTACCGTTGTAAACCGGGTGACGTGATCGAAATCCGCGAAAAGTCGAAGCAGCTGGCAATTGTGCTTGAATCTGCTCAATTGGCAGAGCGCGATGTTCCAGAATACATCTCTGCTGATCACAACAAGATGACTGCAACTTTTGTCACCGTGCCTACATTTGGTGATGTGCCTTATCCGGTAGTGATGGAGCCAAACCTGACGGTCGAATTTTATTCACGTTAAAATTGTTGCTTTACGTTATTCAAAAAGGCTGCTCGAATGGGCGGCCTTTTTTTATGGAAGTCTGATATGTCAATGCCAGCAGCGAATATGGAAGCAGCAGATATGAAGGCATCTTCTGACAATTGCCATGCAATGTTTCGCAACGCACCGTCGGGTCTGGAATTCAACAAGCTGCGCAAGAGGTTGATTCGGCAAACCCGTGAGGCATTGGAAACCTATTCAATGTTGGTGCCGAAGCCGAATGGCTTGCGTCCAAAATGGTTGATCGGGCTGTCGGGCGGCAAAGACAGCTACGGGCTGATTGCGCTGCTGCTCGATTTAAAATGGCGCGGATTGCTGGATGTTGATTTGCTGGCATGTAATCTGGATCAGGGACAACCAAATTTCCCCAAACACATTTTACCGGACTGGTTGGATCAAAACGGCATTGATCACCGGATCGAATATCGCGACACCTATTCGATTGTAAAAGAAAAGGTTCCGGAAGGGGCCACCTATTGCGCCCTTTGTTCGCGACTGCGGCGCGGCAATCTTTATCGGGTAGCGCGCGAGGAAGGTTGTGATGCACTGGTATTGGGACATCACCGGGAGGATATTCTGGAAACCTTTTTCATGAACCTGTTTCACGGGGGGAAACTCGCCGCAATGCCCCCCCCAAGCTGCTCAATGATGAAAAGGATTTGCTGGTTCTGCGCCCGTTGTCGTTTTGTGCCGAAGAAGATCTGGCCAAATTTGCAATTGGAATGAAGTTTCCGATCATCCCCTGTGACCTGTGCGGTTCGCAGGATGGGTTGCAGCGCAATGTGATGAAAAACATGATTGCGGACATCGAACAGCGCATGCCGGGGCGCAAAGATACGATGATACGGGCGCTGGGAAACGCCAATCCCAGCCATTTGCTGGATGCAAGCCTGTTTGATTTTAGTGCGTTGAACTAAGTGAGCGCTTTGCGGAAGTAGATGACCCGCTCGGTTTCTACAAAACCCCAGTCTTCATGTGCCCGATGAGAGTTGAAATTTTGTTCGTCTGCGTCGGAACAAAGTTCAACAAATCCTTGATCAAACAAATCTTGGGTGATGTGTTCAACCAGAGTTCTGCCGACGCCCATCCGGCGGTAGTTTGAACTGACCCAAATGCCCTCCAGGAACGGCACGGGCTGGGTGGTGCAGCCATTGGCGAATTTTCGGATGCTGATCTCGGCAAACCCCGCAGGGGCCTGATCCTCCGTAACCGCGATGTAACCCCAGCAATTCTTGCTTTCAAGCACATCATCGATTTCCTCACAATGCGCCTCGATTGACAGATCATCAAACAATTGCTGGCGCATTTCAGCCCATGCTGGCCTGTCATCTTTTTGCATTATCCGCACCAGAACTGACATGTTTTACTCTTCGCGCAGTGGATCTGTTGCCCGCCAGACGAACTGCATGAACGGCATAATCTTGCCCCCAAATTGCTCAATTTCATCAAGCAGTTTTGGAGTGTGAATAACTTTCTCATCCAGTTTGTGCTGAATGATGAAGCTTTTGTGTTTCAGCCAGAACAAAAGGTCGGGATCGTCAACATCTTTGAAGCCCAATGGAGTGCGGGTAACCATCTGCTCATGACCAATGGGTAATCCAGCCATTTCCAACGCTTTGGTGAGTTTGAAAAACGCGGTTTTACGCGCCACAATCTGTTCGCGCATCGCCTTTAATTTGGGACCGGGAGGAAACCACAGGCCGGAGGCAAGAAAGCAATTATCTGGCTCAAAATGCATATAGAGCCCACCAGTATCCTTCTTTGTGCCGGTTCTGGTGAGAACGCCACTGACGCGTGTGTTGTAGGGATGCTTTTCTTTCGAAAACCGAATGTCGCGATTAATCCGGAACAGCGACGTTTTGCGCTCCCCGCGCAGTGGGATTTTCTTTGCGGCCAGTCGTTCATTGGCGCTTTCCAACAGTGCAACGAAAGGCATAAACAAATCCGCGTCATATATTTTGCGGTTTTCCTGAAACCATTCCCGGGATTGATGAAATCCAAGGGCTTTGAGAAACGGCATCGCGTTGTCGCCAAACCCTTCAAATGCAAGTTCGCTCATAGGTGGCTCCAATTAAAAAAGGGCGCGTCTGCTGACACGCCCTTACAATAATCAGAATGATAAAATAGGCAAAGTTGCCTAGGCGGTCGCCTTACCGGCCATAACCACACCTTTTTCTTCCAACAATGTCTTCAGCTCACCGGATTGAAACATTTCGCGGGCAATGTCGCAGCCGCCAATAAACTCGCCTTTGACATAAATCTGCGGAACAGTCGGCCAGTTGGTGAAATCCTTGATGCCCTGACGAAGGTCATCATCGGCCAATACATTGACGCCTTTCCACTCAACACCGAGATAATCCATGATCTGGGCAACCTGTCCGGAAAAGCCGCACTGTGGAAATGCCGGTGTGCCCTTCATGAAAACAAGCACATCATTTGTCTTCACTTCGTTATCGATAAAATCGTTCATGCTCATTTTCATTGCATCCTTGCTCAAGTCGGGTTCAAGGTCCGACGGGTTTTCTGCTATTTAGGCCTCTTTGCCGCTAATATCCAGAGGCGTTGGAAGATAGTTAGGTTCGGTCAGATGAATCCGAGCCTTTTGCCTGTTGACCCACAGGGCCTGGTTTCTTGCGTTTTTTCAGGACCGGAAAACCTGGTGTCATCGGTGTTTCACCCTGATGAACCACGTCATAATCCTGTTCCGGTTTCCAGTTGTACTTTTTTGGTGACCGCTTGCGATCTATATTTCCCTTCACGATATAGGCCACCAGACCCAGGAAAAAGATCAAAACTGCAAACAGCGATAGGTAAAACTGGGTATCGGACATCGCCAAATGCTACTCGGGTGCGCTGGTTTGCAACGCCAGAGCGTGAAGCACACCTCCCATTTTACCCTTCAACGCGGCGTAAACGATCTGATGCTGCTGCACCCGTGATTTGCCGATGAACTCCGAGGAGACGACTTCGGCGGCATAGTGGTCGCCATCGCCTGCCAGGTCACGGATCGTCACCTGGGCGTCCGGCAGCGCCTCTTTGATCATCATTTCGATATCGCCTGCATCCATTGGCATGTTACTTACTCCGCTGCTTCGGCCAGTGCGGTTTCGCCCATATAATCGGGAAACCAGGATTCGTGGACCGTTTTCAGGTCTCCTACAGATATGTCTATCAAATCGTTGATTATCAAGCGCTCTTCTGCGACTTGGCCAATTTGGGCAAATGAAACCCCCGCACCTTCACTATTGGCAGCGAACATACCTGCCCATTCGCTGTTGATCGTCATAATGTAGCGTGCCTGATCCTCGCCGAACAAGGCCGAATGCGGATAGGTGACATCAATGAGGCATTTCATGCCAAGATCCGCAGCCATGCACATTTCGGCCAGTGCCACGGCCAGGCCACCATCGGATATATCGTGGACGGCAGACGCATAGTCTGCGCGGATGGCGGCGAGTACGAATTCGCCCCGGGCCTTTTCCATCAGTAGATCAACCAATGGGGCAGGTCCGGTTTCTTCGCCCAGAATTTCACGCTGATAGATAGACCGCGCAAGATGAGTGCCCTCTGTACCTATAAGGAAGACGGCATCACCGGCCTGCATCGACCCAATTCGGGTCATGCGTTCGTGCTCATCGATCAGGCCAACACCACCGATTGTCGGTGTGGGCAGGATCGCCTCGCCATTGGTCTCGTTATATAGAGAGACGTTGCCAGAAACGATTGGCATTCCAAGCGCCTGACATGCCTCTCCAATGCCCCTGATGGAGGCAACAAGCTGGCCCATAATTTCCGGCTTTTCAGGATTGCCAAAGTTCAGATTATCAGTCGCAGCCAACGGTTCCGCACCTGTGGCGATCAGATTGCGATAACATTCTGCTACTGCCTGTTTGCCACCTTCAAACGGGTCGGCTTCGACATAGCGCGGCGTTACATCGGATGAGAACGCCAGAGCTTTGCTGGGATGCCCATCAACCCGTACCACCCCGGCATCACCGCCGGGCAATTGCATCGTATTGCCCTGTATCAGCGTGTCATATTGCTCCCACACCCAGCGCCGGGAGCAGAGGTCCGGCGACCCGATCAATTTCAGCAACGCAGTATTGTAATCATGAGGTGGTGCAAACAGGTGCGGTTCCTGTTGCGAATGGGTTCCCGGCTCGACCCACGGGCGATCATATTCGGGGGCTTCGTCACCCAATTGCTTGATCGGCAGATTGGCAACTTCTTCCCCCTGATGATGAATTGAAAATCGCAGATCATCTGTAGTCAGGCCGACAATGGCAAAGTCCAGATCCCACTTGGTGAAGATCGCCTTGGCCTGATCCTCCATCTCAGGCCGCAAAACCATCAACATGCGCTCCTGACTCTCCGACAGCATCATTTCGTAGGCTGTCATGTTTTCTTCGCGCACTGGCACGTCGTCCAGATTAAGGCGAATGCCGAGGTCTCCCCTGGCACCCATTTCGACCGCCGAACAGGTTAAACCGGCAGCGCCCATGTCCTGGATGGCGATCACCGCACCGCTGGCCATAAGTTCAAGACAAGCTTCCAACAGACATTTTTCAGTAAACGGATCGCCGACCTGTACTGTCGGGCGTTTCTCATCGATGGAATCGTCAAATTCTGCTGATGCCATCGTCGCGCCGCCAACTCCGTCGCGTCCGGTTTTGGCCCCCAGATAAACAACTGGCAGTCCGACCCCTTCGGCCTTTGAAATATAGATGGCGTCGCGCTTCGCCAAGCCAGCGGCAAAGGCGTTGACCAGAATGTTGCCATTGTAGCGGGGATGAAAATTGACTTCGCCGCCGACAGTTGGAACACCGAACGAGTTTCCATATCCGCCGACACCCGACACAACACCAGCCACCAGATGTCGGGTTTTCGCATGACCGGGATCACCAAAGCGCAGCGCATTCATAGCGGCGATTGGTCGTGCGCCCATGGTGAAGACATCTCGCAAAATGCCACCAACTCCCGTGGCGGCTCCCTGATAAGGCTCGATGAAAGACGGGTGATTGTGGCTTTCCATCTTGAACACCACGACATCGTCATCGCCAATATCCACCACGCCGGCATTTTCACCTGGCCCATAAACCACGCGGTGACCTTCTGTGGGCAGCGTTTTCAACCATTTCTTTGAAGACTTGTAGGAACAGTGCTCGTTCCACATGGCAGACCAAATTCCGAGCTCGGTAAATGTTGGCTCGCGTCCGGTCAGTTCGAGAATGCGGGCATATTCCTCGTCATTAATGCCATGACTCGAAATCAGTTCGGAAGTGATGGGGTGGGTGTTGTTGACGGTCATGGTCCTATTGGCCTGTTCAGCAAGTGCGGGAACCCTGCGCCCAGGCGCGCAAAGATGCTTCTAATCTTGGACCATCTGCTGTGGCGAGCAACGGTCCGAATGTTGTAAATGATGTGCGCCCGTTAAACCGTTCGGCTTGTGCCACTAGTTTTGGCAGCCCGGCAGGATTGTTTCGTGGCACAATCAAGATTCTTGGCTTGCCGCTGTAGGAATTCACTTCCGGTGCCATCGAATAGCCCTTCAGAGCAGGATCGTTTTTGGCAAACCAACAGGATTGTACCTGCTTGGCGACGCCGACCATTGTGCTCTGTGGACTTTTTTCTGGTTTGGTTGTGGTGGTTTGCGAACAGCCGGCGACAGCGGCGACGGCCGCGGCGGCAGTTGCAGCGCGGATCGCAGCGACCGGTGAGGTTGGTGAATGAGGGCGAATTGGCGCTGACATCAGGCGGATTCTGTCTCCAGCATATTCAGAGCACCTTCAAACAGGCGGCGTCCGTCTTGCCCGCCATGAGCTGGTTCGATGAGATTTTCGGGATGCGGCATCATGCCCAAAACGTTGCCTTGTTCATTGAATATGCCGGCAATGTCGTTGATTGAGCCATTTGGGTTTGTGCCCTCAGCATAGCGGAACGCTACCTGATTATTGTCTTCAATGGATTTGAGAGTTTTCTGATCGGCGAAATAATTCCCGTCGTGATGGGCAACCGGGCAGCGTATGACTTCACCGTCGCGGTATCCGGCGGTGAAGGCATTGGTGGCATTTGCAACTTGCAATTTGACTTCCTTGCAGACAAAAGTCAGTCGCGCATTGCGCATTAATGCACCGGGCAAGAGGCCAGCTTCGGTGAGAGTTTGAAACCCATTGCAGACACCAAGGATGCGCACTCCACCAGCGGCGGCGGCAATCGCTTTCATCACCGGAGCTCGTGCAGCGATGGCGCCGGAACGCAGATAATCGCCGTGAGAAAAACCTCCGGGAATGATGATCAGGTCGCTGTCAGGCAGGCTGGTGTCAGTGTGCCAGGCAAGGGTGGGGGAGATGCCGCTGATTTTGGCGATTGCGGCAATCATGTCGCGGTCCCGGTTTGAACCGGGGAATTGCACAATGGTGGTTCTCGGCATGGAGATCCGTATCAACTGATATTGGGTGTTGGTGAACACCTACCAAATCAATTCAACGATAACCAGCAAAGCGGTGATATTCAGCTTAAAAAACCGTGGATGTCCGGTATCCAGAGGTCAGTGATAAGGCTCTTCGTGCTCGTAGGTGGGTTGCGACCATTCAACCGGTCTGCGACGCAAGCTTCTGCGCATCTTACGCAAGAGGCTCCTGGTAACCGCAATCACCAATTTACCGCCATTGCGGCGTTCGCTCTCATGCAGGAAATCTCCCTGATAGCGAATGCGCATCTGGTCGTCGTTGTACGCCTGTTGGGCAGCGGTTGGCGTATTGCCAATCTGGGCGCCGGTTGAATAATTGCCGCTGATGGCCTGCGAGGTGCTGGCAATCAATAAGGCTCCGGCCACTGGCATCATGAATTTCTTTGACATAGGTCTGTTTCCCAATATCCACATGGTCAATCAAATTGACCCCTTGGCAGAATGACAGGAAATGGTGCCCAGACCCTTAGGCAATATGGTTAAAGAGCTGGAAAGCATAATATTTGCCATGACGTCCACCCAGGCACCGACATATCAGGCCGACAGGGAATTTTTAGAATATTATTCAGAAGGTTAGACCGGAAGCGATCCTATTCGACAAATACAGCGTAATCTTCAATTACGGTATTAGCGAGAAGCTTTTCGCACATCGCCGTCAGCGAAACTTCGGCTTCCTTTTTGCTGTTGGCATCCAGTTTGATATCGAATGTCTTGCCCTGACGGACCTGATTGACGCCCTCAAAGCCCAACGAGTCGAGTGCACCTTCGATGGCTTTTCCTTGCGGATCGAGAACGCCACGCTTCAAAGTTACCCGCACCTGGGCGGAATAGGTATTCATGCTCATCAGTTTGATTTCACCAAAACAGGGCCTTTGCCACGCACCGGCTCATTTTCATTCATGATGCCCAAACGCTTGGCAACTTCGCGGTAATTTTCAAGCAATCCGCCAAGATCCTGGCGAAACCGATCCTTATCCATTTTTTCCCGGGTCTTGATATCCCACAGGCGGCAGGAATCCGGCGATATCTCATCGGCAACTATGATTCTCATCATGTCATTTTCGAAAAGTCGGCCACATTCGATTTTGAAGTCGATCAGTTGAATGCCGACCCCCATAAACAAACCCGAAAGGAAGTCGTTGACGCGAATCGCCAGCGCCATCATGTCGTCGATTTCTGGCGGCGAGGCCCAACCAAATGCGGTGATGTGTTCTTCCGAAACAATGGGATCGTTGAGTTCGTCGTTCTTGTAATAAAATTCGATGATTGAGCGGGGAAGGACAGTCCCTTCCTCGACCCCCAGACGCTTCGACAAGGATCCGGCGGCGATATTGCGTACTACCAGCTCCAGGGGGATGATTTCGACTTCCTTGATGAGCTGTTCGCGCATGTTTACGCGTTTGATGAAATGCGTCGGGATGCCGATTTTGTTCAGGTTTTCAAATATATACTCTGAAATCCGATTGTTCAGCACACCCTTGCCGTCAATGATCTCGTGTTTTTTCGCGTTAAACGCAGTGGCATCATCCTTGAAGAACTGAATGAGCGTGCCCGGTTCGGGGCCTTCATAGAGGACTTTAGCCTTACCTTCGTAGATTTTACGGCGTCTGCTCATGATGCGCTTTCTTGTGTGAATTGGTCCAAAAAGACTCAGTCGTTGCATAAGCCACTCGCCACCATAAAACAATTGCATCGCGGCTTCAGCGAACGCTTTGACACAGAAAAGGCGTGTTGATTTGAATCCCCGCGCAACCTACATCTGTAGTAACAAAACATGCGGGTCCCACGATTCCGCTCTATCAAGACTTACCAGGAGTTTCATATGTCATCTTTAGAAGAACGCGGCGAAGGCTTTGAGAGGAAATTTGCGCACGACGAAGAATTGAAGTTCAAGTCGGAAGCTCGACGCAATAAGTTGCTCGGCCATTGGGCGGCTGAACAGCTTGGTCGAGACGATGCTGAAGCCTATGCTAAGGAAGTCATCCTGTCCGACTTTGAAGAAGCCGGCGATGACGACGTTTTTCGCAAGATTCGCGGCGATTTCGATGCTGCCGATATCTCTGTTAGTGATCAGGATATTCGCAAGAAAATGAATGAGTTGCTGGCCAAAGCTGTGGAACAGATTCAAGCCGAATAAGACCACAGGAGGGGGAGTGATGGACAGACTCAAAAAGCTGATGGACAGCGACCGGATGGTCGTGTCCGGATGGACCGGCATGCAGGATCCACTGTACCTGACGGAACTTGCCAGAACCGGTCTTGATGCGGTGACGCTGGATATGCAGCACGGCATGCAGACCGAAAACAGCGTCATACGCGGAATCGCGGCGGTCATGCCGTCCGGGAAGCCAGTTATTGTGCGTATTCCTGTTGGCCGTTTTGATTTGGTGAGCCGGGCACTGGACGCCGGGGCGCATGGCATTATCGCTCCGATGATCAACAACGTGGAAGACGCCAGAAGGCTGGTGTCCTATTCAAAATATATTCCAGTTGGTGACCGCTCGGCGGGTGTCACTCAAGTTTCCGGACTGCTGGGTGTTGCTCCAAAAGATTACGTGACCAATGCAAATCAAAATACGATGGTATTGGCGATGATTGAGACGGCCGAGGCCGTTGAAAACATGGGTGCAATTCTTGATCTTGATGGCATAGACGGAATTTTTTGCGGACCCGGTGACCTGTCCATCTCTATCCGCCAGAATGTCGTGGCAGACGCTTATGGGCCTGATACAATTGACATTATCAAGACCATGCCGATTGAGGCCAAGAAGCGTGGCAAGCTGGCATATACCTGGTGCGGCGACGTTGCCCAGACCGAATTGGCCAATCAGTTGGGCTTCGATTATGTCGCGCTTGGAAATGACCCATTCTATTTAAAGAACGGTATTGAGACCGCTCTCGACCAGATGAGCTTTCGAAAGTAAAAGCTCCTAATTGGCCGACAGTATTGTGATTTAGTCCGCCAGTTTCTTCATGAAATTGGCAAATACCATCAACCCGTCAGGCCATGGACCGTGGCCTGAATCGGAGTTGATATGACCGCTTTCGCGGGCATCGACCAGCAGTGATCCCCAGGTATTGGCCATATCTCCGGCGACGTTGTAACAGCAGAACGGATCGTTCTGGCTGGCCACAACGACACTTGGAAATGGAAACGGGTCTCGTGGATAGGGGCCAAAGGTCATCAGATGTTTGGGGCGCAGACCCGGATTTTCCACATCCGGCGGCGCTACAATAAAGGCTCCCCTGATGCGGGCCTTCTGTTCCGGTGACATTTTGCCAATTGACTGGGCAACAACCTGGCCACCCAGTGAGTGGGCAATCAGGACCACAGGGCTTGAGGCTTCGTCGACAGCGGCGATCAGATTGTCCGTCCAGTCTTCGACCACCGGTTTGAGCCAATCATCCTGATGTACCCGTCGCGCCGTCTTCATCTGCCTTTCCCAGCGCGACTGCCAATGGTCCTGGTCGGAATTTGTGTATCCGGGCACCATAATCAGATCAGCTTGCGAAATTTTCATGATGCGCTCCTGTCTAACGGCAAATTTGGTGTGTCGACGGAGTTAGCCAAATACCCGTTGAAAAATGGTGTCGACATGTTTGGTGTGATAGCCGAGGTCAAATTTCTCACGAATTTCTGCTTCGCTCAAAACCTCCATAACTTCCTTGTCTTCCAGCAACTCGGTCAGAAAATCTTTGTCTTCTTCCCAGACCTTCATGGCATTGCGCTGTACCAGACGATAGCTGTCTTCGCGCGAACAACCGGCTTGAGTGAGCGCCAGAAGGACCCGTTGGGAATGGACAAGTCCTCTGAACTTGTTCAGGTTCTTGTCCATGTTTTCAGGATAGACCAGCAGTTTTTCGATGACACCGGTCAGGCGATTAAGAGCGAAGTCCAGCGTGACAGTGGTGTCGGGCCCGATCATTCGCTCAACTGAAGAATGAGAGATGTCCCGCTCATGCCAAAGCGCAACATTTTCCATGGCCGGCACTGCTGCCATGCGGACAATGCGTGCCAGACCAGTCAGGTTTTCAGTCAGTACCGGATTACGCTTGTGGGGCATGGCCGAGGAGCCTTTTTGGCCGGGTGCGAAATATTCTTCCGCTTCCAGAACTTCAGTTCGCTGCAAGTGCCTGATTTCAGTGGCCAGACGTTCGATTGATGATCCGATGACACCCAAAGTGGCAAAATACATGGCGTGGCGGTCGCGTGGAATCACCTGCGTCGATACCGGTTCTGCCGTAAGACCCATGGCCTTGGCGACGTGTTCTTCTACTGCAGGATCAATATTGGCGAATGTGCCCACCGCCCCGGAGATGGCACATGTTGCGATTTCTTCGCGCGCCTGCACAAGTCGTTGCCGGCAACGCTCAAACTCTGCATAGGCCTGCGCCAGTTTTACTCCGAAAGTTGTTGGCTCGGCATGAATTCCGTGGGAGCGCCCGATAGTGATGGTGTCCTTGTGTTCCATTGCCCGCTTTTTTAGTGCCGCCAGAAGCTTGTCCATGTCATCCAGCAAAATGTAGGTTGCTTTTACGAGTTGCACGTTAAAGCAAGTATCCAGCACGTCGGATGAAGTCATGCCCTGATGAACAAAGCGCGCATCCGGTCCGACAATCTCGGCCAGATGGGTTAAAAAGGCGATCACGTCATGCCTGGTTTCACGCTCGATTTCGTCAATGCGCTCGACATCAAACTCAACTGCATTGCCTTTTTCCCATATGGTTTTCGCCGCCTGCTCGGGGATCACTCCGAGGTCTGCAAGGGCATCACATGCATGGGCCTCAATCTCAAACCAGATACGAAACTTTGAGGCAGGTGACCAGATATCGGTCATTAGGGAACGGGAATAGCGAGGTATCATTTTAGGGCCTTGGCTGGGGGAATCCACGCTGCCATAACACCACGCCGTTCAGGCATCAACGGTAGGCTGGGACAGGGCACAAAAAAGCTGGTCGGGTACCAGATTCATTGCGGTATTTCAGACAATTTACTCAGTTTTGAGGATCGACGATTGCCGTGACCGCCATTAGTCGCCCATCGGGACCCTCAAATCCCGGCAGTGAATAACGGACCAGTACTGTCAAAGAATAAGTCCCGTCGGGGCGTGCGTGAGAGAGCACTTGCTCAATGTAGTAGGTTTGTGGGCAGCCCCTCGATTTTGGAACCCTTGAGTCATTGTTTAAAACCAGTTCGGTTCCGCTCGCCTCATTGGTCAAGCTCAGGGAAAATCCTTTCATGGAATCGTATTGTTCAAAACATTCCTTGTTGGCGGGGAATTTGGATTCGGTGATGCTCAAACGCCAGACGTCTTGCGATGGACCGGAGTTGACCAGCGTCCGGTAGCCGACCAGAGAAAAGCGCACTTGTTTGGCGTTACTGGTAAATTCCTGGGGCGGGTTGTGGGCCTGCAATTGGGCAGGTGCCAACTCGCCAAGGCGCGCCAGAGCTGCCCCAGCCTGATTTCGCGCCTGTTGCCTTTTTTTGTCCACTGCGTCGCGGAAACTGGCTTCGATTGCCCAGCGGTCGGTGATGCCGTCGTCCGCCAGTTTTTTTCAAGTGCGATAACTTCTTCTTCGGTTCCCCTCAATCGAACAGGGGTGCCCTTTATCCAGCGGTCGCCGGCAATGTCTATTGCAAACAGATTGACATAAGGGGCGCCGAGGCCATCGGTCGTGCCATATTCTTCGAACACAAAATAATTGCCATCCTGGCTGAAACCCAAACTGTTGCCCGTCGAATTTTCTGCTGCCAATGAAGGCTGAGATGCCATTGTGTCTGCGATGACGAGGCAGAGGGTGAGGCAGGTCGACAGGAGTGCGTTCAAAAATTTGAATTCCGGCAAATTGTTCAAAGCCTCCTACTGCGATCAGCTTACAGAGCAGCCTTAATAGCAGAAATGTTTTTGGCGTACGAATCCTTGCCCTTACCGTCATAGATTGCCGATCCGGCCACCAGAACATCGGCCCCCGCATTGGCGACCAGCGGTGCTGTCTGTGCCGTTATGCCACCATCGACCTGTATGCGGATGTCCCGGTCACCAATGAGTGCTGCAGCCTGCGCCACCTTGTTGGCGGATTCGAGAATATATTTCTGGCCGCCAAATCCTGGGTTCACTGTCATCACCAGGATCATGTCCACCAGATCCACCACATGTTCCAGTGTTGAAACCGGTGTCCCGGGATTGATGGCGACACCAACCTTTTTACCCAAAGCGCGGATGGCCTGCAAAGACCGATGCATATGTGGACTGGCTTCTGCGTGAATGGTGATCAGGTCGCTACCGGCCTTGGCAAAGGCTTCCAGATAGGGATCGCAGGGCGCGATCATCAAATGGGTATCAAAAAAGGCGTCTGTCAAAGGCCGCAGTTTTTCGATGATGACCGGACCAAACGAGATGTTGGGCACAAAATGACCGTCCATCACATCGAGATGCACCCAATCGGCTCCGGCAGAAAGGACATCGGTTACCTCCTGACCGATCTTTGAAAAATCGGCTGCCAGTATGGATGGAGCGATAAGGACGTTATTGGCCATGGTGATGTCTCAGATTGTGGTAACAGGCGGCGTAAACCTTATCGGCTCTAACACGCCGCGAAACCCGGCTCAATCGCGACCAAAGGCTTTTGCCCAACTAGGGAACAAATCTCCCTCAGTATGTTTGGCTGCATGGACGCCGCGGGCAACAGCACGGCTCATCGTGCTTGCAGCGATTGCCGACATTTCAATTTGCTCTCCGATTGTCGGTGAGTTGCCAACCGCCCCGGTGCTCACGGCGAATACAAGGTCCCCATCCAATGGCGTATGAGCGGGCCAGAGCGCGCGGGCTATGCCATCGTGGGCAAGAACCGCCAGTCGTTTGCATTCGGCCTTGGTTAGCGGTGCGTCGGTTGCGATTATGCCAATGACGGTATTGGCGCCATAGGCCTGATTGTCGCGAAATTTTATGCGCGTGGCGCGACTTTCCTGCGTCGGGACATTGGCGCAACCCAATCCACCGAATTCATCGCCATGTTCAAACGGCGCGGCCCAAAAACAGGGGCTGTTGCCAACTGTTGGTGCACCCAGCGCATTGACCACTGTCAGGGCACCAATTGTCACGCCATTGGGCATTATTGTAGAGGCAGAGCCGAGACCACCTTTCAGACCGGGGCCGGGACCGCCGGTCCATGCACCGTAACCAGCCCCGTGCGATCCAATGTCAAACTCTTCGGCAGCATTTTGGGCCGCCTGATAGCCCAGATCAGCGTAGGGGCTTTTTGTTCCCCAATCGACATCGCCACCATTTGTCAGATCAAAAATAATGGCGCCGGGAATGATCGGAACCCGAAGACCATGAATTTCAAAACCCCGATTTTGTTCAACCAGTGCGGACTGCAGACCCGTGCCAGCCTCCAGACCAAAGGCCGACCCGCCGGAAAGGAAAAATGCGTCAACAGATTGCACCGTGTTTTCCGGGCTCAACAGATCGGTTTCGCGGCTGCCCGGTGCACCGCCCATGACATGGACGGAGGCAGTATTTTCCACGTCACAAATGAGCGCAGTAGTGCCGGATTTCACCTTCGCATCATCGGCGTTGCCGACGCGCAGGCCGGCAATATCGGTGATCAGATTGCGTGGTCCCGGCTTCGACATTAAGGCCACTTAGTTATCCCGCACGATTTCAAATGCTCCGTCGCGCCATCTTGAAAGGACAAATGGCATGGGAGCGGCACGACCCGATTGGTCAAAAGTAAGCGGCCCGATAATCGTTTCAAAGGTTGCCCCGGACAGGTCCGTCAGTTTTCGTTTTATGGCTTCCGCCGCCAATTCTACAATTGCATGGCCGAGCAACAGGCTGTTTTCCAGCTCCAACTCTCCGAGATCGCCGATTTCCTCGCGCAAAGCGTCGGTTGCCAGTTGACGTTCTGCCACCATCATCATTCCGGCCATATTGCTGTTAGGTGCAATAGCATAGGGCAGTAATTGCCCGCGCTCGCCTGTTGCCACCATCCAGTTCAGCTTGAGGGTGCGAATATCATTGGCGATAGTCACAACGTCTTCTGCCGCGGCTGCAATAAATACTGCTTCAACACCGGATTTGCGCAAACGCCGCAACATGGCAATTTGGGTTGTCTGCAACGGTCGAAAATTGCTGTTGACCACGGCCCGCAGGCCAGCCTGTTCGCTGAGTTCCCGGATATCGTCTGCCAGCGCCCTGCCATAAACACTGCCATCGTCGAGAAGCGCAAATGGACGATCCTGAAATTGCGGCAGGATCATCTCAACCACAGCGCGGGCTTCTGCGTCTGGTGCATTGGACAGGCTGTAGAGTGGCAGTTCGTCGACCTCGCGCAACCGGGTGAGCAATTTGTTGCGGGTATTGAGGGCAATAATCGGTACTGACTTAACCGGACTGTTGTCCTGCTTTGCGTATTTGGCGAGTTCCATGGCAACGCGAAAACAAACCGGGCCGACTACGATTTGTGCCTGAGATTTTTCCAGCGAGTCCGCGGTTTCAGGCACTTTTTCAACATCGCACCCATCATTGACGAGGGCCAGTTCCACTTCCTGGCCTGACTGGTTGAGTTTTCTGGCTGCAATCCGAGCACCAAACTCCATGCGTTGGGCTACAGGTGTCAAACGGCCCTCCAGGGGCAGAGAAAGGCCAATGACATCTGCAGCGCTGACCGGGCTAAAGGTCAACCCAACAAATATGCAAATAGCCGGAGTGAGTAACTTGCGGATCATATGAGGGTTTTACCGGTTGTAAGCGCCAGAAGAAAGTCGATTCTTGCTTATATCAGTTGCAGACCCTTCATGCTCGCATGACCTTGCTTACCAACAATAATATGGTCATGAATCACAATGCCCATGGGGGCCGCAGACTCTATGATGGTGCGGGTCATTTCAATATCTGCACGCGAAGGAGTGGGGTCTCCTGATGGGTGGTTATGCACCAGAATCAAGGCCGATGCGCTGACTTCAAGCGCCCGCTTGATAACTTCTCTTGGATAGACCGGTGTGTGGTCGATCGTACCGGTCTGTTGCACTTCATCGGCGATCAGGCCGTTTTTCTTATCGAGAAACAGAATGCGAAACTGCTCAACTTTCTCATGGGCCATTGTCGCGTTGCAGTAATCGATAACTGATGACCAGGAACTCAATACCGTCTTTTGCTCAATCTCTGAGCGCAGTGACTGACTGGAAATTGCCGCAACGACCTTAATGTCTCTGGCGGCATTGATTCCGATTTTTGGGACCTGCGTCAACTCACGCTCTGTTGCGCCCAAAACTCCTGAAATTGAGCCAAATCTTTGAAGCAGGGCTTTTGCAACGGGTTTGGTGTCGACACGTGGAACAAAACGAAACAACAGCAGCTCCAGTAATTCATAATCGGCAAGCACCGATGCGCCGGACCGGCTGAATTTTTGCCGCAACCGTTCTCGATGACCGTGATGATGCGGGGCCGGAACCGGCGATGCTGCGCCGGAAGGACCGTTTTGATTGGCTTTTTTGTCGTCCGGCTTCTCAGCCATGATGCGCTCTAATCCGTTACATAGGGCGGCTTTGTGTATCCTGCGGGCGAGGTGGTGAAGATTTCACAGCCATCTTCCGTTACACCAACGGAATGTTCAAATTGCGCCGACAGAGATCGGTCGCGGGTCACAGCTGTCCACCCATCACGCAGTATTTTCACGTGATGCTTGCCCAGATTTATCATTGGTTCGATCGTGAAGATCATGCCCGGGCGCATTTCAATGCCCTCATTGACGCTGCCATAGTGCAGTACATTTGGCGCGTCATGAAACAAACGACCCAGTCCATGACCGCAAAAATCCCGCACAACACTGCATCTTTGAGCTTCTGCCAGCTCCTGAATGGCCGCCCCGATGGCACCCATTCTATTGCCCGGCTTGACTGCAGCGATACCCGCCATCAGGCAATCATAGGTAATATCAACAAGACGTTCGGCGGCACGTTTTGGCTGGCCGGCGATATACATGCGGCTGGAATCTCCATGCCAGCCATCCAGTACAAATGTGATGTCGACATTCAGTATATCGCCATTGCGCAGGGGCTTTTCACCTGGAAAACCGTGACAGACCACGTGATTGAGCGAAATGCAGCTGGAATAGGGATATCCGCGATAATTCAATGTCGCGGGCACAGCACCGTGATCCATGCCGAATTCATAAACGAACTTGTCGATTGTTGATGTTTTCAGGCCGGGCTCGATCATTTTGGAGACTTCATCGAGGCACGTGGCGGTGAGCTGGCACGCGCGACGCATGCCGTCGAAATCTTCGGCGGTGTAAAGCTTGATCTGCCCGGTGTTTTTCATTGGGGCTTCAGCAGCTGCAAGATAGGTGGTCAATTCAGGCTCTTGTCTATTCTCAAATTTAAATGATTGTGGTGCTCAAGAGGCCACGATGGGGATCGGGTCACACGCCACAATTTGTTGGGTTGAGACTTTGCACCGAATGGCCAGCGCTTCAACCCCGTTTGCTGTAGCATTTTCATAGGCCATAACATATTGCGGGTCCATGTCGCGCGCCAGGGCAAAGCGATCCCCGTCTTCGCGTTGAATGACGTATAACATCACCGCGCGTGCGCCACTGGCCACCATGGCCGCCATTTCATTGAGATGTTTGGCACCACGAGCAGTTTTGCAGTCGGGAAATTCATGCAAGCCGCTTTGGCGCAGCAGGTGAACATTTTTGATTTCCACATAACAGGGGCGGCGTTGCGGGTGTTCCAGTAAAATGTCGATGCGGGAATTTTCGCCATATCGAACTTCCTTGCGCATCTCCTCATAGCCAGCAAGTTCGGGGATCAAACCTGCGTTGATCGCCTCGGCGGCCAGTTTGTTGGGGTGCATGGTATTGATGCCGACCAGTGTTTTGCCGTCCGGACCGTTAACTTCCATCAGTTCCAGCGTGTAACGCAGTTTGCGTTTTGGGTTTTGACTGTCGGAAATCCAGACTCGGTTTCCCGGTTCATTCAGCCCAAGCATGGCACCGGGATTGGGGCAATGGACAGTCAATTCTGTCCCGTCGCTCAGCCGGACGTCCGCCAAAAAACGTTTGTAGCGTTGGATCAATGTGGCTTCGATCAGCGGTGGGTCAAATAGCATCTAAAAATGTCGGAATTAGAATTTATGAATGGTAGGATTGGCATTAGAAAGCTCTATACAAGTCCTGCAGCGCAAATGCAGCAATAAACCCCTACATTGAGTGGTAAGCGCCGTGTTTCTTTCGATTTTTGATCTATTTAAGATCGGTATTGGCCCATCGTCTTCCCATACAATGGGGCCAATGGTGGCCGCAGTCCGGTTCCTGCACGAAGTTCGAGATGGAGATTGGCCAAAACCGGCTTCCTCCACTGTCGCACGCATACAGGTCTCGCTGCACGGTTCACTTGCCTTTACGGGCAAAGGTCATGGCAGCGATACGGCGATCATTCTGGGTTTGATGGGATGCGAGCCGGCAACAATGGACCCCGATGCGGTTGCTGGCGTCTTACAACTTGCACGAAGCAATAAGGTCATCGGTGCGGAAGGTTTCCCCGCTTGGGATTTTGATCCGGAAGCCGATCTTGTATTTGACTATGACGAAAAGCTCCCAGGTCACGCCAATGCAATGCGGTTTTCGGCCCTCGATGAACTTGGCAACCCATTAATGCGTCAGATCTATTACTCCGTTGGGGGTGGTTTTGTGGTTGATGCTCTGGAACTGGGAAGACTGAACGCCGGGTTTGACAATGGCCCGGTAGAGGAGGTGCCTTTTCCCTTCGCCAGCGCAACTGAAATGCTTCAATTGTCGCAGCAGCACGGCCTGACAATTGCGCAAATGAAACGCAAGAATGAAGAGGCAGTTCGCGGTTCCAGCGGGCTGACCGACGACATACAGGCAATTTGGGGGGCGATGGATGCCTGCGTAAAACGCGGTCTGTCACAAGAGGGCGAATTACCCGGCGGTCTGCAGGTCAAGCGGCGGGCCAAAAAAGTTGCCCAAAAACTGGAACAAAAATGGTCGACAAACGAGCTTGGTCCATTGGCTGCAAATGACTGGCTGTCAGTGTTTGCAATGGCGGTTAACGAGGAAAATGCAGCTGGTGGCAAGGTGGTAACCGCACCAACCAATGGCGCTGCCGGTGTTATTCCTGCGGTTATCAGCTATTTTACCAAGTTCAATGCCGGTGCTGGCGACCGCGATATTGAAGAGTTCCTGTTGACCGCCTCGGCAATCGGCGGGATCATCAAACACAATGCCTCCATTTCTGGCGCGGAAGTTGGCTGTCAGGGTGAAGTGGGATCGGCGGCAGCCATGGCAGCGGCGGGACTAGCAGCGGTGATGGGTGGAACTCCAGAACAGGTTGAAAACGCTGCTGAAATTGCACTTGAACACCATTTGGGCATGACCTGCGATCCGGTCGGAGGACTGGTTCAGGTACCCTGCATTGAACGCAACGCGTTGGGGGCGGTTAAGGCCGTCACCGCGGCATCTTTGGCGTTGCACGGTGACGGGCAGCATTTTGTACCGCTCGATGTATGCATTGAAACCATGCGTCAAACGGGGATGGATATGGACGAACGGTACAAGGAAACAAGTCAGGGTGGACTGGCTGTCAACGTGCCCGTAAACATTGTGGAGTGTTGAATCGAACTAGGCGGAATTTGGCCCGCAAGGCTGCCGCCGGAGACCCATGATAAAATCGCTTCTGATCGCCAACCGTGGTGAAATTGCCTGCCGCATCATCAAGACCGCCCAAACTTTGGGTATCAAGACCATTGCGGTCTATTCGCAAGCGGATGCCGGCGCACGTCACGTCCGCCTGGCCGACGAAGCTCATTTTATTGGTGGAGCAGCAGCAGCCGACAGCTATTTGCGAAGTGGCCGCATTTTGTCAGTTGCCAAACAGGCTGGAGCCGAGGCAATTCATCCCGGCTATGGGTTTCTCTCCGAAAATGCCGATTTTGCTGAATTGACTGCTGATGCCGGCATGATTTTCGTTGGACCGCCAGCTTCGGCGATTCGAGAAATGGGGCTGAAAGACCGGGCAAAGGAAATCATGGTGGAGGCCGGTGTCCCGGTCGTGCCGGGCTATCACGGCAGCAATCAAAGTCCCGAACTGCTGAAGCGCAAAGCCTATGAAATTGGGTATCCGGTCCTGATCAAGGCGGTTGCCGGGGGCGGTGGCAAAGGCATGCGTAAGGTCGGCAAGGCCATTGAATTTGATGACGCGCTTGAAGCAGCCAAACGGGAGGCACTCTCCGCATTTGGCAACGATGTTGTTCTTATTGAAAAATTCGTCGAAAAGCCCCGCCACATCGAGATCCAGGTTTTTGCAGATAGTCACGACAATGTGGTGCATCTGTTTGAGCGAGATTGTTCACTGCAGCGTCGCCACCAAAAGGTGATCGAGGAAGCTCCGGCGCCTGGTATGAGTGAAGAAATGCGCGCTGCGATGGGGCAGGCAGCCTGTGAAGCAGCTCGGGCTGTCGGCTATCAAGGGGCGGGTACCGTTGAATTCATTGCCGATGGAGCCGGAGGACTGAGCGCCGACGGGTTCTATTTCATGGAAATGAATACCCGTCTTCAGGTGGAGCACCCGGTCACTGAAATGATCACCGGGCTCGACCTGGTGGAATGGCAGTTGCGGGCGGCGGCAGGTGAGAAATTACCTCTTGACCAGGAGGCGCTGACGATCTCCGGCCATGCCGTGGAAGCGCGTATCTATGCAGAAGACCCCAATACCGGCTTTCTACCGTCTACCGGCAAACTCGTGGCGATGGATCTGGGGTCGCAAACTTCGTCGATACGTGTCGATACGGGGGTGGAGCAGGGGGATGTGATTTCACCTCATTATGATCCGATGATCGCCAAGCTCATCGTGCATGGAAAAACCCGTCAGGACGCACTCGATACCCTGAAAACACGGTTGGAAGAGGCTCAAATAGCCGGACCAGTGACCAATACCGCATTTCTGGCCAAACTGTGCGCAGACAAGACATTCCGCGCTGGCAAATTTGACACGTCATTGATCGACACAAAAATTGATGGATTGATTACCACGGACGCTGTGGAGCCGAGCACGATCTGCGCCGGAATAGCTGGATTGATTGCTGTTCAAACCGCACGAATTGCAACGCTGAGCGGGCATGAATTGAACTCTCCCTGGCAGAGCAGCGACGGTTACCAATCGGTGGGGGATCGGGAGCTGGATTGGCAGTTTGTGGTCGATGGAAATGAAGAGAGCGCCAGAATTCGGTTTGAATCCGACGGTATCCGGATGACTGACAATCAATCAGCATGGGTCGCAGCCTCCGCTTCAGCAAAGGTGTATCCGGATGACAAGTCGTTTTTTGTTTTGGATCGCGGACGGCAATCGATTTTTTCGCAAAAAATGCACCAGCTCGCCCAGGAAGGCAGTTTCGGTACCGCTGATGGTCACATTTCAGTTCCCATGCATGGTAAAATTATTGCCGTAACCGTGCAGGATGGCGATGAAGTGGAGCAGGGTGACATGTTGTTTTCCGTCGAGGCGATGAAGATGGAACACGCGGTTCTGGCGCCCCATGACGGCACCGTCGAAGAGGTTGCTATCACGACGGGAGAACAGGTGGAAAATGGTGTTACAGCGTTAGTTTTGAAACAGGGCGATTCGACCCAATAGGCAATTTGGGTGGAAACAGAGTGTGGAAAGCTTTGATACCGGGCTGTTTCTTGCGCCTTCATCAGCCTAAACCATAAAAATGAGCCTAAACCTGATCAAGCTGTGTGTTGGTGCCGAGAGCGTGGAGGACCAGCGCGAGTGGTCAAAATTGCGTCTTGCAGAAATGGCGGCGTCAGGTGTGGAGGTTTGCCTGTTTCACACAACCCGTATGGCGCCAAAGCGGATTGATCAATTGTTGGATGGCGGCTCACTTTATTGGGTAATTAAGGGAAAAATCCAATTAAGACAAAGGCTTATTGATATTCGCCCGTTTGTTGATACCGATGGTATCCGGCGTTGTAAGTTGATGTTGGACAGCGATCTCATTGCAACCGAGTGGCAGCCAAAACGGGCGTTCCAGGGCTGGCGGTATTTGCTGCCTGAAGAAGCGCCGGCCGACCTTGATGTGGCGGATATGACAATGCCTGGACATCTGAAGGCCGAACTTTCTGAACTTGGCCTGTTATAGCGCCCAAAATTCATCACAAATTAGATGAAAAATTGTAACTACCCAGCTACCCCAACCTGATGCTTTTATAGACGGCCCATCA
>JAALLE010000173.1 GCA_011087605.1 Hyphomicrobiales bacterium
CCGTCTGATGGGCCGTCTATAAAAGCATCAGGTTGGGGTAGCTGGGTAGTTACCGCCATCAAGAAACGTTCCGCCAATCGCTGCCGCCAAAGCTTCGCCAATTGTGGTCTTGCCACAACCGGCAACTCCCATGACAACATAGAGCCGCGCGGTTGGCAGACCCTCTGTGTCAGACTTGTCGTTCATTTGATTTTTTCCCGTTCGGCCACTCTACCACCGTTTAACCGCGACGCTGTGCAATGTCGATCTTGCACCGCCTGTGGAAAGGGGTAGTTTGCAAATTCCGACCCCTTCCAAATGCCGAAAGACATAAATCATGCGAGCCATCACCATTCATCAGGAGAAGGATCTCCGCATTGAGTCTTGTGAACTGGGAAACCTTGGCAAGGGCCAGGTAGAAATCCGGATTTCAACCGGCGGCGTCTGCGGCTCGGACCTGCATTACTATAATCATGGTGGTATCGGCACCATCCGCGTCAGGGAGCCGATGATACTGGGCCATGAAGTTTGCGGTCATATCACCGGACTGGGTACGGATGTCAAAGACCTGAAAGTCGGTGATCTGGTTGCAGTGTCTCCTTCCCGCCCATGTGGAGCCTGCCAATATTGCGGTGAGGGATTGCGCAATCATTGTGAAAATATGCGCTTTTATGGTTCGGCCATGCCGTTTCCGCATATTCAGGGAGCTTTTCGTGAATCGCTGATCGCCGATGCCAGCCAGTGCGTCGTGGCAAATGGGCTGAGCACCGGTGAAGCGGCAATGGCCGAACCACTTGCTGTGGTTTTGCATTCGGCCCGACGCGCCGGGGAATTAATGGGAAAACGGGTGCTGATCACCGGGTGCGGACCGATCGGTGGATTGGCTATTCTTGCTGCACGGGCTGCCGGGGCTGTACAGATTGTAGTCACCGACCTTTCTGAAAATGCCCTCAAATATGCCGAAAAAATGGGCGCTGACCAGTCGATCAATATGGCGGATAATGCGGACAAATTGACTGCATATGCGCAGGGAAAGGGAACATTTGACATATTATTTGAGTGTTCCGGCGCACCGCAGGCGCTCGCTGCGGGCATTGCTGCGATGCGACCCAGAGGCGTTATCATGCAATTGGGTCTGGGCGGTGACATGTCCATTCCGATGATGCAGCTCACCGCAAAGGAGCTCGATCTGCGCGGTTCGTTTCGATTTCATGAAGAATTCTCAACGGCCATACAGATGATGCAGTCCGGTCGCATTGATGTCGCACCGCTGATATCCCACACATTGCCAATGGACGACGCAGTTGAGGCTTTCGAAATTGCTTCCGACAGGAGCAAGGCGATGAAAGTACAGATCGCTTTCGCCTGATATTCGCCGCAAAAATTTACAATTCGTGTTGCCAGGGCGGATCGGCGCCGGGCTTGGAAACCGTATGGGCGGCGACCTTGGCGGCCAGAGCCAGGACCGGCGCTAATTGATCAGGTGAGGCTTCGGCAAGGGCTGATTTTGACAACAAGCCATTGCGCCGCAAGCCTGCCAGAAAACCGGCATTGAATGTATCGCCAGCACCAATCGTATCGACGACCTCAACCTTGTTGGCGGCCTGGCGGATCTTGCCCGACTTCATAAATGCATCGACACCGTCGCCGCCACGCGTCATCAGGACAATTCTTGTCGCACCTTCCAACCACTCCGTCATAACTGCTTCGGCAGACTCGCCAGCAGCAATCCAATCCAGATCCTCATCTGATACTTTAATGACATCGGCCATTGCCGCCATGCGTTTGATCCGCGCCCGATGTTTATCCGGGTCGTTGATGAAGGAGGGACGAATATTTGGATCCAGACAAAGCACCTTGTCCTGATTGCCGGCCATGAGTTTTTCATAGGCGGTGCCGCAGGGTTCCGGAATCAGACTGATCGCACCAAACTGCATTGCTGCAACTTCTGCTGGAATTGGTTGCACCTGATCAACGCGAAGATTTCGACCTGCCGAGTTTTCGTCGAAAAACGAATACTGCGCCTGCCCGTTTGTGAGTTTCACAAAGGCCAACGTGGTGGGTTGATCCGATCTGACGCACAAATCCGTGCTGACTTTCGAGCTGTGCAGCGCCTCAATCAACTGTTCCCCAAACATGTCGGTCGATACGGACGAAATAAAACCGGCAGTTTCACCAAGCCGGCCAAGGGCAATGGCGGTGTTGAATATTGCGCCGCCAGAAACCGGCAGGAATCCATCGCCCTCACCTTCGATCCGTCGAGGCAGCATGTCGATCAGCGCTTCACCGCAACTAATTATCATTATCGTCTTCCCAATTCAGCACCGCTGTTTGCGGATTTTTCCGCGTTCATAAAGCGGAACGCAAGATTAGGCAATTGACCTGCCAATCCAGAATTCGGGTGTAAATCCAGCAGGTGGTGCAGACGGGAATTAACCGTCCAACAGTCTGGCCGCTTCGGCAATCGCCCCTGCTGTCTGGTTCAAATCAGCATCTGTCAGCGCGAGTGAAGGATAGAGCTTGCCGGGAGCTTTGAATAGGCCGCGTTGGCGTAGCAAATCGTTGAACCGTGCATTCTTTTCAGCATCCCCCTTGAGCCAGGAACGGTAATCTGTGACTGGGCTTTCGCTGAACACGACGTCAAACAGGGTTGGGTCTCCGACAATTTGGTGGGCATGACCGGCTTGCGTCAACTCCTGACTGAGCATGTCCATAATCGCCTGGCCATTGGCGCGAATTTTATCGAAAGCGCCGGGGCGGCGCAGGATTTCCATGGTTTTCAAGCCTGCAACTGCGGCAACCGGATTACCTGACAGGGTGCCCAGCTGCATCAAAAAACCTTCCGCGCCAACCCTATCCTTGTCAAAATGCGCCATGATCTCAGCCGATCCGGCAATTGCCGCAAGTGCAAATCCACCACCAATAATTTTGCCCAATGTGCAGACATCCGGTGTGACACCATAAAGCTCTTGCGCGCCGCCATATGCGAAGCGAAATCCGGTAACGATCTCATCGAATATCAAGACAATGCCATATTTGTCACACTCTGTGCGCAGTTCCTGAAGAAATCCGGGTGCGGGCGGCACGACGCGCTGCAGGCGTTCCACAATCAAACCGGCGATCTGGTCTCCCTGTTCGGCCAACAGCGAGCGGATAAAGTCAATATCGTTAAATGGTGCAATAAGCATTTCATCGCGTACCGATTGCGGGATACCAGCAGAATCGGCAACTGCGACGGGAAAATTGGTCAGTTTTGTCGGTGCCAGACTCATCTGCGCTTCCGCAGACATGCCGTGATAGCCGCCTTCAAACTTCAATATCTTGTCACGTCCGGTATAGGCTTATTCCGTTGAAAAACTCGCCTTAATCTCGGCAGTCTTTGCTGATTCAGTT
>JAALLE010000075.1 GCA_011087605.1 Hyphomicrobiales bacterium
ATCAAATCAACGAAACCGTCGTTTCTCAGATGAGTTTTTCAACGGAATAAGCCCTAGGCGGACATATTCGTGACCGTCTCTTCGTCAGGACACGGCAAGATACCGTCGCCTGAGGCACCGGGCACCGCGTCACCCGTTGGGTGGAACATGGCGCCAAACATTCAAAAGACCAATGCTGGGATGGTGAAAGTCACTTTCGTGGTTAGCTCCCATTCGCTGCGCAAGTCTCCTCGACCTTTCATTTTGCGGCATCGTTAAACTTACAAGTGCAGGCATTTTTAGCACATCATAAGCATAGCGCCGCGTTTCGACGGCAGCCTCGAAGGCAACACCGCGTCCTTCTCCGTTCTCAAACACACCCCAAGTGATCTCAGGCTCTGGCCAATCTTCGGGGTAAAAAAGCCCCACCAGGCCAAGTGCGGTGTTAGTCTCCTTGTCGGCTACCAGCCAGGGACCAAAGCCCCGCAAATGCCACATACCGATGACCGAGCAGAAACGATCAAAGGACTCATCGCGGGTGTTTGGGCCGCCCTGCCATTTCACCCGGTCGGTAGCACGAAACTCGGCATATGCCTCAAAGTCCTGCATCTGTGGCGCACGGAGGGTCAATCGATTCGTGGTCAAGGTGGGTATCAGTAATGTCATAGGGTGAATTCTCAAACCTGTTCTACAATCCTTTTTCATGGATAATTGCAATGCAACCTCAGTGCATTAGACATCATAGATTGCCCGGATGAACTTCGTTGTTCCGAGCTGATCCTCAATTTCCTGAACCGTTTGGTGAACAGCCTGAGTGTACATGTCGTCCGACTGTGAGTTCATCGTTGATTGCGCCAGAGGTCGGCGCGGAAATGCGAGGAATTCAAGGGCCTTGACCAAGGAGTTTTGACTAATGATGAGATCGCTATCGTGGGCCAATTCAAGTGTCCTTGCTGAAGATATTTTCATTGTGATCCAGATTGGACGGTTGAAGAAGATTGAACAATCAGGTTAAACTGGTTATCATGATTGAAAAATTCAATGATGATGGAGATGGGAGATGACTCATACTCCGGAAGTTCTTGCTCTTGATTTTGCGGCTCTGCGGACCTTTCAGCTGGTCTATAAGCACAAATCATTCGCTGCTGCCGCGAAGGAACTTGGAATGAACCCTTCCTCGGTAAGTTACACAATTGATCGCGTTAGAAAGGCTGCGAACGACGTCCTGTTCGTCAAGCAAGGTGGATCAATAGCCGTCACTGACCGATGCCGCGTGATCATGGAAACAACTGAGCGCATTTTGGCTGAAGCTGAACGTTTGCCCAGCGACGAGGCGTTCGACCCGACGAACGCAGAGGAAGAAATATCAATAGTCTGTACGGTGTACGCGCGCGAGATACTCATTCCAAAGGTCGTTCGCAGGCTCAGGATCGAAGCGCCTGGCATCAGAATTCGACTGACCTATAGTCCAGAAGAGGCCCGTGAATTGTTGCTGGATGGAACATGTAATCTGGGGCTGATCAATGGATTGATCTCGGAAAGTGGAATCCTTTGCCATGAGTGGCTGTTGGTGGACCGGCACCTGTGTATGATGGACCCGAAGAATCAGGCCGCCCAAAAGACCTGTCTTGTGGCTGAGGATTTTGATGGAGCGAGTTACGTCAGCTACGAGCCCTATCCAGGCTGGGTTCAATCCCCATTTCGCCATATATTGGCGAATGGCATCAAGCCGCGAAAAGTGCTGGCGACATCGGATTCTCGTGACTTGGGACTCGCTGTAAAGGGCACTGACCTTTTCGCGGTTCTTCCAGCAAGAATGGCACTAGCCTGGGAAGACAGCCTTGCATTGAGTGAGTTTGACTTCGATACCCCCGCTGGCACACATATGTATTGGACTGCCGCTACCCATCACTCGAAAATCAGCAAATGGTTGCGCAACATCTTCGTTGAGGAGGCGCAAGGTCTACCGGTCCCATCAATCACGTCGTAATCATTGGGCTCAATTCGGTTAGGTAGATTAAGTGGCCACGCTTCCTGCAGCGGACATTGCATTAGACAAGGACAATGTCGAAAAGTCCGCTTGTCGGCCATTGGACCATGAGAATCTAACGGCCACCCAAGTTCTGCATCGGGACCATTTTAACAGTTCGAATATGTCGCTGCGAGAACAATCTCAATCCTAAAAACAATTCGGCGATGGCTCATATCTGGCGCCTGTTAAATTACCGGATTTGTAACCATGCATTGAACGACCAAACGTCAATGAGATGAACATTTGCACTACTCATTGCGAAGTACGGTCGGTCCAATTACGCCGCTTGATTAGGCCAAAAAAGTTCGAAAAAAACAGGACTGGACAAAATAGGACGTATACTCCATATTTTTACCCAGAATGCGCGGCAAGACGCATCTTTGATCACCGAACCTGAACAAACAGGCTCGATCGGACGTTCAACGGGAGAAAACCATGAACAAAATTCTGAAGATTCTGTCTGCCACTGCCGTTGGCGTGGCGCTTTCGACAGCCGCATCATTCGCTGCAGACCTGAAAATGCTCACTGCCTGGGGCGGAAACCATTCCGGCACGGCCAACATGGCCTATGGCTATAACAAGCTCGTCAACGATATGACCGGTGGTAAAGTCACCATCAAACCAAGCGGACCGGAAGTGGTGCCCGGGGGCAAGCAGCTCCAACCGGTTGCATCCGGGGTTTTTGATCTGATCTATACACACGGCCTCTATCATACCGGCACAACGGGCATTGGCGCAGCGATCGATGCCGTCAATGGCGACATTGAAAAGCGCCGTTCGAGCGGAGTTTGGGAATGGGTTGATAAACATTATCAGGAAACCCAGAACCTGAAGGTTCTATCTATTCCCACAGCGACCACAGGATTTCGCTTCTTCCTGAAGAAACCCATGGATGAAGGCAGCAAGCTGAACGGAATGAAAATTCGTGCTCTGCCGTCTTACAACAAAATTGTTGGATCGCTCGGCGGTACCGCCGTGGTCATCCCGTTTGGAGAGCTTTATTCAGCCGCCGAAAAGGGAGTTATCGACGGTCTGGTCTGGCCAAGTGTTGGTGCCGTTGGTTTCAAGTTTCATGAGGTCACGCCCTATCTCGCCGAACCCGCTTTTGGCACGGTTTCCTATCTGATCATGATGAACCTGGACAAGTGGAACGGACTTGATGCCGATACGCAAAAGGCCATGCTTGAAGCTGGCCACAAACTCGAGCAGGACACGGTTGGCATTTTTAACAACCTGCTGGATACCGAAAACGCTGCCATGATGGCTGCGGGTGCGAAGAAAACAAGCATTGGTTATTCGCTGGACCAAGCCAATAAATTGTTCGCTGATCGCGCCATGGAAGTCGCCATTGAAAAATCCGGCAAGGTTGGAGAAGCCTTCCGCGACTTCGTCGCTTCCAAAGGCATGTAAACCCGGCCTAAACTATAAAACTTGCCGCCTTGATTGACGGCAAGTTTTTCTAATTGTCTTACATGGCGACGGGGAAGACGAGTGATACGATGAATTCCGCTCTGGCCAAGTTCTATTCGGTTCTCGATTGGGTGACACATTTGGCAGCAGTGTTGGCTGCCATCGGTCTTGCGATGATTGTCGTCAGCTATGTTTACGAAGTTATCACACGGTATTTTTTCAATTCGCCGACTGCATGGGTGAGTGACTTCGTCACCTATGCCCTTTGTGCGTCTGTTTTTCTTGCCTTTCCGAAGGTCACAAAAGACCGCGGGCATGTCGCCGTGACCATACTGGTCGACGTTATGCCCAAAAACATTGCAGGTTGGACACATACACTTGTTAGCCTGATTGGTTTCTTGAGCCTGGCTTTTGCCGCCTATATCAGCCTTCAGGAAAACATCCGACAATACACCAAGAACATCGAAACACTGGCCATCATCCCGGTGCCGCAATGGTGGATTTCAAGTTTCATTACGCTTGGGCTGGCGTTGAGTTCGCTATACATGCTGCGCTATGCGGCTCCCTCAAGCCGCGTCAGTTCAACCAGTTTTTCCGATGGTGGTAACTGATGGAATGGTACACCACTTTACTGATCGGAATTGCGATCCTGTTCGCGTTGTTTCTGTCGGGTGCCCCGATATTTCTGGCCTTCCTGTTTGCCATTCTGGTTGGGGTTTATGTCATCATCGGCCCGGCTGGCTTCCCGATGTTTGCCAATTCGATTCTCGATACCGCATCGACAACGTCACTGGCGTCGATCCCGCTTTTCATCTTGATGGGAGAGTTACTGTTTCGATCAGGCACAATGGACGTTTTGTTCGATTCAATCGACAAACTGGTCGGACGCATCAGGGGGCGCCAATACGTATTGGCCGTAGTGCTGTCGGCGGTGTTTGGGGCGCTGAGCGGGGTTGCGATGGCCGTTGCCGCCATGCTTGGACGGGCCATCATGCCGGGCATGCAGGAACGGGGTTATGACCGTGATATCGCCGCTGGCCTGATCGTTGGTGGAGCGAGCCTTGCCCCGATAATCCCGCCCAGTCTTTTGGCCATCATAGTCGGATCCATTGCTGATGTTTCCATCGCCAAGCTTCTGATTGCCGGTGTTATTCCAGGACTGGTTCTGGGCGGTATTTTCCTTGTCTACGTTTTCATCCGTATTGCCATGGATTCTTCCCTTGCGCCGACCAATGTGGCTGGAGAACGGGAAGACGTCACGGCGGGCGAACAGGCGATGGCATTGGTGCGGACTTTACCATTTGTAATCGTCATCTTTTCGGTTATGGGCTTCATCATGCTGGGCATTGCCACGCCGTCTGAATCGGCAGCAACCGGGGTGGTCGGTGCGCTGATAACCGCTGCAATCTACCGCAATCTCAGCTGGCAGATGATTTGGGATTCCATGATGGCGGCGATCACCGTATCGGCGATGATCCTTGCCATCATGGCAATGTCAAAAATGTTCACGCAGCTGCTGGCGTTTACCGGGGCAACAAGCGAGTTGGTTCAACTGGTCGCAAATCTCGGCTACAGCCCGATTGTCATGTTGCTGATCATGCTCGCCGTACCGTTCATTCTATGCATGTTCATCGATACGATTGCTGTCATATTGCTGACCATTCCGATCTACCAACCGGTGGTGAACAGTCTCGGTTTTGATCCCGTGTGGTTCTGGCTGTTGTTTCTGATCAACATCACACTTGGAGCGATCACGCCGCCCTTTGGATATACGCTGTTTGCGTTCAAGGCCGTGGCCCCGAACATGACGATCAGCGACGTCTACAAGGCCACGTGGCCGTTTGTTTTGTTGTTTCTCGCGGGCATTGCGATGATCATCATCTTCCCACAGATTGCGACATGGTTGCCCAATCTGGTCGGCTAGGCTGTCAGAAGTTCCGGCGATACTCCAAAAGACGCGTTGGTGCGATCGAGCGTTGCATCCGCATAAAGCGTGGTGCGCTGGCGTGACGGACGTCCCATTCTCGCAAGCAATGTTTCCATGGCTTCAGGGGTCATCTGTTGGCCATGCTCTGAGCCGGCGGCCTTGGTGATGCTTTCATCCATCAGTGTTCCGCCAATGTCATTCACACCAGCGTTCAGACAAGCCTCAATACCGGCCATGCCGAGCTTGACCCAGGATGCCTGGATATTGGGAATATGGGGATGCAGGGCCAAACGGGAGACGGCGTGAATAAGGACGGTTTCACGCCATGTAGGTCCCTTTCTCGATAGTCCCTTCAGGTAAATCGGCGCTTCCATGTGGACGAACGGCAGCGGCACCAGTTCTGTGAAACCACCGGTCTTTTGCTGCTGTTGGCGCAGTCGCCAAAGATGCCTGGCCCAATTCAATGGTTTGTCGATGTGGCCGAACATGATTGTTGCGGTCGTTTTCAACCCCAACTGATGGGCGGTATCCACCACATCAAACCATTGCCGGGTGTTGATCTTATCAGGGCACAAAGTGTCACGGACTTCATCGTCCAGAATTTCTGCGGCAGTGCCCGGCAGGCTGCCAAGGCCGGCCTCAATCAAACGTTGAAGAAAATCCTCTATCGAAAGGCCCAGTGTTTCAGCGCCCTGATGAATTTCCAACGGTGAGAATGCATGGACGTGCATATCGGGAAGCTGAGTTTTGATCGCAGTCAAAATGTCGAGATAGGTCTGCCCGGTATAATCGGGATGAATGCCGCCCTGAAGACAGACTTCAACCGCCCCCCGGTCCCAGGCATTTTGAGCGCGCGCAACGATCTCTTCCAAATCAAGATTATACGGGCGCCCACGCAGGTTCTCGCTCATCTTGCCCTTTGAAAAGGCGCAGAACTTGCATTTGAAGTAGCAGATATTGGTGTAGTTGATATTGCGGGTGACAACGTAACTGACCGTGTCTCCGTTCGCGTTCTGACGAAGCTCATCTGCTGCTTTGGCAATGTGCAGCACTTCGCCGTCACGCGCTTCCAGCAGGCGCTCGATATCAGATATGTCAAGGTCAACACCGGCTTCGGCTCTGGCGATCACGCGATCCAATTCACGATCACCAATGAGCCCCGGTGTAACCCGCAATTGCGGAATTTTTTGAGATGCGCCACCCGGTGACCAGTCATTGGTTCTGGCCAGTCCGGATGCATTGGCGGCCTTTAGCACCGGGTGTTTGAAAATTGGATCGAGCCAGTTATCGCAGTGCTGAACATAGGTTGGATGGATCGCCATTCTCTCCACCAGTATTTTGCCGCAAGCTGCCGTGTCCCTGGCAAGGTCCGTCAAATGTGGCCAGGGAGCTTCGGGGTTTACGTGATCGGGGGTGACTGGCGAAACGCCACCCCAGTCGTTCAGCCCCGAAGAAATCAGCTCCGCCGCGTTTCCAGCCGACAGGTTTGGCGGGGCTTGAATCGTCATGTTTGGGCCGAAAATCAAGCGCGCGACGGCGATTGTCCACTGCAAGTCGCCGAGGTCAGGCTCGGCGGCACTTTCCATTTTCGTTCCGGGCTTTGAACGAAAATTCTGGACGATGATTTCCTGAATATGCCCGTATTGCTGGTGTAGATCACGCAGTGCCAACAGGCTTTCAATACGCTCCTGGCGTGTTTCCCCAATGCCGATCAATATACCACTGGTAAAGGGGACATTCTGACGCCCGGCCTCAGCAATTGTTTCCAGCCTGATTGAAGGTTCTTTGTCGGGTGAACCAAAGTGACACCCGCCGCGCTGCATCAGCCGTTGCGATGTGCTTTCCAGCATAATTCCCATTGAGACAGAGGCTTTGCGAAGGTAGGAAATTTCCTCAGATGTCATGACACCTGGATTGAGGTGGGGCATCAGGCCGGTTTGGTCGAACACCATTTTTGCCATGGCGGCCAGATATTCCAGCGTTGTGGCATAGCCCAATTCAGCAAGCGCGTCGCGGGCCGCTGCATAGCGCAATTCCGGTTTGTCTCCCAACGTGAACAGGGCTTCTTTGCATCCGGCTTTTTGCCCCTCAACGGCGATCGACAACACCTGTTCAGGGCTAAGGAATGCAGCTTCGAGTTTCTTGGGCGCCTTGGCGAATGTGCAATAATGACAGACGTCGCGGCACAATTGGGTCAGCGGAATAAACACCTTTTTTGAATAGGAGACCAACCGACCATGGCCAGCATCCCGGAGCGCGGCCGCTTCGGTTAACAGTTCATCGAAGGGGCGCTCCAACAGAGCCAATGCCTGCCGTTCGTCCGGTAAAGTCATGCCACGTCCTCACTATCTGTTTGGTCAGGAGCAATTTTCAAACCGCGCAGAAATTCTCCCGTTGCTCCCTCCGGGTTTTTTTCAACCAATGAAAGCAGGTCGTCAGCGGTGTCTACGTCCTGGGCCATCTGGGGTGTGTGCAATATTTCCGGTTCAATGTTGACGGCACGCGCCAGCTTGAAATGCCGAGCAAAGCTGCCCGGACCAAAGGCAGGGCGGATCAGTCTTTTGGAGGACAGGAACAATCCATTCGTGCCCTCAAAATCATGTGCCGGCGCAATTCTGATGTGTGGAACACAAGACAGTTCAGATGATACAAGACTCACCAGTTCGGCTTCGCGGGCCATTGGAATATCGCCGGGAATGACGGCAATGTTTCCATCGTCCGGCAATGCCCGCAGCCAGGTGATGATGGCTTCGTTATAGCCAATCGACCGAATTTCCCGCAGGGGTATGGCACCAAACAGACGGGCCATATCCAGGGCATGATCATCGCTGGACACAACCCACACCCGACCTTCATCCAGTTCAGTGACACGGCCCAGAACATCTTCCAGCATGGCCATGACCAGGTCCGAGCGCTGTGCGGGATTAAGGATGTCTGAAAGTCGGCTCTTGGCGCCAACCAGATTTTTGATTGGGATCACGATGTCTGTCATGACGGCCCCGCAGATTTTAGGCGCCTGACCAGCGCCAGCACATCTTTCGCCAGCGCAATTTTGTCTTCCAGACCTGTCATGACGGTGGGCACCACGCTGACTTCCATTCCCAGATCCTGAATTGCCGAAGCCAGATGTCCATCGATCTCGTCGATAACCATCGCATCGACCAAGCCACTATAATGTTTTGCGACTTCCAGAACGGTGGCAGGCACACCGAGTTCAGACATCATCTTTGCTGCGGGCCCCTTTATCGCAGCCCCCCCGACGATTGGCGACACGGCAATAACAGGCGCATCACTGGCTTCGATAGCCGGACGCATTCCCGGGGTTTTCAGGATCGGGTCGATGCTGACATAGGGATTGGACGGGGTTAAAATGATCGCATCGGGACCCTGTCCAAGCGCGTCTAGCGCAATCGGATTTGCCGTGGCCTGATCAATGCCCTCGAAATCAAATCCTGTGACCACAGGCTGACATTGATCACGGACAAAATAGTGTTGGAACGCAAGGGAGCCGGTTTCGGTCTTCACTGTCGTGGCAACAGCCTGATCGCACATGGGCACGATCTGAACGCCAATGTTCCAGGCCTTTGATACGCTGGCTGTCACGTCGCTTAAGCTTTGCCCCCGGGCCAATGCCTGCGTTCGCATCACATGGAGCGCCAGATCTCCGTCGCCAAGATTGAACCAATCTTCTCCACCCAGCGATCTGGTTGTTTTCATGAATGTCCAGGATTCGTCGGCGCGTCCCCAGCCTTTTGTTTTGTCCGCCAGATCGGCCAGTGTGTAGATTACCGTGTCTGTGTCAGGACAGATGCGCAGACCGAAATGGTCAAAGTCATCCCCCGTGTTGGTCACCACCATCAGGCGATCATCGGGCAGCACATGCGACAGACCAAGCACCAGTTTGGCACCACCAACGCCGCCCGAGAGGGCAATTATTTTCCCGGGACTCATCGAAACAAATCCCGTTCTTTTTCACGAATGAGATCGGCTGCAGGGCGATTGGGTGGCGGGGTATCTCCGCCTATTTTAAAACCCCGAACAAGGACAATGGGAAGACCCTCCGCAGCCTGTCCCTGCAGCAGCGAGGCCGCCGCTGCAAGTTCGTCGCCGACGCCCTGCAAGCTGACCCGCAATTCCTGTCCAAACAGGTCCGGTTCCCCGCGCAGATCCCAAAGGCTCGGCAACCCGGCCGCGCCGATGGCAATTCCGGCAGTCCCGTGGCGCCACGGTCGTCCAAAACTATCGCTTATCAGTACACCGACCTGAACACCCAGCCGCCTTTGCAACTCATCCCGAAGGTTTTGGCAGATTTCGTCCGGATTGTGTGGAAGGAGCAATACGATTTCATCATCATTGGCATCCACATTTGAGGCGTCTATGCCGGCATTGGCCATGATCCATCCGGATTTATGCTCGGTTATCAGCAGCCCCGGGACCTGGCGAATGACAGACTTGCTTTGAGACAATACAACTTCGACGAAGCGGGGGTCCTTTTCAATCTGGTCCGCCAGTTTCAGGGCTTCCGGCCCCGGTGTAACGTCTTTCAAATTGACGAAGAGATCGTGCGATTTGGAGACGATCTTTTGCGCCAGTACCAGAATGTCCCCGTCCCGCAGTTGCAGCTCATTGTCTGCTATTGCGGTTTCAATGATGGTCGCCAGATCATCACCCGGGACAATTATCGGGATGTCTTCCAGCGCTTGCAGTGTCAGGGACTTCGACATTTATTCCTTTTCCGCAGAGCCGGGTTTGCCCATGATTTTTATGCCAGCGCCATCGATCTTGTAGTGTCCATTCATGAAAATGAGCACTGAGGTCAACGCCTCAGCCACCGCAGAATTGTCGATACGCCCTGCATGCCAGGCGCGCATCGAAGCATCTTCGGCCAGGTCGATGACCGTCTGACGGGCTTTGGGATCATTGCCGCAAACAAGGACGTCGCAATCAATGTCATGGTCAAGATCAGCCAGATGGGTTGCCGCAACATTTTGAAAGGCCGATACAACGCGGACATCCTTGCCAAGGAAATTTTGCGCCCCTTTCACAACGGAACCCGGTTCCGGCAACTGAACGGTGCGGACCTTTGGCGGCATCAACGGGACCGTCACATCAACGACGATCTTATCATCGACGTGGGGCTGGATCAGCTCCAGTGTAGACTGATGATTTGAATAGGGCACGGTCAACACCACCAGACCCCCGGCAGCTGCGGCCTGCGCGTTCTCCATTCCCAATATTTCTACACCGATGCTGTCGCCCAATTGTTTGGCAGATTGCGATGCGCGATCCCCGTCTCGGGATCCTATGATCACCGTGTGTCCGGCCTTTGCCCAACGGGCAGCGAGGCCTGATCCGAGTGCTCCTGTGCCACCAATGATGGCAATCGACTTGTTTTCAATACTCATTTTCCTGATCCTTCTGCCGCATAGCAGGCGCGTCCAACCGCCACCAGCCGGTCCAAGTCATCCATCACATCCACATCGACCACCGCAATCCTGCGACCAGCCTTTCGAACATGTGCAATGACCTTCAAATCTGTATCAATGGCTGGTCGCAAATAATCGGTTCGGAAATTGACCGTCGGCATCGGTTCGCCGCTGATCAGCACAAAACCATAACAACCAACGGTATCCACCACTGCGGAAATCGCACCACCGTGCCATTGTCGAGTGCCCGGTTGGCGTTCCAGCGCGTCCGCCATCGTCATCTTCACCGTCAACTTCAAATTCTCATGATCGACATCGAGAACTTCGGGTTGAAACAGCTGGTGAAAGAGAGACCGGCCAATCATCTCCTGCATATCCGCTTTGCCTGGTTGATCAGCCACAGTGATGCACCTTCAAACCGTCTGCATTTTTTGCAGTGAAGGCAAAATCTCTTCAGCAAATCGCGCCACATAGTCCATGCGTTCTTCTTCCGGCATTACCAGAGCCACAATCAGATGGTTGGCGCCGTGCTGTACATATTCGGCCAGGTTTTCAATGATCCGGTCGGCTGGGCCATAGGCGCAATATTTATCGACAATCTTTTCAAACGGCATATTGAAGCGATAGGAGAGTTGTTCGATGGCCCGATTGCGCGCCTCCTGAACATCATCATGTTGGGAGATATAGACGAAACTGGTAAAGGCAAAATCATCGGGCAGCGTGCGCCCAGCATCGTCGGCAAAGTCACGGACCTTGGTGATAGATTCGCCCAATTGCTCGGCCGTATACATATAGGGTTGCCAGCCATCGCCCATCCGGGCAGCGCGTCTCATTGCCGGGTCGCTGCGTCCGCAGACCCAGAGCGGTGGGCCCCCTTTCTGATAAGGTGGGGGCAGCATGTCCATATCTTCGAATCTGAATATTTTGCCATCGAAACTAAAACGCTCTCCGGACCAGAATTTGCGCATGATCTGGATGCCTTCATTGGCTCGGATGCCGCGTTCCTTCATAGAAACACCCAGGGCGTCAAATTCTCTGGGATAGTCGCCGCCAATGCCAACCGAGGCAATCAGTCTGCCCTTGGAAAGGATGTCGATTGACGTCAATTCCTTGGCCAACATGGTCGGGTGGCGCAGCGGCATGATGATCGTCGATGGCAGGAGTTTAATCCGCTCCGTGGCTGCCGCCGCATAGGCCAGAACCGTTATCGTATCGAGAATGGGTCGAAAAAAGATAATGTGTTCACCCGTGGTCAGAAGATCAAACCCATGATCCTCGACCTGTTTGATTTGTTGTGGTTCCCAGACATCGCCATCGATGTGAAATCCTATCTGGACGTTGCTCATCACGTCTTCTCCCGTGCGTTTTTTTCAGCCAGGACACGTTCTTCCAGGTCCCCGCGTTTGACTTTGCCGATTGCTGAAAGCGGTATTTTGTCGATCTCAATCATGAATTCCGGCCATTTTGCCTTGTCCAGTCCAACACTTTCGCAATGCTGCCTCAATGTGGCCAGCGTCACCGTCTTTTGGCAGACCACGACGGCGGCCAGCCTGGACCCCAGCCTATCATCGGGATAGCCGACAATTGCGACATCAATGACATCTGGTTGACCAAGCAACACGTTTTCGATTTCCAGAGGCGAAATATTTTCGCCGCCACGCAGGATAATGTCACGGGCGCGGCCGATCATTTTGATGTAGCCGTCCGGGCGTTGCTCTGCAGCATCTCCGGTTTGATACCATCCATCTGCGCTGAGACGGCCATCAGGGTCACCGCTCCAGTAACCCGTCATCATCTGTGAGGGACAATGCAGTTCCAGCTCACCGTCAACGACTCGTGTTGTCGTGCCGGGCATCGCTACCCCATCAGTATTCATTCGCTGATCGAGATTGGCGTCGAGCGGAACGGCGGTCACCGCACCAGCTTCGGATGTTCCAAAGTAAGACCAGATTTGGCAATCGGGCATGACGTCCAGGCCGCGTTGTACAAGCGAGCGTGGCACCGGTGCACCTGCTGATGGAAAGAAGCGCAAAGACTTCACCCGGTCGATGCCGTTTGTTTCTGCATAGGTGACAAAATCCACCAGGAACGGTGTCGGCGCGACGGTAAACACACATCGATAGCGATCGATGAGATCAACCGCCGTGTCAATTTTCCAGCGCGATACCAAAACCATCGCGGAATCCAGCATCAACGACATGCGCACGCCAAACAGCAAAGCAACTGCATGACCAACTGGTGAGGTCACCAGAATCGGGTCATTGGCGGTCAATCTGAAATGCTCGGCGAACACTTCTGTTTGTCGCTCAAGCGCCGCATAGGTATGCATCGCTGCTTTCGGGGTGCCGGTTGTCCCCGACGTACAGGCCAGCCAGGCCAGCTCATTCGACCCCCGCGGCGGCGGAGCGGATGGCCCCAAGGGAGCCTCTTCGTCGGGGCGAAAGCGCCTGTCCCCCAGTTGATCGAAAAGCGGGTTATCACCGACCAGATGTTCGGTCAGAACCACACAACTTGCATCCAGAATTTCGGCCAGTTCGGTAATGCTGGTGCCGGCGGACCAGGGCAGGTTAACCAGTACAGCGCCACAAAGGCGGATCGCCAGATAATCGACCACAAATTCAATCACATTGGGGCGGGCGATGATGACCCTGCTGCCCGGCGTCACACCTTGAGCGATGAATTGGCCGGCTCGGTTACGCGCAAGCGATATCAATTCGCCAACGGTGACTTCGCGATCGATCTCGGCAACCGCAAGAGAGTCGGGATCCCTGGCGCACAGGCGCGCCCATTCCTCGGCGGCATAATCCCGCGAAGCTGCGTCAACATTGGTGACTGAGCCCATCACCATGCTCAAATTTTCTTTATTTCTGCAACGAGTTTTGCGGTATCATCGTCGGTCAGACCATCAAACCATGTTTCATCGATTTGAATACGGTTGACGGTGCTGCCGAACCTCTTTTTCAGGGCGGCTGGAAGATCGGCCGGTTTCTCGATGACAGCATAGGCCTCGAGCATTTCATCCGACACCAGCTCACCCATCTGTTTCCATTTTTGCGCCCGGGCCATCTCGATGAAGTCGGTCAGGTTGACCTCCCAACCATGCATGTCGAGCATCTGCTTGTATTCAGGTGTGGATGCATAAAGTGCCACGCGTTCCTTCAGTCCGGCCCGCATACGGTCCAGACCTTCATCGGTGGTCGCGCAACCGATAAATCCATAGCTGCCAAGGTCGATATCGTTCAGTGAACGCCCGGTTTTCTTGGCTCCAATCTCCAGATTCGGGAGCATTACCTCCTCATACCATTTGTAGGTAATGGGGTCACCCGGCAGATGCCCGTCAGCCATTTTCCCGCACAATTGGCACATCAGCTTGTTGATGGCTGCGAGGTATATCGGTGGGCGACCATATTCCAGGGGCCCGGGATTGTAATAGGGGATCATCAAATCATGTTTGTAAAACTCGCCCTGGTAATTCAACCGGGTACCATTTTGCCAGCAATCCCAAATCGCGTGCAGCGCCTCCATATATTCACGCATACGCTTGACCGGTGGCAGATGTTCCATGCCAAAACGCCGGGTTGAATGGGCCTTGATCTGGCTGCCGATGCCAAGCTGAAACCGGCCTTTGGACAGGGAATGAATTGACCAGGCATCGTAAGCAGTTGCCATCGGTGAGCGCGGGAATGCCACGAAAACACCGGTGAGAAGTTTTACCTTTTCACTGACCATTGCGCCAGCGACGCACGACAGCGTCGGGGGAACTGTCAGTTCCAGCAAGGTTGTACCATCATAGCCCAATCGTTCTGCTCGAGCGATTGCATCTGGCATTTCTTCCAACTTGTGAGGCCGGACCATGGAATAAACACGCATGTTGCTACCTTTCTCCGGCACGAGTTTTGGTGCCGTAGTGCTGCTCAATATAAGCGTCTGAAAATTTATTGCTTTGCCGGTCGAGTTCTATCGCGCCGGCATTTCGTTCGTCTGGCGGACCATATCCGCCGGCCCCGGGGGTTTCGACGATGATGATGTCGTCCCGACCAACCTGCACTTCGCCCGGCTTGTCGTCCAAACGACGTTCGCCCTGCTGGTCCCTTATCAGGAACCGACCTGAGCCCCCGTCTTCTCCTCCAAACAGACCCCACGGCTTATGCCTGAATCGTTCCCCGGCTCCGTTGAAGACACAGTCGTGATCCACCGGCGTTAACACCCGCCGCAACCCCATTCCCCCGCGATAGGTGCCAGCTCCGCCAGAATCCTGGATAAAACCATATTCCACGACCCGAATTGGATATTCCTGCTCAATCGATTCGACCGGCAGGTTTGACGTGTTGGTGATACCGACTTGAACTCCGTCTTTGCCATCTTTTGTAGCGCGGGCCCCCATGCCGCCGGCAAGCGTCTCGAAATAGAGATAGGGTTTGTCAGTGCGCGGGTCGACCCCTGAAAAAACCGCCGTGGTGTTGGCGCCATTGGCGGCTGCAATCACCCGTTCCGGTATCGCCTTCGATAGCGCGCCGAACACAACGTCAATAACCCTTTGACAGGAATGGGCACGCGCCGCTACGGGCGCCGGAAAAACAGAACTCAGCAAGGTTCCGGGTTCGCAGACAATTTCCACCACGTCCAGCACGCCCTGATTGCTCGGCATGTCGGAATCCAGCGCTCCGATCAGCGCGTAACAGGCACTGGCCTGTACAGCATTCAATGTTGTGTTGATATTGCCGAGCACCTGTTTGCTGGTTCCCGTAAAATCAAGACATATTTTGTCGCCCGTTACCGTCAGGTTCAGGCAAATGGGAATATCCGTCGTTCCCATGCCATCACCGTCCATAAAGTCGCTGAATTCATAGGAGCCATCAGGAATTTCCGCGATTGCTGCTTTCATACGCTCTGCCGTGCGCGACATGATCTCTGCGAACGCCTCCAAAACATCGCCAATGCCGTGGACATCAATGACTTCCCGGAACCGCCTTGCGCCCAATTTGCACGATGCAATCTGCGCATTGTGATCACCCTTTCGCTCTTCCGGGACCCGAACGTTGAGCAACAGGATGTCCATAATATCGGTTTGCAGTTCACCCTTGCGGAACAGCTTTACCACCGGTATGCGCAATCCTTCCTGATAGATCTCAGACATGCCCCCCGCCATCGACCCGGGAACCATTCCGCCAATATCAGCGTGATGGGCGATATTGCAGACGAACGCGACGAGTTCGCCGCCATCGAAAATCGGCATGGCATAATTGATATCCGGCAGGTGAGTCCCTCCTGCGGTGTGGGGATCGTTGGCGATGAAAATATCGCCCTCGTGGATATCCCCCTCAAATTTTTCGAGAACACACCGCATCAGCCCGCCCATTGAGGCGATGTGGATCGGCAATGTGAGAGCCGCCTGAACAACCAGCAAACCGTTGCGGTCAACAATAGCGATCGAGTGGTCTTTGCGTTCCTTAATATTGGTCGAATAGGAGGACCGCATCAAAGCGACAAAGCACTCATCGGCAATCGAACGAAGGCTGTTGGATATGATTTCAAGGCTGATCGGGTCGAGTTTGCTGCCCATGATTACGCTCCCTGTTCGATGGCAATGATCAAATGCTGATCTGCGGTTACAGTTGCGCAATCGCCCGGATAGACCGGTGTGGTGGTATCAAGTTGCTCAATGATGGCCGGCCCTTTGACGACCTGGCCCGATTGCAGGTCAGTTCGGGAGTAAATGGCTGTTTCAACCGCTGAATCAGCGTCGAAAAACACGTCACGATGTTCCCTGGGCTCCGGGTTCCCGGACGAGGGTTTGTCCCCATTGCCTGCATTTTCCTTGAACAGACGGGCACTTGCCGAAAGGCGCACATTGACGACTTCCACAGCATCATCAAGGCTGGCATATCCATAGGCCACCTCGTGCGCCTGGCAGAACAGTTTATGCAATTCATCAGCGCTGCCAACATTATTCGAATTCAATGTCGGTCCGGCGGCAATCGGAACAGCCAGCTCAAAATTCTGCCCCACATACCTTGCGTCGACCACGAGCTGCAACATGCGGGCATCGCCAGGTGCATTTTCCTGTTCGAACCAATTGGTGGCCTGCCGGTCGAGTTTGGCCAAGGCCTCGCAGAGAATTTCAACGCCGACATCATCGAGCGCAAATCGACGACTGATGACGAAATCTTCCTTTAGATCTGAAACCAGCAATCCTTGCGCACAAACGATGCCGGGTGCCGCGGGCACCACCATTTCGCGAATGCCGAGACTGACCGCCACGTCCCGTGCGTGCAATGGGCCTGCGCCGCCGAATGGCATCAGGACGAATTCCCTGGGATCATGCCCCCGCTCCACAGAGATCGTTCTGATGGTGCGAACCATGTTGGCAACCATGACACCCAAGGCACCATGCGCGGTTTTCTCGACTGAGAATCCAAGTTCTCCGGCGATTGGTTGGTAGGCCTGGCGAGACAGGTTTTTGTTCAGGCCCATGTCCCCATCGAGCAAACCCCGCGTCGAAAGGCGTCCCAACAGAAGGTTTGCGTCCGTCACAGTCGGGCGCTCTCCACCCAGGCCGTAGCAGGCGGGACCGGGTGCAGCACCAGCGCTGATCGGACCCATTTTCAGCAATCCGTCGCGGTCAAACCAGGCAATGGATCCGCCTCCGGCACCCACGGTTTCAACGTCAACACTGGGCAGGCGAATGGGGAATCCGGCCACATCGCGATCAAAGGCGATGTCAACTTCAAAATCCCTGATCAGTGCCACATCAGCGCTGGTTCCGCCCACGTCCAAGGTAATGATGTTTTTGCGGCCCGTTTGTTTGGCCACATGGGCTGCGCCAACAGCGCCAGCCGCAGGGCCGGAGAGTGCCGTTCGCACCGGCAGTTCGCGCGACCGCTGGGGGGACATCAAACCACCGCTGGATTGGTTTATTCCCAGTGAAGCGTTGGGCGCCTGGTCATTTACACCATCTTCCAGGGTTTGCAGATAATCACTCATAATGGGTTGCAAATATGCATTGAGCACAGTGGTGGAAAGGCGCTCGTATTCTCGAAATTCGGGCTGAACTTCAGAGGACAGAGAAAGTGCGATATGGGGTGCCCGCTGACGCATGGCCTCAGCAACCAACTGCTCGTGAGCCGGATTGCGGAACGCGAACAGAAACCCAATTGCGCATGCGGTCGCGCCGGTCGCGATCACTTCATCAATAGTTTTTTCTATGGCCTCGCGAGTGGGTTCGGTGACAACGTCCCCCTGCGCATCCATTCTTTCTTCCAACTCAATGCGGTTTTCACGATCAACCAGGGGAGCAGGATGATCCCGCTGCAGGTCGTACATGTGCGGTCTGGTCTGGCGACCAATTTCCAATAAATCGCGAAAGCCCTTGGTGGTGATCAATGCGACCGTATCGCCAGATCGTTGAATGAGTGCGTTGGTCCCAACAGTCGTGCCATGCGACAGGCGAACAATGTCCCCCAAGTCGATATTGTACTGGCCACAAATTGCAGCCAGCCCGGTCAGTATGGCCTGCGCTGGATTGGACGGCGTTGAGGATGTCTTTCCAACATGGACCTGGCCGCTTTCATCATTCGCCGCATAAAAGTCGGTAAATGTGCCGCCCACATCAACGCCTATGGTCCATCCCATAAATTCACCCTTTCGGCATTGCCTAAGCTCAGAAAACAGTCGTTTCCGTTAAAATAGGTAGTGTACTACCAATTTATCTTGAGTCAATTCGCAATTGGATTTGTTTCGCGCCGATACCATTTGCGGTGCCAGACAATTGGCAATTTGGCAGGACCCTAATATAAGCCTGATGAGAGGATTGCAGAGGCCGCGGATTTCGCTCCCGACCCGTGCGGTTCATCGCTACATGCGTCAAGGCAAAGTGAATCAAATGACTGACAAGACAACAACAACGCCCAGAGATTTTTCTGAACTCTACGACCGTCCCGGTTATTTGATCCGGCGTCTTCATCAGATTCACGTTGCCATGTTTCTGGAGGAATGCGCGGAGTTCAAATTGACCCCGGTCCAGTTTGCCGTCCTCACGGTTTTATCAAAAAACGGTACTCTCGATCAGGTATCGATTGCAAAAAATATCGGGGCTGATCGCAATACGGTGGCTGATGTATTGCGCAGACTGGAGCGCCGAAAATTGCTTGAACGCCCGCCCAACACAAATGACAAGCGCACCAAATTGGCCAAGATCACGGCAGAGGGCAGCTCGTTTGTTGAGGCCGTGCAACCCAAAATGATTGAGGCCCAAAAGCGCCTCACCGCGCCAATTAGTCGTGAAGAATACGACACCTTAAACAAGATTTTGCAAAAGCTGTTGCAGGGAACCAAGGAATCCAGCCGCGCTCCCTTAAGTTATGATTTTGAATAGCAGGCTTGGAAGTTTGTCCAATTAACCAACCAGTAATTCCCGTCACCAGTTCGTCACTCGCAGCCGCCCTAGCATTCTCGCCAGTATTCGAACCGGCGATGTGTAATTACGATATGCATTGGCCACTTATCCGAATAGGCGAGTTCACGACGGAGCATGCCATGTCGCATAGGGAACTGTGAGCTTAATGAATATTGGCATTTTGTCCGCTCGGCATACATCAGCAGCTTGCAACCTCAGTATTGCCCAACGACCGCTTCGAGCTGATTTTGATGAAAAAGGCGGTGTTGCAGTAGTTCTCGTGTTCTGATTCAGTT
>JAALLE010000011.1 GCA_011087605.1 Hyphomicrobiales bacterium
TCTGATGGGCCGTCTATAAAAGCATCAGGTTGGGGTAGCTGGGTAGTTACGAAAATATATTAATAATTAGATTAATTATGGATTGTATTATTTCAAATTGATATCAAACACTCATGGCCAGCACCCGGCTGATCTGCTTCAGATCACGCCCGGATTCATCGTGCCAATTGTTGAATGCGTCCTGCACCTGCTGACGGGCCTTTTTCGATGTTGCCGGCTTGTCGATGACGTTTTCCGCCATCAGTCTGGCCGTTACATCGGCAGACAGAATGAAACTGTCCTTGCCCATAAAACGCAAAAAATATTGTCCGGTATTGCCGCCAAGTCGCGATCCCCGCTTTTTCAGCACATCCAGCAAACCGATATAATCACTATTCGGCCATTGCCCGATAAATGCACCAACGCCACCTGATTCTTCTGCCAACTGGCGCACGAATATTGCGTTGTCCTGCACAGAGCGGATCTTACCGCCATGCCGCACAATGCGCGCATCCGAGACCAGACGCGCCAGATCGTCATCATTGAACATCGCCACCCGGGAGGGATTGAAGCCTTCAAATGCTTCTTCAAATCCCGGCCATTTGGCCTCCACCACTTTCCAGTTGAAACCGGCGTTGAATATGCATTGCGCCATTTTCGCCAGCCATCGGTCATCTGGAATGCCAGCCAGTTCTGCAGCGCTGGCAGCAGGTTCCAGCAGTGATTCCAGCACTTCATCCCCACCTTTTCGCTTGCTGGCTATTTTATAAATCTCGGCAAAGCTGCGCATTTTGACGGTATCCCTTCTGCCCAGGTGTTTGGTTGGAATCGTAGAGATACATGTTCACACATCAATGCGCCCACCTTCAACCGGCCTTGACGAACAGCGGCGCGGTCCGAGTTACGGCTGATCCCATTGCGGCGAAAAATCGTAGTCACACAATCTTTGATGACGCTTGGTCAGCGCCTCCATCGCCGCCATGTCCCCAGCGCTCAACTCAAAGTCAAACACCTGCAGGTTTTCCACCAAACGATCAGGCGACGCGGTTTTTGGGATGGCCCCCGCCCCTTCATGCTGGACATGCCATCGAAGAATGATTTGGGCCGGGGACTTATCATATTCAGCGGCGAGCCCGGCAATAACTGAGTCGCTCAATAGCATTTGTCCCCTGCCCAGAGGGCAATAGCCCATAATGGCCATACCATGTTCGGCACATTTGGCCCGGATTTTGGTCTGGTCGATGTAGGGATGATTTTCAACCTGATTGACGACAATTGGGTAATCACAGGCATCAACCATTGCATCGATCTGACCGGTGGTGAAATTCGAAATTCCTATATGCCGTGTCCAACCGTTGCGGACAGTATCGCAAAGCAGGCGCGCCCATTGCTTAACGTTGGAGTTTTTTGGCGGCCAGTGAATCAGCAACAGGTCGACCTGATCCAATCCAAGACGCTGAAGACTGCCTTCAACCGAGCGTTGAAACGCACCATCCGCAACTTCCGACGGCCAGACTTTGGTTGTCAGAAAAATCTCATCGCGCGATATTTTCGACTGCCGCAGGGCTGCCCCAATCTCTGATTCATTTTCATAGAATGCGGCGGTGTCGATATGCCGATACCCGGCCGCCAAAGCCTTCAGCACAATGGAGGTGCACTCTTCCCCCTGCAACCGAAAGGTCCCCAGCCCCAAAGCCGGAATGTTTGCGCCATTCGCCGCCAGTATTTTCATTTTTGGAATATCTCTTTTTGATTGAACTGTTGTCGCGACCACGTTTGCACATGATGGACGAAGTGCTATCGATATCACACCGTCCCTGCTATGGCCAAAACCGTGTCAGAAAAATCATCAACACCGCTCCCCAGCAAGCGCATCACCCTGCTTGACGTCGTCCGCGGCGGCGCGCTGGTGGCCATGGCGATCTATCACTTTGCCTGGGATTTGGAGTTTTTTGGCTGGTTGGCTTCGGCGACCACTCTGCAGGGCGGCTGGCTCTATTTTGCCCGTTCAATTGCTTCCAGCTTCTTGTTTCTTGTCGGTGTCAGTCTGGTGCTCGCTCACTCACAAAAATATCGATGGCCGACATTTTGGCGTCGATTTGCTCAGGTCGCAGGAGCCGCAGCGGCGATTTCCGTGGTGACATGGTTTGCCATGCCCGGCGGTCTAATCTTTTTCGGCATCCTCCATGCCATCGCCCTGTTCAGCCTGCTGGGCTTGCTGTTTGTTCAACGCCACTGGATTTTGCCCCTGCTGACGGCAGCCATTGTGTTGATGGTTTGGAAATTCTTCAGACATGATTTGTTTTACACACCGGCGCTCTGGTGGGTGGGACTGGCTCACAAACCGCCTCCGGCAAATGACTACGTCCCAATGTTTCCCTGGTTTGCCGCCGTTTTGCTTGGAATCGCCACCACCGGTTGGTTACAAACACGGGATGTCTGGCACAGGATCGCTGCAATAAAGGTAAATCGCATCGCTGAACGGCCATTGAGTTTTATTGGCCGCCACTCGTTGATTTTCTATCTCGTACATCAGCCAATATTGCTGGCGCTAATCTGGGTCTTCACATCATTCGTCATGGCGCCCGACCATACAGCCAGGTTTTCTGAAAGCTGTCAGTCAGGCTGCGTAAAAAGCCGTTCAGCGACGTTTTGCACATCCTATTGCTCTTGCATGATCACCGAGATGAAGCGGGAGAAGTTATTTACTCCCTATGTCCGGCGCAAGCTGACCGACACCCAAAACACAAGTTTGCTGACGACACGCGACCTGTGCGTCGCACGTCAGGAATAGCGGCGGCGAAGCGGCCAATTTGGTTCAGATGCCTGTTGCTAATTCAGTACTAGGGATGGTGTTCAGCGAATGTATGGTAGCCCGTGCGCAGGTAACGACCGTTAACCCAGCCTTGCTTCCAGCCTTTGCGAATTTTGCACCAGTCGGCCCCCTGCTTGATGATGCAACGCTCGACAAACACGATGCGGTCCCGCTTGATATGAGCGATCTTCTTGGAATGACTGGCAGGCCATTTGCGAATGTTCAACCGGTCCCATTGGGGAAAATTATCGGTAATCGCAGTATCTTCAACATGATAACCAGCAGCGGAGGCCTCGGTTGCTGCAAGGCCAATGCTCAGCATGGCGGCGGTTGCGAGTGACAGGACAATTTTTGAAACGACGTTCGTGTTTGGCATTTGGGTTTCCTCTCCTGGAATCCGGGGCGGGAGAACGGGTGATGAAACCAAAATGGCACAGCTTAACTGAACGCAGTTTGAGCGCTACATTCATTTGAGGTTCAGTTTTTCGAATGACCTGACTGCTGCACTGAATCAGGTCGGATCAATGTTAAACAGATTTAACGGGAACAGATGCCCCTGCCCTTTCAACCTGGTCTGTGATTTAGGCGCCTGCATGTAACATTCGCTGTTGAACCATTTCCAGTCGTCCGCCCAGGTCCAGCAACCGGCGTCACGATAGACTTGAGCCACCTGATCGGCGAATTGTTTATCCACCGACAGGACCTGATATTGTGGCTCGGCGGTGTCAAAATAGGTCTTGGCCAGCGGCAGGGTGCGCTCGGTGCAATAGTTCGTCATCCACAATGTAAAGCCAATTTCCTCACGCAGATCGCTCAACACCCGATGCACCTGAACATGATCCTCATGGCCATATTCCCCCCAGGGATTATGGGAGAACACATTCATGTCTGGCGTCAGTTTTCCGCGCAGACTTTCGCTCAACGCATCAAAATTCTGCCGATAATTGGTTCGAATGCCATCTTTGGGAGCGTTGCTACGACCCAGGATGCGTAAAACAGACTGCTTGGCATCGCGCAATTGGCATTGCCAACCCAATTCAATCCCAAAGGGTGAAACTTGCGGATTGTCCCAATTGGCACATCCATAGGTCGCCGCTTCAGCCATGCGCAGCGACGAAACATTGTCGCGCGGGAAATTATCCAGCGCTTTTGCCCGTGCTGGTCCGATTTTTGGGTCAGGCCAAAAATCCTCAAACACCACTATCACCTGGTCGACCTGTTTCAGGATCGCACCAAACCACAGCAATTCGTCGTCCGGATGGGCCGCGACAATCAGCGAATTTTGAAGCATGGGTGGGCGATTATCAGCCATGAGTACGTCTCAGCTTGCCGCCGAACAGTGTCAGTGCCAGCCGACCCTTCAAACTATTGGGTCGAAGAAACCGCGACATCTGGCTGGCATGCGTTCCAAACTGCATCTTGAACGGTTCGTCACCAATGGTGAAATCGAAACTGGTTCCACCCCGGGCCATCCAATCTTCGATGATCCAGTCATACATTTGCAGGCCAGGAGAATGGCGCCCGTGATTGTCGTAATCTGCGCCAATCAACAGGTAATAAAACCGTCCCTGATGGGTCAATCCAAACAGGATCCCGGCAATGCTGTTGTCAGAAGACAACACCCAGGTTTCGGCCAACCCGTTGCCGCCGCCTTCACGCGCCACTGCTGCATAGAACTTTTCAACTTCCGACGTCTGGATTGGATCTCCGTCGAACCTGCCTTTTCGAAAATGCACCAGGCACTTGATCGCCTTGGCAAAATCTTCGGCAATTTCCAACTTCTGCAGCACAACCTGATGCTGTTTCTTCCAGCGTTTGCCTTTGCGGGCCACCATGCTGGAAAGTTTGCGGTCGAGGTTATCTTTGCGCCACTGTTCAAAAGGTGGCGACAGATCAACCGCGTGCGCACCAAAGCCCGCGTCCTCAGGCTCGCTCAGTATCAGCGATTGCCAGTCTGACGCATGATCAGGCAGTGCCGGTTGAATGCGCAACATGTCGTGCGGCCCGATAGAGTTGATAAAGGTAACCGCCAATGTCGGATCCTTCTGCAATGCAGCGCGCGCCGTTTGGGTTAGCACCGGACTGGCATAATCGCTGACCCCAAGATCTGTGGATTCGATCAGGGTGAGGCCGGATTTGGTTCGCCGTATAAGCGGGACAACGCCCAACAATTCTTCTTTTTTGCGTAGTGTTATCACCAGTTTCTCTGCGCCTCGATGGGGCGCCAGAATCTCGTAAAAATTCTCCAGCCATGTCGGAGATTGAAACGCAGTCGCACCGGAGGCGGCAAATATGTCCGCATATTCGCCACTTGAAAAATCAAAATGATTTTCTTGTCTAAATTCGATCATCCCACCGTCGTCGTCGCCATCGCCATTTCCACGGCGACATCATGGCCGCAAAGTAATAAATCCGGATGAACAGAGCTGGCAGACTTGTCGGGTGGTTAATAAATTACGCCGGTCTCAGGCAGTTTTATTGAACAATTCCCGGCCAATAAGCATGCGACGAATTTCGCTGGTTCCGCCACCGATTTCATACAATTTCGCATCGCGCAGCAGTCGCCCTGTTGCATAATCGTTGATATAGCCGTTGCCGCCAAGCAACTGGATGGCGTCCAGCGCGATCTGGGTTGTCTTTTCCGCGGCAAACAAAATGGCTCCCGCAGCGTCCTCGCGGGTGGTTTCACCCCGGTCACATGCCTGTGCAACGGCATAGATATAGGCCTTGGTAGCGTTCATGGTGACATACATATCGGCGACTTTGCCCTGGACCAGCTGGAACGATCCGATTGGCTTACCAAATTGTTTGCGTTCGTGAATATAAGGCAAAACAATATCCATCGCAGCCTGCATGATGCCGATGGCACCAGCCGACAATACTGCCCGTTCGTAGTCCAGTCCGGGCATCAAAACCCCGACGCCATCATTGACCTGACCCAGAACATTTTCTTCCGGGACCTCGCAGTTTTCAAACACCAATTCTCCGGTTTCCGATCCACGCATGCCCAGTTTGTCGAGCTTTTGGGCGACAGAAAATCCGGCAAACTCCTTTTCGATCAAAAACGCAGTGATGCCTTTGGGACCTGCATCCATGTCCGTCTTGGCATAGACAATCAGCGTATCGGCCTGCGGGCCGTTGGTGATCCAGAATTTCGTGCCGTTGAGAATATAGCGATCACCTCTTTTTTCGGCCTTCAGTTTCATCGAAACCACGTCCGATCCGGCCTCGGGCTCACTCATCGCAAGCGCCCCCAGATGTTCACCACTGATCAGCTTGTCGAGATAGCGGCTCTTTTGGTCATCATTGCCCCAGCGCGCCAACTGATTGACGCATAAGTTGGAATGGGCGCCATAGGACAGGCCAACGGAAGCCGAGGCGCGGCTGACTTCTTCCATGGCAATGCAATGTTCAAGATAGCCCATGCCAACGCCGCCCCATTCTTCCGGCACGGTGATGCCATGCAGGCCAAGCTCGCCCATTTCCGGCCAGAGGTGACGGGGGAACCAGTCTTCCTTGTCAATCCGGTCGGCCAGCGGGGCGATGTTGTCCTGCGAATAGGAGCGCACGCTGTCTCGCAGCATGTCGGCCTCTTCACCCAGATTGAAATTGAAGGACGGGACATCGTTGGGGATCATCATCAAAACTTTCGATTGGGCGGACAGGTTGGGCCGGTTATAGAACCGACTACAGAGTATGAGAATATTTAATAAACGGCGTCCGGTCTGCGACCTTATCATACAATATACGGCCCTGATAATTGAATTCCTGGGTGAGCCAGTAGACAGCACCCGCCCCATCTGCACGGGCTGCATCATAGACGGCGTTGATCAAAGCGCGACCAACACCCTTGCCGCGGGTTTCCGGCAGCGTGAACAGATCGTGGAGATAGCACCGGGGCTCTGCTGACCACGTTGTGCCGTGATAGAGATAAGTGACCATGCCGACCATTTTGTTGTCTTGATCAACAGCCTTAAAACCCAAAATATCGCCATCGGGATCAATCATGCGATCCCAGGTCTGGTGTCCAACTTCTGGTGGCAAAGTGGCTTTGTAAAACACCAGATAGGCTTCCCAAAGCGCCAACCAGTCATCGCGGTCTGCGGCGGTGAAATTTTGAATTTTTATGGACATGTCAGTATCCTCGACGGCAATCATATTTAGCCTAGTTGAAGCCTATCTGAGGGCCTTTCACAAGCCACATGATTACCTGGAACCCTGTTCAGTTCCGGCCAAATTTAACGTTGAAAGCGGATTGTTGTGATTCGGTCAGCTCAATTGAAAAATACAAAAATCCGCTTCGCTGCCCGTCTTGTTCGGTGCGGGCAGGCACTTTGACGTTATCGATTGATTGTCCTGAAAGTTCCATGCATTGCCATTGGTTGATGGCTTCTTTCTGCAAAAGCACAGATCACCACATTCGTGGTTGAGCATATTCAGCATAGCCGTCATCGTATGCCCGTCCGTCGAAATCGGATTTCATCTCTTTGATGAACTCGCCAGCCGTCGGCACCGAACTGCTCTCATCCTCCCCGTTCCAAATTGCAGATCGCATGATTGCTTTGGCACATTGAAAATACATCTCGTGGATTGTCACGGCGATGACCGTTCGCGGCAACTTGCCATTTTTCGAAAAAGATTGAGTCGTTTTTGGGTCGTCGGTCAGAACCGCTGAGCCGTTTATGCGGACCACATTGTTACAGCCTGGAACCATAAACATGAGGCTTACCCGACCGTCCCGGACGATATTTCGCAGAGAATCCAATCGGTTGTTACCTCGCCAATCAGGTATTTGCAGTGTCTTGTCATCGATGATCGTGGCCACTGGTCCATCATCTCCCCTCGGGCTGGCGTCGGTGCCCTCCGGACCCACAGTTGAAAGGACCACAAATCGTGATGCCTCAATCCACTGGCGATATTTGGGCGTTATTTCGGTCGCGACTTTCGTGAACGCTGCTGGCACTGCATCTTCATATAGCGCTTCCAACTCATCGATTGTGGTGATTTTGTTCATATGTCGGCTCCTTCTGATTGGCAGATATCCTGTCGTGTTTCGCAAACGGAGCCTACTATCCAGTGGTTGCGCTGGGTCGACTTTATACCAATCCAAAACCTGTGAACACCTAAGCAATCTACCAATCTACAAACAAAAAGGTCGCCGATGGAGTTTCGACGACCTTTTCACCAAGCGCTGAAAATCTGCCGTGCAAATCAAGCCTCGGCGAGGTTCAGGCTTTCCCCGGTTTCCAGATAGGTCTTCAACCGCGCGGCAATTTTGCCCCAGCCGTTCTTCACGCTGGCCAGTTCTGGGGTCACCCCAAAATGCGAAATGGTCAGCTTGCAGACTTCCGCCATTTCCTCGATTTCATAGAGATTGTGCGAGAGGTTTTCCGTGCGCTCCATAAAGGTCGGCAGGAACGTCATGGCAAGCCGTGTATAGGGGCTGGCTTCCAGTATCTCCCCCACCAGCATGGGATTGCCATCGCCGGATGTGTAGAGATATTCCGCCCCCTTTTCAAAAGAGCTTTCTATTGAAGCATCTCCCTGAAAATAGTGTTTGGTCATTTCGCCGTCGGTCAGCGCGTTCCAGAGTTTTTCTGGTGTGGTCTTGATATAGGTTTCCAGTACAAAGTCGGGCTTTTCAGAAGCACTCATTTTACTTCTCCTTCCAATTTGGCCTTCAAATCCAGCGTTGCGCGGGCCAGAGGCTTTTGAGTTAAGGGTTCGATCCAGCGGTCAATGACCTCCTGCAACGGCACCACGTTGAGATGATGATATTTGAACCGCCCTTGTTTGCGGCTGATCACCAGGAATGCAGCTTCCAGCACCTTGAGATGTTTCATGACGCCAAACCGCGTCATCTCCACCCCCTGTTCGGCAAGCGAAACCTCAAGTTCCTGAAGGGTCTGGCCGTCCTGCTCGCGCAGGACATCCAGAATGAGGCGCCGCGTATCGTCGGCCAGTGCTTTGAATATTGCATCCATGGTTTCTTATATGTGACTAATTACTCACGTGTCAATATGGTTACCTATATTTTTTTCCGCACTCGCCGCTCGCCGCTCGCCGCTCGCCGCCCGCCGCCGCTTGACGCAACAGGGCGAACAAGTTCATTTGAGGAAAACCGGAGAATCCCAATCATGTCTTCGCTCAAGGAAAGCCCCAACAAGTATCCCCTGCCCCCAATTATGACGATTGGCATGGTGTTGGTGTGCCTGTTGCTCGACATTTATCTGCCATTGGGCTGGGAGCCGGAACAGGTCACGATGCTAATGCGCGGTGCGGGAGTATTGCTGCTTGTTGTTGTGCTGGCGCTTGTGATCTGGGCATTTCTGACGTTTCGCAAACACAATGCCGAAATGTCTCCACATCGTGCGGCGAGTCAGTTGCTGACCAGCGGTCCATTCGCCCATTCGCGCAATCCGATTTATCTTAGCGATGTGCTTCTGGTTGCCGGATTTGGCTTCGTCCTGGGAAGCCGGTGGTTCATTTTTGGCGCCGTGGTGTTGTTTTTCCTGTTGAGTGAACTGGCGATCAAACGGGAGGAAAAACATCTTGAGGCGAATTTCCCCGAAGCCTGGGCCGACTATAAACAGCTGGTCCGCCGCTGGATCTAGTTGCAACAGATTGACGCAGATGGGGAGATATTCCATAAGTCGCACATGGGGTTTGCGAACGCCCCGTGAGGCTCAGGCCCAAGAATCGCATCCACAACATCTCAGCAACGAGTAAAGGATGCACTATGGCTTCTCCAAATCAGATTACCGTTTCACAACTTTCCAGGCTTATCGGCACGCCCGACTGCCCGACACTCATTGATGTTTGCATTGATGAGGACTTTAACGACGATCCACGGCTGATACCGACAGCCCGGCGACAACCATTTGCCAAAATTCTTGAACTTGCAGCCGAATTGCAGGGGCAGCGGGTTGTGGTTATTTGCCAGAAGGGCAAAAAACTCAGTTCCGGTGCATCTGCCCTGCTTCGTTCAGCCGGCATTGCTGCAGAAGGCCTTGAAGGTGGCAATTTTGCCTGGCGGGATGCCGGACTGCCGCTGGTTCCAGTTGCGAATATTCCACCACTGACGGCAGACGGCCACACGCTTTGGGTCACACGCCACCGGCCCAAAATCGACCGCATTGCCTGCCCCTGGTTGATCCGGCGTTTCATCGATCCACGTGCGACGTTTCTTTATGTCGCCCCGGGAGACGTGCTTGAAGTGGCCGAAAAATTCAACGCCACGCCGTTTGATATCGAAGACGTCTTCTGGAGCCATCGAGGCGACCGGTGCACGTTCGATACGATGATTGAGGAGTGGAAAATAACCAGCGAAGCGCTGGAGCGTCTGGCGAACATCGTCCGTGGTGCCGATACCGAGCGCCATGATTTGGCTCCCGAAGCAGCAGGACTTCTTGCTGCATCTTTGGGCTTGTCACGCATGTTTCGGGACGATCTGGAACAATTGGAAGCCGGCATGTTGCTGTATGACAGCTTTTACCGCTGGGCCCGCGATGCCCATGATGAAACCCACGACTGGCCGGCCGCAAAATGAGTGCTGAAGATCTTGACGGGCAACCAGGATTGGCTGAAGCCACCCGGGTGTGGGCTCGCATCGGCCTGCTCTCGTTTGGGGGACCTGCAGCGCAGATCGCGCTGATGCATCGCGAACTGGTGGAGGAGCGCAACTGGCTTTCTGAAAACCGGTTTCTCAATGCCCTGTCGTTTTGCATGTTGTTGCCGGGGCCGGAAGCCATGCAATTGGCCACCTATGCCGGATGGCGCATGCATGGCACGCTCGGCGGCTTGATTGCCGGACTATTGTTTGTTCTCCCCGGCGCTTTTGTGATGCTGGCCCTTTCGGCTCTATACGTAACGCTGGGCCAGTTGCCGCTTATCGAGAGCCTGTTTTTGGGCATCAAGGCGGCGGTTATCGTTATCGTGATCGAGGCCCTGTTGCGGGTATCGCGCAAAGCGCTAAACCGTGGTGATTATTGGGTTATTGCCGGACTGGCTTTTGTCGGCATTTTCGTTTTTGCCCTGCCCTACCCACTGATTGTTGTCGCGGCGGCAGCCTATGGTTTCCTGACAGCACGTGCTGGTGATCAAAGCTCGGTTGAAGACAATGACCTGACGCATCACGGTCTCTGGAACACGATGCGTACAATCTGCCTGTGGCTGGCCGTCTGGTTTTTGCCCCTGATTGCATTGCAAATATTTGCACCGGGGTCCCTGTTGAATCCGATCGGTGAATTCTTCTCAAAACTGGCGGTTGTGACGTTTGGCGGGGCTTACGCCGTGCTGGCCTACATGGGACAGGATGTCGTTCAAAATTCCGCATGGCTGACCGCTGGAGAAATGATGGATGGCCTTGGGTTGGCTGAAACAACCCCCGGCCCGTTGATTTTGGTAACCCAGTTTGTCGGCTTTTTGGCGGCTTTCAAAGAGGGGGGATTCTGGCTGGCGCTCGCCGCAACTGGCGTTACATTGTGGGCAACATTTGCACCTTGCTTTTTATGGATATTTACCGGCGCTCCCTATATCGACTGGATTTCCAACCAGCCAAGATTGAAGGGCGCGTTGTCCGCCATCACGGCCGCTGTTGTTGGGGTAATTCTCAACCTCTCGATATGGTTCGCCCTGCATGTGTTTTTCACCTCGGTCAGAAGCTGGAAATTTGGTTGGATCCAAACATCGGCGCCTGATCTGGCCACATTGGACTGGCGTGTCGTGGTGCTGACTGTCGTATCGGCAATCGTGCTATTTCGGCTGCATTGGGGAATTGCGAAATTGCTGCTGGCCATGGCCGGTCTGGCGCTTGTGCTGGGGCAGTTTTGACGATTGCCCCAAACGCTACTGGCTGACCCCGAGTTCCGCCAACCGCTCAAAGCAATTTTCTTCGGCCAAATCCATTTCTCTTAGCGTCTCTTCGATGTCACGACGTTTTTGTTCGAGACTGGCGCGTTTCTCGGCAATACCGGCAATCATGGCCTTGATTTGCCCCTCTTCACCTGCCGGTGCCTTATACATGGCAATGATTTCGCGAATCTCGGCGATGGAGAAACCAAGACGCTTGCCGCGCAGGATCTGTTTCAGCAGGATACGGTCAGATGGACGAAACAAACGTGTGCGCCCGCGACGCACGGGCTTGATCAGCCCTTCGTCCTCATAAAAACGAATGGTTCGGGTCGATACGCCGAACTCCCGCGTCAATTCTGTGATCGTATAAAATTCGCGCATCTTCGCTGGCCGCTAAAAATCTGCATTTTCAAGAACGGTTAGATAAATGATTTACGTAAAAGTCAAATCCTGAGCCAACATATTTATGCCGAGGGTTTACCTCCGGTTATCTGATAAACAGAATGCCGACCCCAATTGGGCAGAATTCCTTTATCATAAACATTCAGTTATTTGGTTATTTTACAATCGATTGCCAAAGACAAGCGAATCAATATCTGAGCTCGCCTCGATCAGATCAGGCTCACCTAGTTTCAACTATTTATATGTTGAACCACCATGAGGCGAGACCCAAAAAGGCGAAAAACCCCACCACGTCGGTGACCGTCGTCACAAAAACACTTGAGGATATCGCCGGGTCTGCATCGAGCTTATCCAGCGCAATGGGAACCAATATTCCCGACGCTGCTGCAAAAATCATGTTGACGATCATGGCGATGCCGATAATGACCCCCAAGACCGGCTGGCCAAACCACAACACCGTGACCAGCCCCATCAGAACCGCAAAAGCGGACCCGTTAATAAGCCCCACCTGCAGTTCCTTGCGAATAATCTTGCGCGCATTGTAGGTGTCGAGATCGCGCGTTGCCAGAGCTCGAACGGCCACCGTCATGGTCTGTGTGCCGGCATTGCCGCCCATTGATGCAACGATCGGCATAAGGATGGCCAGCGCCACCATTTGTTCAAGCGTTGCATCAAACAATCCGATCACCAGGGACGCCAGGACCGCGGTCGCCAGATTGACTGCCAGCCAGCCGATGCGTGATTTGGCAATTGACACAATATCATCCGACAATTCCTCATCACCGACACCGGCAAGGCGCATGATATCTTCTGATGCTTCCTCCTGAATGACGTCGACGACATCATCAATTGTCAGCACCCCGACAAGCCGGTCATTTTCATCAACCACCGGCGCCGATAACAGGTCATAGCGCTCAAACAGTTGCGCCGCCTCTTCCTGATCCATTTCTGCATGAACCGGATGCGCATTGACCTCGTGAATATCTCCGACCACCGTTTCGCGCTGAGACCGCAACAGGGTATCCAGCGCCAAAGACCCGGCCAGTTTATAGCGATGATCAATGGTGAAGAGTTCGGTAAACCGCTCAGGCAAATCTTCGTCGGCCCGAATGTAGTCAATGGTCTGTCCGACCGACCAGAAGGGTGGCACGGCGATGAATTCGGTCTGCATTCGCCGACCAGCCGATTCTTCGGGATAATCCAGCGAACGGCGCAGCCTGATCCGTTCCTGAAAAGGGATCTGGGCAAGAATATCTTCGCGCTCTTCACTTTCCAGATCTTCCAGAATGTAGACCGCGTCATCTGAATCGAGTTCGCGAACCGCCAGAGCGACTTTGTCGTTCGACAAGTTGTCAACGATCCCGAGACGAATCGCCTCATCAACTTCCGTCAGAGCGGCAAAATTAAACGCGTCACCTGCCAGTTCCACGAAACGGTCACGCAGCTCTTCTTCAAGGGCATGAAGTATGTCGCCAACTTCGGACTCATGCAGACCGTCCAAAGCTTCGCGAACAGCTTGGCTGTCGTCACCTTCGATGGCATGGCGAATGGTATCAACGACCGTTTCAAGCACCACACCATCTTCACTGTAGATCGTATCTACAATGGCTTCCGCCTCCTCACCCGGAGCGGCATCATCGGTGTGAACGTCGTCTTGGTTCATGGTTGAATCGCACGCAGCTGACTATTCCAACCAACTAACACAGCAAATCAGAATCGACCAAGGGAAGTTGGCAATTCCGTCGCCGAAATTGCCGGGGTCAGCTGATGGTCAAGGCAGATCAGGGTTGTGGTGGTGGCAATTGATTCGGCAACATTCTTTCAAACAATCCAACCAGGAATGCTGTGCTCAATCCGAAATTCAACAGGCCGGTGACTGCCGCCATGGCACCAAAAACCCGAAATCCGCCGCCAACGGTAACATCCCCATATCCAACGGTCGTATAGGTCACCAAGGAAAAATAAATGGCGTCGGAAATGTTCGGCAAGGTGCCAAGCGCGATAAACGACAACGCCCAGATCCAGACCTGCAAAGTGTGAGCAAACAGGACAATGCCAAAGCCCAGCACCAATAATTTAATGACGTGAAGCAGACTTCGCGACGCCCGGTCATGCGGCGCCATGCGCCGCAATAGTTTAATCGCTGCAACCAAAAGCACGATATGAAGCATCGAACAAATGCCAAGCACAATGCTGCCCAGCAAAATCTGCGTCACAATTGTCATTTCGCTTCGCTTTCATCTTTTGCAGCTGACCAGACATCAGCCGCACCGAAGACTGACAAAAATTCAGCCTGCATCTCTCCTGTCGATACAGGTTTCGCCCGAATAAGATCAACCCTGATACGACAATTCAGGCAACGTCAGTGGCAGCAGCTATCATGAGCAAATTAGCGGCTATGCAATCGTATGGCCGCCAAGCTACGCTTGGAATAACTGAAATTCGTTGCCGAAGAGACCCCCAATGATCCCACAGTTCGATGATTCAACCGCGCTGCTTTTGATAGATGTGCAAAAGGGTGTGGATGATACCAGCTATTATGGAGGACCAACCGGGCGCGTGAACAATCCCGAGGCCAAGGCGAACATTCGCAAAACCTTGCAATCCTGGCGCGCGAAGGGTGGCAAAGTTGCATTCACACAGCACGATTCAATTGAAGACGGCTCTCCCTTGAAACTATCACTTGAGTCCGGGCAGCAACTGGACGGGATGGATATCCGCCCAGGCGACATCGCTGTTTCAAAATCTGTCAACAGTGGGTTCATTGGTACGTCGCTTGAATTGGATTTGCGGCGCGCCGGCATTCAACGGCTGTGCGTGGTTGGCTTTTTCACCAATGTCTGCGTAGAAACGACGGTTCGCATGGCCGGGAATATGGGGTTTGACACCTATTTGGTGCACGATGCGTGTTCGACCATGAACTCCATCGGTCTGGACGGCACCGATTACGATCCTGAATTGGTGCACAATATGGCTATTGCTGGCCTGCATGGTGAATTCTGCACCGCTATCACGACACAAGATGCACTTGGATTGCTTAAAGCAGACGCTACCCATCTCGACCGTGTACAGGGCAACGAATGATATTTGGCGTTTCTTCGATGACGGCCCCTTTGCGCCAGGTTGCCGTGCGCAGGCCGGGTCCGTCTATGGTCAATGCAGACCCGTCGGTTTGGCACTATGGCCCGCCATTTGACCGAACACGTGTCAGTGCACAGCATGATAATTTTACAAGCTGTTTGGCAGATGCCGGATGTGATGTGATCTGGATGGATAACGACGATCAGGGGATCGCCGACGCCGTGTTTACATATGACGCCTCCCTTGTAACGCCACGGGGGGCGATCCTGATGTCACCCGGAAAAGCCCTGCGCAATGGCGAACAGGATACGCATCGGGCTTTCTTTGACAGCATCGGCATCCCCATTGGTGGAGAAATCACCGGCGATGCGCGAGCCGAAGCGGGCGATACGTTGTGGCTGGACGACACCTTGCTGGCAATTGGGCGCGGGTTTCGCACCAATGCGGCCGGAGTTTCGCAGATAACCGACCTTCTCAAGGGCATGGGAGTGACGGCCCAGGCTTTTGACTTGCCATACTATCAGGGCCAGGACGCCTGTCTGCACCTGATGTCTTTGGTGAGTATCGTGGACACCAGAACAGCACTTGTCTGTCTTGACCTTGTTCCCGTCGCGCTTCGTCAGTTGATGTTGGACCTCGGCTATCGATTGATTGCGGCACCTTTTGATGAATTTCAATCAACAGGGACCCTGAGCACCAATGTGTTGGCGACAGCCCCGGGTAGATGCATCATGTTGGACGGGATTCCAAAAACCCGTGCCGCGTTGGAAAATGCCGGCATTGAGGTCACCGTGTTTGAAGGGGACGCCCTTTGTATTGGATGCGAAGGTGGGCCGACCTGTTTGACGCGGCCACTCCTGCGCAAGGCCTAAAATCAGATAGCATCTTGCTTTTGGTCAGTGATGAAATCAGGCGGCCTCAGCTCCTCAATAATATTCGTGCAATTCAATAGAGTTTTGTTCGATTTGGTTGGCAATTGTGCTAGCAAAATTCATCATTGGCTTGTTCGCATTGACGTGACGCTGATATTATTCTGCGACGCTGCGACACTCACCTGGAGAATGACGATGCGAAAATTGGCCACTCTAGCAGTTGCAACCTTGCTGCTGACATCCTGTGAGGGAGAAAATGACACCGCCCAGGTGAAGGATCCAATCGTCAGGGGGCTCAAAACGGTTCTGGTTCAACAGCAGGAATCAACCACCATTCGACGCTTCCCAAGTGTTTTGCAACCCGCAGAAGTGACCACTATGTCGTTTGAAATCAGCGGCAAATTGGGCCCGGTCGAATTGAAGGTCGGCCAGGTCGTCGCCGAAGGCGAAGTTTTGGCAAATCTCGACACCCGCACTCTGGAAATTCAGGTTGAATCCTCACAGGCTGCCGTGCAGCAAGCCGAAGCAACAGCTGAAAATGCGGTTGCCAATCTGGCCCGCCAGAAAGAATTATTTGACAAGAAAGTGACGACCCGCTCGAAGCTGGACGATGCCCAGACACAGGCCGCCACCAGTGCCGCAGCCCTTGCACAAGCTAAAAAGCAGTTGGAAACTTCGATTGAGAACCTCGGTAAAGCCGAATTGAAGTCAACCATTAACGGCATAGTCAATTCGGTTTTGGTGGAATCCTTTGCCATCGTCAGTCCGGGCTCTCCAATTGCAACGCTGTATCGGTCTGATGGTTTTGAAGTGTCCTTTTCCGTCAGCTATGAAGTCGTCCAGCGGTTGACAGTTGGCAAACCGGTCGCCATCAAACTTGCCGACAATCCCAGCATTGTTCTCAACGGCGTTGTCAGCGAATTGGGGTCGAAAGCCGATACGGTTTCCTCCTTCCCCATTGTCGTGGCGCTGAACGAAACCGACCCGGCGCTGAAGGCAGGTATGGCGGTGGAAGCGTCCATGGAGTTTACGGTTCCAACCGGTCAGGGCTATTTGATGCCGCTGACCATTCTACCGCTTTTCGGCAATATTGACGCCAATGCAAACACCAAAAAACCCGCAAAAACCCAAGTCTATGTCTATGACGCGGATTCCCAAACCGTGATCACCAGAGACATAACCATTGCCGGCGTGCGGGAAAATCAGGTCATTGTGGTGGATGGACTGAATACTGGAGACAGGGTTGCGTCGGCCGGGGTGTCATTCCTGCGGGACGGGCAGAAGGTCAAACTGCTGCCTGACAGCAAGTAGGTCGCATCATGAACATTTTGACCCGCTTCGGCATTAGCCACAATCGCCTCACCATCCTCGTTATGATCGGACTCCTGCTGCAAGGCATGATTTCCTATTCAGGTCTTTCCAAACGCGAAGACCCGTCGATTACAGTTCGTACCGTGGTCATCTCGGCCCAGTTTTCAGGCATGTCGCCGGAACGAATTGAGGACCTGATCGCGGAGCCGATTGAACGCAAGGCCCGTGAGATCGCGGAAATTGACGACATCAAGACCCTGATCACTACCGGCAGCACAACCATCAAGCTGGATATCGGTGATTCCGTCCCCAGTTCTGCCCTTGCTGAAGTTCAACAGGACATTCGCAACAAAATGGCAGACCTTGAAAACAGTCTGCCGAAAGGTACAAGAGGTCCCTTTGTCAATTCCAGTTACGGCAATGTCACCATCGTATCGGTTGCCATTACCGGAGAGGGCTTCAATTACAAAGAACTCAGTGACGCCGCAGAAGCCCTGCAAAAATTCGTCTATACGATTGAAGGCGTGGGTCGTGTCAGCCTGTATGGTGAACAGGACGAGCGGATTTATCTGGAGATCGACACCCGCAAACTGGCAGCCGTCGGTGTTGAAATTCAACAGGTTCTCAGTGATCTGGAATCGCAAAATGTTATTTTGCCGGCAGGTGAAGTCGATGCAGGTGGCATTGATTTGGTGCTCGAAGCCAATGGCGACCTGAAGGACGTTGAAAGCATCAAGCAAGTGCTGACAAAAATTTCCGGCCTCAGCGGGTTTGTCCGTCTCGAGGACCTTGTCTCGGTGCGCCGTGGCTATGTCGATCCGATGGTAAAACCGGTTTATTTTGACGGCCAGCAGTCCGTCATGGTCGCCGTGGAAATGTCGGATGGCGGGGACATTCAGGTGATTGGCAAGCGGCTGCGAGCCGCCATTGATCAACATGAAAATACCCAGCCGATCGGCATCGCCTACAATTATACCACCTACCAGGAATCGAAGGTCACTGCTTCGATCAACAATGCGCTGGAAAACGTCGCCCAGACTTTTGTGGTGGTGTTCGTCGTGATGCTGATCTTTCTGGGGCTGCGCGCCGCCTTCATCATCGCCTGTATTGTCCCATTTACCGTGATGTTTGCACTTATGGGCATGCAGCATTTGGGGGTCGAGCTTCAGCAGGTTTCAATTGCTGCGGTGATTATTTCACTTGGTCTGCTGGTTGATAACGGTCTGGTTGTGGTCGAGGACATTCAAACCAGATTGGCCCGCGGAGTGGCTCCCAAACAGGCTGCTGAAGAGGCTGGCGGTCAATTCACCGTTCCGCTGGCCGTAGCATCGATTACGACCGTATCCGCATTTATTCCACTGTTGATACTGGAGGGAACCGAAGGCGAATACAGTTTCTCCCTTGGCGCGGTGGTCGGCGTCATGCTGTTTGGTTCCTGGCTGACGGCGCTTTATATTCTACCTGCCCTGACGGTCTGGCTGTCGAATAACAAAAAACCATCCAAGGCTGACAATGGCCCAAATGCGCTGGTCCGGATTTATGGCGTTCTGGTCGACAGGGCGCTGAGTTTTTCGCTGATTGTCATACCGCTGTGCTATCTGCTGGTTGCGTTTTCGGTGACGCTATTTGCCGATCTGAAAAAGGAAATGTTCCCGCTCAGTGCCCGCAATCAGTTCCTGATCTACCAGGATATGCCCAAGGGCACCGCAATATCCGCGACCGGCGCGGAGGCATTGTCGGTTCAGCAATGGTTATCCAATAAGGAAATTAATCCAGAAATTTCCAATGTAACAACCTATGTCGGTGATGGTGGACCACGCTTCTATCTTGCCCTCAGCCCTGCCGATACCAATCCCGCCAGCGCATTCTTCCTGATCAATACAGAGGACTTTGAAGGCGCTGTCACTGCCGCTGATCGGGCGCAACGCCACCTGCTGGAAAATCATCCCGCAGCTCGCTACAAAATCAAACGCCTCGCCATGGGCGGATCGGAATCGGGCATCGTTGAGATTAAGATTTCCGGCCCAAATGCTGACCGGTTACTGGACCTGGCGCGTCAGGTGGAAGCAGGATTTGCCGAAGCACCGGGTGTTGTGCAAAACGAAAACGACTGGGGCAACAAGTCTCTCAAGATTGTCGTCAATGTGGCACAAGACAAGGCGCGTGAACTGGGAGTTACGTCAGAATCTATCTCCAATGTGATGAATGCCTATTTCTCCGGCAGCACAATTTCTGAGTATCGCGAAGGTACCGATTCAATTCCCATTGTAGTTCGCGCAGAAAAGAGTTTCCGCGACAGTCTTGAAGACCTGTCAAACCTGTCGGTGTCAGCTCAGGGGCAGTTGATATCCCTCGACCGGGTGGCAACACTGTCGCCAAGGCTGGAATTTTCGCAAATGCGGCGCGAGAACCAAAAACGACTGATCAAAATATCGGCAAAGAGTTCTCTGCTCAGTGCGGAACAGCTTTTAGCCGTCAACCGCGAAACCATCGACAATCTCGACCTGCCAGCCGGTTTTTCAGTCGAGATAGCCGGTGAAACAACCAAAAGTGCAGAGGTCAATGAAAAATTGGCAGGTGGCTTGCCCCTCGCCTTCATGGTGATGATGATCGCGCTGATGTTCCAGTTCAACTCGGCCCGCCGGGTGATTTTGACCTTCATGACGATTCCGCTGATCATCATCGGTGCCCCACTGGCGCTGCTGATAACCAATCAACCCCTGTCATTCTTTGCGATATTGGGCATGATCTCGCTGGCCGGCATCATCATCAACAACGCCATCGTGTTGATTGACCAGGTCGATATTGAACGTCAATCCATGGAATTGCGGGATGCGGTGATAGCCGCCTCGCAAAAACGCCTCACTCCGATTATGTTGACATCTCTGACCACGGTGTTTGGATTACTGCCCATGGCGATCCTGGGTGGCGCCTTGTTTGAGCCGATGGCGACGCTGATGATCGGCGGGCTGGCAGTCGGATCAATTCTCACCCTGTTCTTCGTCCCCTGTGGCTATTACCTGTTTTTCCGCGGTTTCAAACGCACCAGTTCGTCTGCGAAAGATGTGCTGGAAGTAGCTGAATCGGAAAGCTAATTCCGACCAAGGCGAACACTGGTCACCTGCCCGTTCAGACACGCAATGCCCGAAGTCAAAACAGCGTTGATGGGAGTGTTGTAAACTATATGTTAAGTATTTGAATTCGCGGCAAGCTGTGGTAGGCAGAGCGACTATCTGAGTTGGGTACTTACGATTATGAAATCAAACTTTCTGTCCGCAATAGTGGGGACCGTTGCACTGTTGGCTTTTTTGGGCACAGCGCAGGCACAATCTTTTCAAATTGATGAAGCGCGATTCGGCGGCGCCTGGATTGATATGCCCTTTGGGGAAGAGGAGAGTTACTACAATTACAACTTCCCCGGCATTAACGGTGAAATACTTTTCACACCCTTTGATTTCGACATGAGCGAAGATGGTACCGAAGGCATTTTGCGTACAATACTAACGCCACGCCTGCATGTTGGTACCACAATATCATTCGATGACGCGTCACCCAGCTCAATTTACACGGGTCTGACCTGGCACCACCAACTCACCGAGCAATTCTTCGTAGAAGCTTCTTTTGGGGGGCGCTGCACGACGGCGAGAAAAGTCTCAAACAGATTTCAGCGACCAAGTATCAATGGGGCCTCGGGTCAAACCTGTTGTTCCGTGAATCTGTGTCGATTGGTGTCAACCTGACTGACACCATCAATGTGTTGTTGCAACTATCCCATATGTCCCATACCGAGTTGGCAGGCGCGAGAATCACGGGCAGACAGATCTGGCGCTGAAATTCGGCAAGAAATTTTAGTCGTATAAGTTTCGCGTTTGCTGGGCGGATGCCGCCGCTGATAATTTGCCAATCGGGTTGTGCGGAGTAACAGCCTTATCCGATCGGTCCGGTATAGTTGTTAGTTCATGATCGGCCATTGCTGCAATTGGATGATTGTTTCGGGTGTCGGCGGCCTGTATCAAAGGGCGCTGTGAGGTCGTTTGGTGTTTAAGTGTTGACGCCACTTCTCGATGATAATTTGAGCTTCTTTCAATGAATAGAATATTTCACGGTTGAGCAGCTCAACGTGTGTTGTGGATATTCCAGTTGACTGAGCGCGTGATGATGCGGTCTATCTGCTGTTCAACCGGGAACCGCCAGTCCGGGTAACAAATCATGCGGCTTACTGAGTGTTGGAAACACCCAGCCGTAACAGGTTACAAAATCAGGGCACTAAAATCTGAATTGGTGCGGCCGAGAAGACTCGAACTTCCACGGGTTTTACCCCACAGCGACCTCAACGCTGCGCGTCTACCAGTTCCGCCACGGCCGCACTTGCCACGTCTTTTGACTGGTCGCGGCGGTGTAACAAAGGCCATCGCCCGACACAAGCAGAAAAGCGCGTTTGACCGTAATCAACACCAATCGGGATGGATTTTACGGCCTCTGCCCTTTCTGCCCTTGTACTGGGTCGCTGGCTTTGCCACATAGCGCCCATGAATACGCCCCGCGAGCTCCTGCAAACCAGCTTTTTGCCGTCCAATGGCGCGCCGGCGGTCGATTGGATCATCTCAGATGATCCGGTCGATTATCAAACGGCGATAAACTGGATGGAAGATCGTGCTCAGGCGATTGCTCAGGGGGAAGCGCGCGAATGCGTCTGGCTGCTGGAACATACGCCTCTTTACACTGCCGGTACCAGCGCAGATTCCAGCGATCTGGTGCAGCCCGATCGGTTTCCCGTGCATCAAACCGGACGGGGTGGTCAATATACCTATCATGGCCCGGGCCAGAGGGTTGCCTATGTCATGCTTGACCTGAAACGTCGACAACCGGATGTACGGGTCTTTGTCTCGGCGCTCGAACGCTGGGTCATCGATACGCTGGACGCCTTTAACGTGGTTGGAGAACGACGCGAAGACCGGGTCGGTGTTTGGGTTGCCAGGCCGGAAAAAGCAGCACCTGACGGTCAGATTGCCGAAGACAAAATTGCCGCCATCGGCATTCGGTTGCGCAAATGGGTGTCGTTTCACGGCATCGCCATAAATGTCGAACCCGATCTGGAACATTTTGCTGGAATCATCCCCTGTGGCGTCACCCAGCACGGCGTCACCAGCCTTATAGACCTCGGCCTGCCCGTGACACTGGCCGATGTCGATATCGCCCTGAAAGCCGCTTTTCAGCCGATATTCGGCCTGGTCGACGAACGATCCTGAACTGCAAAAGCGTTGGGTGTATCGAAATCCCGCGCCGCCGCCTCGCCGATTTCAACCAGAACATGTTGATCCAAATGACGCTTGATCAGGTCGCGGGCGCCCATATCTCCACCAAGTTTCAACAATTCGGGAAAAAGTGAGCCAGGAAACAGCACCGGATTGCCGGGTTTTCCACCGCACGATGCCTGTACAATGTAGCTGCCTGAATGATCTTTGAACGCTGCAATGAGGGTTTCAATATGCGCGGAAGTTACCATTGGCATGTCACCCAGCAAGACGAGGGCCGCATCAGCCTGCATGTCCAAAGCCTGCAGAATTCCAACCCGAAGCGACGAGGCCATGCCGCTGGCAAAATCCGGGTTTTCAACACTTAAAGTGTCACTCTCCAGATGTTTGGCGAGTTTTTCCTTTTGATGTCCTGTCACCACCACCACGTTGCTTAGCGAACTTGCCTGAGCGGCCTTCAACACATGGGCAATCAGAGGCTGGCCCTGCCATATCTTGGTAAGCTTGTTCACAGTCCCCATGCGTGTTGAACGACCGGCGGCGAGCACAATGCCGATGATCGATTGTCCAACCATGGTTCAGCCTTCCCGGGGCTGCGGCCGGGCCGAGATTTCCATCAGCAGCCCCCCGACCCCAAGGCCGGACAGATAGGACTGGTCCACCGGCAGATCGCAAATCACCCGCTGCAGCACCCAGTCAAACCCGTTTTCAGCCGGGCTGCGAGCACAACCGGGCGCGCCGATAATTGTCTTCCCATTGATTTGTCCGAGCAACAGCAAATTACCAGGATCAACGGGCATGCCAAAATAGTGTACCTGGCCGCCACAGTCTTCGATCCCCGATGGTATAACATCAGCCCGATCGGTGATCGCCGAAGCGCCAAATATGATCAACACATCGCACTCCTCCTGCAGCGCGTTTATAGCTCCGGCAACCGCATCGGAATTATGTTCGACCCTGTTTTCAGAAACGATGAGGCTTCCGGACGGACGCAGTCGATCCGCCAAAATCCGGGCGGTCTTGTCCATTGTTGCCGATTTCAGCGAGGGTAATCTTGTAGCAATCAGTCCAATCTTCAAGCGTCTGGAAGCCGTCAGTTGCAGAACTTCCCCCTGGGTGATGACATCAAGTGCTTGATTCATCAGACCATCTTCAACCGCGAAAGGAATGATCTTTACGGTCGCCACCATACGGCCGGCCTCGACAAATTCTCCGTCATTCAGGCAGGCCAGCGTGATGGAGGGAGAAATGCGGTTAAGCTGGTCAACCAATCGCCTGTCGGCCAGAAATATTCCGGTGTTTGCCGCATAGATATTGACCCGCCCGGTAAAGGCATCCGCCGAATTGAGTTGAGATTTGCATAGCGCGGAAGCGATCCGGCTTGCAGCGGCATTCTCCTCCACGTCACCCGGCTCAAGCTGCGCCACTGTCAGCCGTTCTGCCCCCATATTTTGCAGGTCCGCTATGTCCTGTTGGGTGAGAACATGTCCCTTTTTCAACCGCCGGTCGGGCAGCACAATGGCGTGGGCGACTAGAGCATCCCTGGCTTGCGATACGGGTATCTCACCGAATTTCACGCCTGCGGACCTTTTCTCAATGTCTCGATAACTTCGCCAATTATCGAAACGGCTATTTCTGCCGGGTTGGCGCCGCCAATATCCAACCCGATGGGCGCATGAATACGCTGTGTCGTCGTCTCGTCAATTCCAGCTTCTGTGAACCGCGCAAGTCGTTTGGCATGGGTCTTTCGGCTGCCCAACGCGCCGACATAAAAACACTGTTGCTGCAGCGCCGACTGCAGCGCGAAATCGTCGATTTTGGGATCGTGGGTTACTGCCACCAGTGCCGTATAGGCATCGAGTGGGCGGTCATCCAATATTTCCTGTGGCCATTCAGCCAGCAATTCCACCGAAGGAAATCGTTCAGCCGAGGCAAAGGCGGTGCGCGGGTCAATCACCAGAACATCAAAGCCACAGGCCTGTGCCATTGGCACCAAAGCCTGGGAAATGTGCACGGCCCCGATAATCACCAGCCGTGGCGAGGGAACATGGACCTGGATGAAAGTTTCTTTCTCCTGCAAGATAACAATACCCGACTTGCCGGACTTCAACCGCTGCTCGACCTGTTGTCGCAGCGCATCATCCATCTGCGCATCACTGTTCAGCAGGACTTGTTTGCCGGTGGCAATATCAGTCACCAGCGCCACCGGCCGTCGCTCCTGCCGTGCAGCGTTTATGTCGGCGAGTATCCGGGCATCCATTTAATTCAGACCACTATTGAACACTGTGAGCCACGCTGGTCACCGGTTCCAAATAGACGCGGATCTTGCCGCCACAGGAAAGTCCGACTTCCCAGGCAGTTTCGTCGGCCACGCCAAATTCGAGGACTTTTGGCTGGCCAGTTTCGATTGCTTCAACCGCCTCAAATACAACCGCTCCTTCCACACAACCACCGGAAACCGATCCTTCAAAATTGCCTTCGGAGTCGATCACCAGATGACTGCCCACAGGGCGCGGTGCCGATCCCCAGGTCTCAATAACTGTGGCCAAAGCTACATTGCGGCCTTCCGATTGCCATTTCTGCGCCACGGCAAGCGTATCATTTTGCTGTTCCATCATGGATCTAATCTAGAGCAATTTGCCCACCATTCAACGGGTTGATGCCGGACCAAGCGCCGCGCAGAGGTCGCCCAGCGATTCCAGCGAATGAACAGCACGGAAATCGTCCACATGAGGTAGCATGATGCGCACCCCGGCCGCCCGTGGCTCAAACCCATCAAATCGCAACAACGGGTTCAGCCAGATCAGGCGACGGCAGCTCTTGTGCAACCGTTCGATTTCTCGTTCCAGTTGCACAAGGTCACCTTCATCACGCGCCCGCTCCAGCCCGTCCGTGATCAGCAGGACAACCGCCCCCTGCCCCAAAACGCGGCGTCCCCATTGGCGGTTAAACGTTGTCAACGTTTCACCAATACGGGTTCCGCCTTCCCAGTCGACCACCGATCCTGAAACATCGTCCAGCGCCTGATCAGGATCCTTGGCCCGCAAAGCACGGGTGATATTGGTCAGGCGGGTGCCAAACAAAAATGTGTGTACCCGCTTTCGCTTGTCCGTTAACGCATGGAGAAAATGCAGGAAAATGCGGCTGTATTGGCTCATCGATCCGGAAATATCCGCCAGCACCACCAATGGGGGCTGAACCAGGCGCGGTTCCCTGAAGCTCGGCAGGATCAAATCGCCCCCAGTATTCATTGATTTGCGCAGTACCGCCCTGGCATCAAACAAATTGCCGCGATTGGAGGGTTTGAAACGACGTGTACGCACCTGATCAATTGGCAATTGCAGGCGTTGAATTTCCTGTCGGGCCGTGGCGAATTCCTCCGCTGTCATCTGGGCAAAATCCTTTTTGCGCAGAACTTCATTGGCACTCATTGAAAAACTTGCGTCTATCTCAATTTCGGGCCGTTCCTGTTGTTGTTTTTCTTCCTTTTGAAACAGCGCTTCGGCAGCCCGCGACTGCCCAGCCTTGGGTTTTTCCTTTTCGGCGCGGGGATCGGCCACGGGGGCAAACATGGCGATCATTTTTTCAACCAGATCACGCGAACGCCAAAACAGTTTGAACGCCTCATCAAAGACCGGGTGATCCTCCTTACGGCTGACGAAAACGCAATGCAGCGTCCAGTACAGATCGTCGCGGCTGCCAATTCCAGCCGCCTCAACTGCGCGCACTCCTTCCACCGCGGAAGCGGGCCCCACCCGCAATCCGGCATCGCGCAGGGCGCGGGCAAAATACAAGATGTTATTGGTAAGCTTGCCGACTTCCGATGACTGAGGAGCATCCGCCATAACGTAGCCTAGACCGGTTGCGCAGAAACGCCGGCCCGAGCACCATCTGCTCGCGCTTGTGATTTGATTTCATTAAGAATTTCTGCCCCTTCGCTGCCCTGAATAGCGGCGATATCGTCCTGATATTTTAGGATCACACCCAGTGTATCGGACACGGTTTGCGGATCGAGCGCCACCTTGTCGAGTTCCATCAGTGCGGTTGCCCAATCCAGCGTTTCGGCAATGCCTGGATTCTTGAACAATTCCATTTGCCGCAATCGCTGAACATAATCAACGATCTCGCGCGACAAAGCTGCATTGGCGCCCGGCACTTTCAGCTTGACGATTTCCAGCTCCCGTTCAGCATCTGGATAATCGACCCAGTGATACAGACAACGCCGCTTCAGTGCGTCATGAATTTCGCGAGTTCTGTTTGTCGTGATGATGACAATTGGCGGCTCGGCTGCCCGAATTGTCCCAAGCTCAGGAATCGTCACCTGAAAATCAGACAAGATTTCCAGCAAGAATGCTTCAAAGGCTTCATCGGTCCGGTCCAGCTCATCAATCAGCAGAACCGGAGCCCGGCCATCGACCTGTTGCAACGCCTGCAAAATCGGCCGCCGGATCAGGAATCGCTCGGAAAATACATCATCTTCCATCGCATCCCGGTTGGTGTCGCCGGACGCCTCGCGCATTCGAATATCAACCATTTGGGCCGCATAATTCCACTCATAGACCGAGGAAGAGATATCCAGCCCCTCGTAGCACTGCAGGCGAATCAACGGACGGTCGAGAGCCTCTGCCAGAACCTTGGCGATCTCGGTCTTGCCAACACCCGCCTCGCCTTCAAGAAAAAGCGGACGCTGCATCTTAAGCGCCAGATACAGCACGGTGGCCAGCGAACGGTCAGCCACATAGCTGGAGGACGTCAGCATCTCTAAGGTGTCGTCAATGGAAGCGGGAAGTGAGCGGCTCATGGGTCTCGGCTGATAAAGTGCTTTGCCAGAAACCTACACGTCTATGCGGCTCGGTAAAAGGCACCATGTCCATGGTGCCTCAAACAATTTGCCCGCCCCTGTTCAATTGAAAGGGACGGGCAAAGGTTAGTCGCTCAGGGGCGGTGGACGACTACCCTGTTTGAATCGGAAAACTGCAAATTCGACTTCGTTACACCTGCAAGTTTCTTCATGAGCTATCTTTACCGCGCAGAGCTCTCCGTCTCTGTGCGGTTATGCACACAACAAAAATTGTTTTCAGGCTGTCAGCATCGGCCACAGGGATAATACCAGGGCGATTGCCATGGTATAATTGAAGATCTTCAATTTTAGCGGATCTTTCAGAAAATTACGCATTATCGTGCCAAATCCTGCCCAGACCGTCACCGACGGAAAATTAATCACGCAAAAGACAAAAACTACAATGGCGACATTCAACAGGTAATTGCCGTCCAGCGTGTAGGTCGACATGGCGACCATCGCCATTACCCAGGCTTTCGGGTTAACCCATTGAAACAATGCGGCTTCAAACAATGTCATTGGTCGCGCCGTACCGGATTGCGCTTCCACCGGCCCGGAATGGGCGATTTTCCACGCCAGATACAGCATATAGGCGCCACCTGCCAGTTTTACCCCCATAAACAGCATAGGAGTTGAATTCAGCAGCACGCCAAGCCCCAGTCCAACCGCCGCCAACAGCACGCCAAATCCCAGGGATATGCCGATCGCATGGGGGAAGGTTCGCCACCACCCGAAATTAACGCCGGAGGCAAACAGCATTATGTTGTTCGGGCCGGGAGTGATCGAGGATACAAATGAAAAAACCAGCAATGCCAGAAATGTCGTCGTTAGCATGATCCACCCTTCAATTAGGTAAGCAATCCTTACCTAATTGATTTTACGGACAGTTGCAAGCTACATACCCTCGGGCCCGCGATTCATCGCGGCAATGCCGGTGCGGCAGACTTCCACCAGACCCAAAGGGGTCATGATTGAAATAAACTGTTCGATCTTTTGCTGACGTCCGGTGATTTCAAATACAAAATGCCCGACATTGGCGTCGGCGACCTGGGCACCAAAGGCCTCAGCCAGGCGCAACGCTTCAACGCGGTGCTCTCCGGTGCCGGCCACTTTCACAAGCGCCAACTCGCGTTCAAGCGGTTTTTCATAGCCCAGACGATGTGCCCGTAGCGTCAGATCGACCACCCGGTGAACCGGCACCATGCGCTCCAGTTGCCGCTTAATTTGCTCCAGAACCTTCGGCGTGCCCTTGGAAATGATGGTAATGCGCGACAGGTGTCGGTCATGTTCGGTTTCCGATACGGTCAGGCTTTCAATATTGTAGCCGCGCCCCGAAAACAGGCCGATCACCCGAGCCAGAACCCCGGATTCGTTGTCGACCAGAACCGACAAAGTGTGCTGGACAATCACTTCTCTGTTTTCCGAGATGAAATAGGCAGAGGCAGGTGGTGTCACCACCTTATTTTGGTTCTGAACAGTGTCACTCATGGGTTCAAACCCCTTTGTTAATCGAAATAAAATTACGTTTCGGTCTGCGGCGCGCCAGAGCAACACCGCACAAAATGATCGCCAATGCCAGGGCACCATCTGCTGGCAGAGCTTCATCTACGAACAGGATGGCAAATGCAACACCATAAAGCGGAACCAGAAAATTGATCTGCGACAGGAAGCTGGCGCTGGTTCGTCTGATGATCAAGATGATGATGATACTGCCAATCGCCGTGGGAACCACCCCGGTATAAACGGTCGCTACCCAAACATGAACGGGAGCCTGCAAGGCGGTAAGGTCTGAAAACAACAGCAGCGGCAAAGAACAGATAAATGCTGCCACCAGCAGGGAAGCTGTCGACTGTCGCCAGTCCATGCCGGTGAATTTTTTGGTGATGATTGCATTTAGTCCGTAACAAAGAGCGGCACCGACCACGGCGTATTGCCGCACTGTCTGGTCTGCCAGGCCGGCCAGCTTTCCCGGACCGAACAAAATGATGACACCAACCAGAGCAATGGCAAATCCGCCGAGCGAATATCGGTTGGGTTTTTCGTCTTTTGTAAATACCTGCGCCAGCAACAGGGTGAAGAGTGGCATTGTAGCCATCAGTATGGCGGCCAGTCCCGCATCAACCCGCTGTTGAGCCCAGGACAGCAGACTAAAGGGTATCGTCAGACCGATCACCCCCGCCGCAATCAACGAAATCCAGACCGGACCTTTGGGAAAACTCAGTCCGGCAGCTTTCATCAGCACGACCAGCATGATCGCAGCAATAGCCAGTCGAAACGACACAACGAACATTGGCGGCAGAAACTGAACTGAAATTTTGGTCATCATGAAATTCGACCCCAATATCGCTCCCAACAAAAGCAACAACAGATAGTCCAGGGCCACTGGTTTTCTGGGCAATATCTCGCTCACCGGGATGAACCCTGCTAGACCAGTGCCTTGCCTTTCTCATCAATCGCCGAGCCAACTGCTTCATCTGTGGCTTCATCCGGCAACAACATCTCGTTGTGGGCCTTGCCCGATGGGATCATCGGAAAACAGTTGGCAAGCGTGACAACACAGCAATCAAAAATCACCGGACCGGGCGTCTCAATCATCTGTTTGATCGCCCCGTCCAGCTCTGCAGGTTTGGTGCAACGGATGCCCGTTCCCCCGTAGGCTTCGGCCAGTTTGACGAAATCCGGCATGGCTTCGGTATAGGAATTGGACAACCGGTTGCCATGCAGCAATTGCTGCCACTGTCGAACCATGCCCATATATTCGTTGTTCAGGATCATGATCTTGATCGGTGTGCCGTGCTGCAATGCAGACGACATTTCCTGAATATTCATTTGAACCGAGGCATCACCGGCAACACAAACAACAAGTGAATCCGGATGGGCAATCTGAACACCCATTGCCGCCGGCAGTCCGTAACCCATGGTGCCAAGTCCACCCGAGGTCATCCAGCGGTTGGGCTCCTCGAATCCATAATACTGAGCAGCCCACATCTGATGCTGACCGACCTCAGTCGTAATGTATGTGTCGAGGTCCTTGGTCAGTTCATACAAACGCTCAATCGCATATTGCGGCATGATGACCGTTTTGTTGGGCTTGTAGCCAAGCGAATTGCGATCACGCCAAATATCGATCTGCTTATCCCAGGCCTTAAGGTCGGCTTTATCCGGCCTGGCCGAATGAGCCCGCCACAGGCGCACCATGTCTTCCAGAACAAGGCCGACATCGCCAATGATCGGAACATCCGCATGCACGACCTTGTTGATGGACGAGGGGTCGATATCGATGTGGATTATCTTTGCATTGGGGGCGAAGGCATCCAGACGGCCGGTAATGCGGTCGTCAAACCGCGCGCCGATACAAACCATGACATCACAGTCGTGCATCGCCATATTGGCTTCATAGGTGCCGTGCATGCCCAACATGCCGAGCCACTTGTCACCGCTCGCCGGGTAGCAGCCCAGCCCCATCAACGTAGAGGTGATTGGAAAGCCCGTCAGTTTGACCAACTCACGCAGCAGATTGGTCGCTTCAGGACCTGAATTAACAACACCGCCGCCTGAATAGATGATCGGCTTGCGAGCCGACGTCATCAGCTCCACAGCTTCTTTGATCTGCTCCAGATCACCCTTGACCTTGGGGGAATAGGCTTTTTGGTCAAATGCTGAAGGCGGATGATAGGTACCGGTGGCAAACTGAACATCCTTTGGCACATCAACAACTACCGGCCCCGGACGGCCATTGACGGCTACATGAAAGGCCTGGTGCAGAATACCAGCCAGATCATTGACATCACTGACCAGCCAATTGTGTTTGGTACAGGGTCGTGTAATGCCAACTGTATCGCATTCCTGAAACGCATCAGACCCGATCAGGGGCGTGGGCACCTGACCAGTGATGCAAACCAGCGGAATTGAATCCATCAGCGCATCCTGAAGTGCGGTAACCGTATTTGTTGCACCAGGGCCGGAAGTCACAAGCACAACACCAGGTTTACCGGTAGAGCGGGCATAGCCCTCCGCAGCATGTCCACCACCCTGTTCATGCCGAACAAGTATATGTCGGATCTTGTCCTGCTGATGCAATTCGTCATAGATCGGCAAAACCGCTCCGCCGGGATAGCCAAACAGATCGGTGACATCATTGTCGATCAGCGCCTGGACGATCATTTCGGCTCCCGTCATCTCGCGTGACCCACCGGTCTCAGTGCTATTGTCACCGCTGTTTTCGCTCTTACCAGCCATTTTTAGTTCCCATTTTCCATTTTGGAGCCCAGTGCTCCCGGTTTAAATTCCATTTGGTCGGTTGACCAATAAAAAAGGCCCCCGAAGGAGCCTGACGCGCGTTAGCATTCGTGGTGATCACTACCTCACCACGCCAACGCGCTTTCTCACCACTACCAGAATATTAGTCACACTCATCTACCTGGTTAAACTTTGCTGGCGGCTACAATAGTGTGGCTTTTGATTTCGTCAACGGGGCAAATCAAAAATTGTTTGCCTGAGCAGCACTAACAACTAACCCGATTTCGCCCCTGCTCTTTCGCCTGATACAGCCGCTCATCAGATATTTTGAGCAATTCCTTGGGCGTCTTCACTCCGTCAGCAGTCGAGGCCACACCGATTGAAATCGTTGGCCTCAAAATAATCACCCCAATGTCGACTCTCATCTGCTCGACCATTCGACAGACCCGCTCCGCAAAGGGTCTGATCTGGCTGGATTCAGAAAATGGCGCAACAATGCAAAACTCCTCCCCACCGGTACGGGCTACGATGTCATGTTCGCGAGTTACTTTTTGCAGATTCTGGGCCAGCTGTTTCAAAACCACGTCGCCGGCATCATGCCCATAGGTGTCGTTGACGCTCTTGAAATGATCGAGGTCAAGAGTGAGCAAGGCCAGAGGCGCGCCAATTTTGGCAAATTCAGTGACGTATTCCTCCAACGCATCTTCGAAATATCGCCGGTTGTACAGCTTGGTCAGCGGATCGGTGACCACCGCCACTTCGAGCTCCGCTGCACGGTCGGTCAACTGTTCCTGTTCGCGGTTTCTCTTGCGCAAAATCGGCATTGCAAAAAACAACCCGAAGGCCAGTGTCAAACCCATCAAAACGAGGGTGAAAAACAGTGGATTAAACGGGCCAATTGAGGGGGCATTTTGAGTGATGATTTCAGGACGCAAGCGAACGAGAACGAAGGCAGCCATAGACAAGCTCCCGACCGTGCCGGCAGCGAAAATCCAATACGCTGTATCCGCCAGTTTTCTCATCTATCTCCCGTTCCCCAAAGCCCGTCCTGGGAAAGCGATTGCTTCCGGTTACTTCATCGTCCGATGCACAGAAGTACATCCCACAATTTCGTTTTAAAGCGAAAGTCTAAATGAGCGGATAATCACCTGCCGCAAACGCTCTATTTTCCAGCATCGAAATTCCAACTGTTGTCGAACTGGCCATTGAACCATGTCGACTGGCGCTTGGCATACTGCCGCGTGGCAGCTTTTATCTGCTCTGTAGCCTCATTAAGAGAAAATTTACCATGCAGAAAATTTCCCAATTGAGGCACTCCAATTGCTTTCAATACAGTCGCTTCTGGTGGCAAATTTAACTGCAAAAGAGCTTTCACTTCATCTACCGCGCCATTCTCGATCATCCAATCAGTACGGTGGTTTATCCGCGCATGAAGCAGTTTCCGCAACGGCATGAGGACAGTTTTTCGAACCGATTTTCCGGTCAGAATCGGTCTGGAATGTGGCAGGTTCTGGAAGTGGGACAAAGGCTTTCCAGTCGCTGAAATTACCTCCAATGCGCGGGCGATTCTGTGCCCGTCACCAGCCCTTAATCCGGCCGCTCCGTCGGGGTCAAGCAGGGCCAGTTTTTGGTGTAGTTTTTCGCTGCCAAACTGCTCCAGTTGAAGCCGAATTTCCTGACGAATTTCGAGTGGTATGTCGGGAGTTTCAGCAATGCCATTTTCGAGCCCGCGAAAGTATAATCCCGTGCCTCCGACAAACACTGGAATTCGGCCGCGCGACCAAATATCAGCCGCAACAAGTTCAGCATCATGAAGCCAGCGGGCAACCGAATATGGTTTATCCAGCTCCGCAGTCGCATAAAGATGATGCGGAACCTTTTTCAGATCGTCGGCGTCTGGCCGGGCGGTCAGGACATTCAAAACCGGGTAGACCTGCATTGAGTCGGTGTTGACGATTTCGCCGTCAAAACGCAACGCTTCCTCAACAGCAAGCTTGGACTTGCCGCTGGCGGTTGGTCCCGCTATCAAAATCGCGTCCGGTCTTTGCACCATTCCTCACAGATAGTTTTTTATCCATGGCCTTTTCAGACCGAGTTGCCACACTCATTGCCAATCCCGCCAATCCCTGCCTGACGCCTGAACTGGCAGAACAGGCCCGTCAGATCACCGGCGCCAGCGCGGTTTATTTTCTGGCCGACGGCATTGCCTGCGATATGCCACTGCCACAAACTGACGATCAATGGCAGTCCGAATTACGGGCGCTTCTGGACGGCCAGCCTGTCGACTGGGTGGTACAAGAGGCAGAGGATCGACGCAAGAAGGCATTGCTTGCCGATATGGATTCGACTTTGATCCAGCAGGAATGCATCGATGAATTGGCAGCGGAAGCCGGTGTTGGTGCCAAAGTCGCCGACATCACAGCCCGCGCCATGCGGGGTGAACTCGAATTTGAACCGGCGCTGCGCGAACGTGTCGGCCTGTTACGGGGATTGCCCTTATCAATTATCCAAAAAGTCCTGGACGAACGCATCACGCTGATGCCGGGCGGGAGACAGCTGGTTGCCACGATGAAAGCAAATGGAGCCTATTGTGCCCTGGTATCCGGTGGATTTACCCAGTTCACATCCTCTATCGCCACAAGGTTGGGCTTTGACGAACACCGAGCCAATACGTTTAAGGAGGATGGCACCACATTGTCCGGTGAAGTGATCCCGCCAATTCTCGGACGCGACGCAAAAGTCCAGGCACTGAAGGATGTGGTGGAAAAAACTGCCATCGAAACCAGCGACGTGATTGCCGTGGGCGATGGGGCAAATGATCTGGGCATGCTCAACCTGGCGGGTGCCGGGGTAGCGCTTCATGCCAAGCCCATCGTTGCCGAACAGGCCCGCTTTCGCATCGACCATGGTGACCTGACCGCCCTTTTGTACATTCAGGGATATCGAAAATCGGACTTTGTTGAATGAGAACAGATTCACAAATCGAGACCGAACGTCTGATCATCAGACATTGGACATTAAGCGAAGACGACCGAGCCTTTTTTCACTTCATCCTGTCGGATGAGACGGTGCGTCACTTTTATCCTTCGCGCAAAGACCGCCAGCAGGCAGACGAACTCCTCGAAGGTCTGGTCGAAAAGGATTCAGATTCAGGCCTGAAATGGGGAGTAGCTTGCCTCAAAGCATCCGGACGACCAGTTGGATTCACCGGTCTTGGAAGCGTCACCTATGACACCCCGTTTTCGCCCTGCGTTGAAATTGGCTGGCTCTACCATCCAGACGTCTGGGGGCAAGGTCTAGCCACGGAAGCCGGAATTGCCCTGTTGAAACATGGCTTTGAGGATCACGGCCTGGACCAGATTGTTGCCTTTGCTGTCCATAACAACCGCCCATCAATCGCCGTGATGGAGCGCATTGGGTTGTTAAAAGTGGAGGACGGTGGGTTCGACCATCCCGGAGTTGGCGACAGTCACCCGCATCTCAAACGCCATGTGCTCTATTCATTGACAGCCGGCGATTGGAAAGCCCAGCAATAGAACTACAGTTTCAAAACAATAAAGCTGAGCTGACCGTCCTTGGAAGCGACAAGTAGAAGAGCCTTCTTGCGGCCTTCCTTTTCCAGCGCTTCCAGGCGTTTCGCCACATCCTCGGGTTTGCTGATCGCTTCCTGACCGATTTCAGCAATGACGCTGCCAACCACAATGCCCTTCTCAGCCGCCGCCGATCCGGCTTCGACCTTGGTCACCAACACACCATTTACGTCGGCCGATATGGAGAATTGTTTGCGCGCCTCATCGTTCAGCTCGCCAAACGTCATGCCAAGAGCGGATATTTCAGCTTTCGCGTCAGGCTCATTTGATGAGTCCGAAGGTTTTGCGGAGGCGAGCTTCTCACTGTCCTCCAACCGACCCAGTGTCACCGGAACGGTTTCTTCCTTGCCTTTGCGCAGCACCACGACATCCACGGCCTTGCCAACCGGTGTTTCTGCGACGATTCGCGGCAGGTCTCGCATCTGTTCGATGGCCTTGCCATCAAATTCTAAAATAACATCACCTACCAGAATACCCGAATTCTTGGCAGGTCCCTTGGGGGTGAGTCCGGCGACGAGCGCACCACGGGCTTCGGCCATGGAAAGGCTCTCGGCAATATCATCTGTAACCGGTTGGATGCTGACACCGAGCCAACCACGGCGGGTTTCGCCAAAATCACGCAGTTGTTGAATCACGGTGATCGCCAGATCTGCAGGAATTGAAAACCCAAGGCCGATGGACCCGCCTGACGGCGAAATGATTGCCGTATTAATCCCGATCACATCGCCGTCCATATTAAACAATGGACCACCGGAGTTACCTCGGTTGATCGCCGCATCGGTTTGAATGAAATCGTCATACGGGCCTGACCGAATATCGCGATTGATGGCTGATACAATGCCCAAAGTAACCGAGCTTCCCTGACCAAACGGGTTGCCTATTGCCATCACCCAGTCCCCTACCCTGGCATTTTTTGACGATCCAAAAGAGACAGCCTGCAGCGGCTTTTCCGGCGTCACTTTCAACACCGCAATATCGGTTTTGGGGTCTGTGCCGATGACAGAGGCAATCAGTGAGGATCCATCAGAAAAATCGACGGTAATTTCATCTGCATCAGCGATAACATGATTATTGGTGATGATGATGCCTTCGGGGTCGACCACAAACCCCGATCCCAGGGATTGTACTTTACGGGGCTGACGGCGACCACTATTGCCTTCTTCCTGTTGTTTGAAGAACTCGTCGAAAAAATCCTGAAATGGTGAACCTTCGGGCACGCGAGGCCGTGGCAGACCGGTCTGACCTTCGGGACCCTTGACGTTTTGAGAGGTTGAAATATTGACCACCGCACCGATCAGGCTTTCGGCAAGATCAGCAACTGATACAGGGCCCGCAGCCCGAGCCATTCCGCTGACATAGCGAATATCGCTCTTCAATGCGGCAATATTGACCAGCGCAAATGCCGTGCAAAGTGCGAACACTTTCCAGAATGCAGTAAATTTCATCTTTCAACTCCCGATATTCACTGGTCTTGCCTGAACCATCACCGGCTCATGAAAACCTGATTATACTATCAAGCCCGAAACATTATGGCGAGAAAAGGTCGCAATTAAAATCTCGGCGAATTCCTGGCAGGATCAGCTGTCTTTTCAACGGCCCCAACCATCTTATCCTCGAACCATCCACACCAGACCGACACCCACACCCAGCGCGATCAGCCCGGCGCGTCTCAGCGTCGATTCCTCCATCTGGCTGATGTCATGGGCGAGTTTTTTGGCCATCGATGGAGCACCCGCATAGAGCGCCCCTTCAATAGCCAAAAATACGCCAATGATACTGAACAGCTCCACCATATGGCGGCTCCTCAGTTAGTTGCCGGTCGGGCTGGGGGTTCCCAATCCTTTAGCATCCTGGAAGAACTTGAAGAATTCAGAATTTGGCGACAGAACCAATGTGGTATCTGAATTTTCAAGCGCCGTCTTATAGGCCGCCATTGAGCGGTAAAAGGCAAAGAATTCAGGATCTTGCTGGTAGGCCTCGGCAAAGGTCCTGTTACGTTCCCCCTCACCTTCACCGCGCAGGATTTCTGATTCCCGCTGGGCTTCAGCCTTGATTTCCACCACCTGACGGTCGGCAGAAGCCTTGATGCGTCGCGCGGCTTCCTGACCACGTGCCCGAATACGTTCGGCTTCAGCCAGCCGTTCCGCGCTCATCCGCTGGAATGTCTGATCAGAAACTTCGGCGGTCAGATCGGTACGCCGAACCCGCACATCATCGACTTGAATGCCAAGGTTTTCAGCTTCCGGTCGCATCTGGTCGCGAACTTCAAACATCATCGCCGAACGCTCTTCCGACAGCGCCGCTTCAAATCCACGACGACCATAGGTTTGACGCAAAGCAGCATCGAGTCGCGACCGCAGACGGGTTTCAGCCTGTTGTTGTGATGCGCCGACTTGCTCCCTGAATTTGCGCGGATCGGAGATCCGATACGTCATGAAGGCATCCACCTCGTAAAACTTACCACCCGACACCTGAACGCGAATATCATCCAGATCAAAGCGCAAAAGACGGTCTTCAATGATCAGCACAGTATCAAGACCGGCAAATCCAAACGGCAGTTTGAAATTCAGGCCCGGCTCTTTTTCGACCCGAACAATTTCACCAAACCGCAAGACAATGGCCTGTTCACGCTCGTCGACGACGAAGAATGAACTCCACAGGGTGACAACAACCAGACCGACAAGGCCCAGAATAAATCCAAATCGATTACTCATTAGTTTGACCCCGTGTTGCGTTTGTTGATTTCCGGTAGCGGAAGATAAGGCACGACGCCGGTACCGTTGGCACCGGATTCCATGATGACCTTGCTGGAATCTTTCAAGACACCTTCCATGGTCTCAAGAAACAGGCGCTTGCGTGTCACCACCGGGGCTTTCACATATTGCTCATAGACCGAAAGGAAGCGTTGCGCTTCACCCTGGGCTTCCTGAACGATACGGTTTTTATAACCGGCAGCGTCTTCACGGATCTGGGCAGCTTCACCGCGTGCTTCACCTAAAGCCTTGTTGCTGTAACGGTTGGCTTCTTCCTGAAACTGATCTTCGTTCTGCTCGGCGCGCTGCACCTCGTCAAACGCGTCAGCCACTTTCGGCGGAGGAGCCACGTCCTCGATGTTTAACGCCCGAATGCCAATGCCGGTCCCATAATTGTCCAGCATGGTTTGGGTGATGTCCCGGACTTCCTGAGTGATTCCCTGACGGTCATCACGGAAGATATCCTGGGCCGGGCGACGTCCGACGATTTCGCGCATCGCACTTTCGGCGACCTCTTCAACCATGCCGCTTGGGTCGTTGACCTTAAACAGGAAGTCTTTTGGATTGGCGACGCTGTACTGAACCGAGAATGTTACATCAACGATGTTCTGATCGCCCGACAACATCAGCCCCTGGCGCGATCCACCGCGCCCGGTTGAGCCAATATTGACCTGACGAACACCGATATTGACTTTATCGGCCCGTTCAAAAGGCCACCATGCAAAATGCAGGCCCGCTTCATTCACGTCATCACGCGGGACCCCAAAGACGGTTTCCACCGCCAATTCGTCCGCTTCCACCTGATAGGCACAGGAAAAGGCATAAAGGCCAACTGCCGCTACAGCTATCAGTCCGAGACCAGCAGCACTGAATTTGGCACCGCCGCCGCCGCCACCGCCGCCGCCAGGAATGATGTTTTTGAGCCGGTCCTGACCGCGTTTCAGAATTTCTTCGAGATCAGGTGGTTGCTGTCCACCGCCATCGGGGCGCTGTGGGCCTCTCGGGGGCTGGCCCCAAGGGCCGCCGCCGCCACCGCCGCCGCCGCTGCCATTGCTGCCGTTATTTTGACCTCCACCGGTCTGGTTACTCCAGGGCATATCTTGTCCTTGAATTGGGCGCAGCAATTTTGCTGCAGCCATAGGGTTTGTTAATTTGTTATAGGTATCTAAACTGTCGCTTTCAACGCGGCAATTTTTTTATAATTTCTGGCATTTAGTACGGTTTAACGCGGCACATTCACCTTATGCCTTTCTTTGATAAATGATATAGGTGGTTTCTGCTGTGTCCTTTTCTCCGCAAGGCACCTGCTGACGACTGATTTCCTGCCAGATTGCAGGATCCAAATCAGGAAACACGGTGTCCCCAGTCGGCGACGCATGAACCTGCGTCAAATGAATTACATCTGCAAAATCAACAGATTGACGGTAAATATCTCCACCACCGACCACACAGACTTCATCCTGTCCAGATGCCAGTGCCACCTCTTTGGCAACGCTGAATGCTGTTTCCAGTGAATGAACCGGGACAACTCCTTCTGCCTGCCATGACTTATCACGGGTGATGACAATCGAGGTGCGTCCCGGCAAAGCCTGTCCGATCGCTATGAATGTTTTTCTGCCCATGATCATTGGTTTGCCAAGTGTCAGGGCTTTGAAGCGCTTCAAATCCGTCGACAATTGCCACGGCATATCACCTTCCAACCCGATGACGCCGTTTTCAGCAACCGCCACGACAATTGAGACACGAATGTCCATGCTTTACCTCACACAGCTATTGGCGCCTTGATATGCGCATCCGGGTGATAATCCACAAGCTCAAAGTCATCAAATTGAAATGAAAATATATCGCGAATTTGTGGATTGACGCGTATCTGCGGCAGGCTTTTGGGTTGGCGGGCAAGTTGCTCACGCGCCTGGTCGAAATGATTGGCGTAGAGATGGGCATCGCCAAGCGTGTGAACAAAGTCACCCGGCTCCAGATCGCAAACCTGCGCTACCATCATGGTCAGCAGAGCATAAGAAGCAATATTGAAGGGAACGCCAAGAAAGATGTCGCCCGAGCGCTGGTATAACTGACAGGACAATTTGCCGTCAGCGACATAAAATTGGAACAGCGCATGACAGGGCGGCAGCGCCATTTGATCGACCAATGCCGGGTTCCAGGCAGAAACGATCAGACGACGGGAATTTGGGTTAGTTTTTATCTGCTCCACCACTCCGGCAATCTGATCAAGCGTCGTCCCGTCAGACTTTGGCCAAGAGCGCCACTGAACTCCGTAAACCGGTCCCAATTCGCCGTTTTCATCGGCCCAGTCATCCCAGATGGAAACGCCGTTTTCCTTCAAATAGCTGATGTTGGAACTGCCCTGCAGAAACCACAGCAACTCGTGAATAATAGACTTCAAATGCAGCTTTTTTGTCGTCAGAACCGGAAACCCTTCCGACAGATCAAACCGCATCTGATGACCGAATATCGAACGCGTGCCGGTGCCGGTCCGGTCACCCCGGTCGGTTCCATGATTTATCACGGTGTCAAGCAAGGTCAGATATTGGCGCATGGCGGTCCAGAAGATTTTCGAATCATTTGACAGACTCTATCACGACGACCAATTCGACAATCGCCGCATCGCTCCATCCACAAGAGCCCACTCACAGGATGTAGCTAAATATTACTGCTAGTCTTGATGATTGAAGTTCCGTCAACTACGCTGAATCACGAACCAATTAAACCACATAATATTGCACCAACGGGGAGATACACTCAAATGAGCAAACGTGACGAACTGATCGCCAAATATGCCGAAGATCTGAAAAGCAAATGCGGCATGACCGCCGATATGGATTTGCTCACCAAGGTGACAATTGGATGTGGCCCGGCGATTTATAATGACGACGCCTCGACCGTATCCGGTACTGACCAGTCAGAACTGGACACTGTGAAAAACAACTTCCTGATCAAGAAGCTTGGCCTCAGCGATGGTGCCGCGCTCGATGCAGGTATCGACGCCGTGATCACCACCTACGGCAAGTCCAACCGCAATAAATATCGCGCCGTTGTCTATTACATGCTGACCAAGCATTTCGGCAAAGAAAGCGTATACGGCTAAATCTTCACGCGATAATTCGCTGATCTAAATTAAAAGGGCGCCCCCTACCGGGCGCCTTTTTTGTTGCCCGGCCCGCCATCGCCCCATTGGCAGCGGGCAAGCTGACAATTGCAATCAACCCTTTCAAAAGCCACCAACCGTGCCTATATTGGGTTTGTCGGGGCAACCCGACTATGGTGATAAATGACCTTTGTAATAAGCCATTCGGACCCGGGGGCGGTACCCGGCGCCTCCACCAAACTGCACAGGGCGTAATGATTGCGCAGTTTGGCGGGGGCGAAATAGGATCGACGAGGGTGTAAAGACTGCGTTTTCACTCGGCATGGTACCCACCGATATCGGGCCATTATAATAGTTGCAAATGATAACAACTATGCGGAAGCACGGATCGCAGCGTAAGCTGTGCTAAGTCTTCAAATTAACTCCTAGCGGTTCGCACTGTTAGGCGGGGTTCGGAGGTACCTGGCAACAGAAACCTCCACTAATTTCTTACTATTTCCTAGTGCGGATTGACTTTTAGGCAGCTATAGTCATTTCAATCAAACCCTAAGTCACCTGACCAGATGTCCGATAAAACCAACCCACCTGAAGTTGAAGATCTTATTCGTTACGACATCCTGGCTCAGGAAGCACTGCGCACTGTGGTCAAAAAGGTGTTGCAGGAAGTATCCCGCACAGGACTGCCCGGCGACCACCATTTTTACATTACCTTCGATACTCAATATTCCGGCGTGCGCATGTCGAGCCGCATGCGGGATAAATATCCCGAAGAGATGACCATCGTTGTCCAACATCAGTTTTGGGATCTTGAAGCCACCGACCATGGATTTTCCATTGGATTGTCTTTTGACAATGTCCCCGAAGCCCTGTCGATACCGTTCGCTGCGGTGCGGGGATTTTTCGATCCGTCGGTGCAGTTTGGACTGCAATTTGAAGCTGTTGATGAGGACGCGGACGCTACATCGCCTGAAGATAACGATGATGAGGGCAACGCTTTGCCGTCACCGCCGAAGAGAGAGCGACTAACCGACGCCAGCGGCGACAGCGGTGATAGCGGTGATAGCGGTGACGGAGGAGAATCTGAAGATTCGGCCGAGGAAACCTCCGCAGACGTGGTTTCTCTGGACGCATTCCGCAAAAAATAATCCGATGAACAAACGCTCGGTTTCAATTCGAGGGCACCGCACTTCATTTTCTTTGGAAGATGAATTCTGGGATGAATTGAAGCAGCTGGCCGATGCACGCCAGATGTCAGTCGCTCAACTGGTAACGCAGGTCGATCTGCGCCGTCAGGAAACCGAAAACCTGTCCTCTGCCCTTCGCCTGTTTGTGCTGCGCCAGCTAAAAGCCAAACTTGCCGACTAATCAGTCAGAGTTGTAAAATACTCACTCGACATTTTCGTAAGTGTCCAGCCGGATGCGGTCGGCGGCTTCTTTTGCCTGTTTGCGCAACAAGTCGATCTCTTCCTGTCGGCGTTCGCGGCGTCCTGCTTCCAATGCGGCTTCGCGGGCGGCGCGTTTTTCTGCGGCGACGATCTCCGCTTCAATGCGTCTGCGCTCAATTTCCTCGCGCCGCCGCCTTGCTTCCTCGCGGCGGCGTTGTTCTGCCTGTTCAATTTCAAGCAGGCGAATGCGTTCCCGTTCGACTTCGGCAATGCGCTTGACCTCTTCCTGAAGCGCATAGATGCGGGCCACCTGCTGCAACCTCTGACGCTCCAGAATTTCCGAGCGCTGAGCCTCAAACTCCCGTTCACGTCTCTCGCTCACCCGCATCCCCAGATAGGTGGAAAACAGACTGGCGTCGAGCTTGTGGTCAACCTCACCATCAGCGACATTTATCGACATGGCAAATTCAGGCACAGCGCCAATCACCACTTCCTTGCCCGGATCGAACGCAACCTTCGTCGCCAGTTCAGCCTGACGCGACGACAGATCATATTTGCCGGAACCATTCAGTTTAAGAGCATCGTTTACCAGCGAGATGCTGTTGACCCGCAAACTGCCGGTTGCCACGGTGAAGGGCAATTCGATATCACCAAATGACGACCTGCCGGATATAAATTTGGCTTCCAGCAAATTCTCTGCCTGGTCGGAGAGTTCCTCGTCTTTGATGGCATCTGCAGCTTTCAGCAAGGACTTAAAAGCCCGGCTGTTGACCCCGGCGACGGACCCCTTTTCAACCTTCAAACTGCCGCTGGCAGTGATCTGGGACAACATCGAGCTGGTATCAGCCCCAGCGGTTTCAAAGGTGCCACCCAGGGTCAGTTTTCCAGCCAGTCCGCGCGGCAGACCGGCCAGACGACTGACCAGTCCAAGATCAGCATTTGCCAGCAGAAGCTGCCCATTGAAGGCGCGCCCAGCCGTTGACTGGGCCAAAGAAATGGCTCCCAAAATCTTGCCCGAGAGCCAGTTGGCCTCCAGTCCTTCCAGGCTGACGTCACCGTTGCGGATTTCCATTTCTGCGCGCATGTCACGCGCCGGAGGATATTCATCCGTCATGGTCACCAAAGATGATGTCAATTCAATATCTGCATCGAGACCCGCCAGAATTGGTTGGATGGCAATGTCGCCGGTCTCTTGGACCTCACCATTTTCCTGCTGATCGCCGACAACGCTCGTATAAACCAATGCGGAGAGCGTTTCTGAATCCAGATTTGACAGTTGCAGAGCGCCCTTTAATTGCGGACGCGGTCGTTTTTTTGCATCCAGCGACAATTCGCCGGTAAATTTTGAGCTGCCGATATTGCCGCTTAGGTCACTGGCCTGCAGGCGCGAATTTTTGATCGAAAGAAGCGTTTCGATCTCAGCGTCCACACCCTGTCCGAAGCCCGGCAGTGGCAGTCCCGACAGAAGAATAACCTGATCAATATCCAGCAATTCCCCCTTCAATTTGAGTTCACCATCGAGGGTCAGATTCTGATCTTCAACCACCGGTTTGATTGTTCCCGCACCGCTAATATATCCCCCTGTCACGGTTAAGGCAGCATCCGTTTTCAGTCCCTGCCGGGCGATGCCGGAAGCAGAAACCCGCATTGCCGCCCGTCCCGCCCCTTCTACAGAAATTGCCGGCACACCGAATTGCAACAACAATTGTGAGGCTTCATCATTGACCACAATTAACTTGCCGTCGATCTGCTGCCGATTGAGCGAAGTCGCGATATTGTCGCCGGAAAGCTGGGCATCAATCTCGCTGTTACCTGAGCGTCCTACTGCCTTGATGGAATAGCCGTCCTTCTTGCCCTCAAACTCAAAATCCAGTTGCGTGTTCTCAATCAGAAAGCGGTCTTTGATGAACCTATTGACCAGGGGAAACGGTCCAAACCGCTTGTTCAACCTGTCAAGAATTCGGCTTGGATCATCGGCGGTAAAACTGGTTGAGAGTTGACCTACCGGCCGCTTGCTCAATTGGTTTACAACACCACTGATGTTGAGTGCGGCATTGTCCATGTTGCCAATTTCGAGCTGGTCAATTGTCAGTTTGTCATCCTGAACGTTCAATCGGGCAATAACGTTATTCGCTTCAAGGCCGGATATCGCCATCGAATTTGCATTCAGATCCAGATCAAGGTTGTGACCTTCCACCAGGCGACGACTGCTGCCGCCGCCAGCGCCGCTAGCGCCGCTGGCAAACAGGTCAAACAGGCTGCTCAATTGATCAAAATCGACGGCATCTCCGGCCAGTTTGGCAATCAGATTGGGACGCTGCCCATTGGGAGATTCCCTTCGAATGCTGCCTTTCAAAACTTCCTGATTTAAGATCAGTTCAACATTGTCGAACTCAATCAATTCGCCGGAAATTGAAGCATTTGCTGAAAATCCTGCTGCCGTCAGATCACGAATAGCCGGACTGACCTGCGAGCCAAGCCATTTGGCAAATCCGGAGGGCTGGCTGGAAGCAAGAATCAATTCGCCCTGATAGCCAAAATCATCTCCCAGTTTTAAAAATCCATCGGCCCGCAATTCGGTGCGACCGGGAAGCTGGGCCTCAAGATTGTTGATCTGCCAACCAGTGCCGGAATCGGACGGACGCAAATCCATGCCGACCTCGCGGATTACGGTATCTCCAGCCACAACGGCCGGCAAATAGAGGTTTACCTCGCCGTCAGCTTTAAATCGGGGAACTCGGGCAAGGAACTCACGGAAAAGCGCCAGGCGTTTTGAAAAGCCAAGCCCCTCACCTTTGCGCGCATCGAACCGTTCAACATTAACTTGCTGACCCTCGGCGCGAACTCTGAACGAAAAATCCTCGCCAAACACCGCTTGCCCGTTGCCGTTCAACCGATAGGGATCATCGCTGGACCCGATTTTCAGCTCGAAGGCCGGGACGTTGGCTCCACCACTGACAATCTCCAGGTCACTTTCCAAACGGACCGGAAACGCTTCCTCGCGCCCCGGCCGTCTGAATTCGATCAGATCCTTGGCTTCCTGTTGCGCCATCGGCGACAATTTCATCGTGCCCTTCCAGGCTGGCACACCACCCTTGAAAGACAATGGGCCATTAAATTCAAGGTCATAGGGAAGGCTCTTGGTCTCCACATCGACCGTCAGACGAATTTGCTGGCTGTCTTGCCAGATGCCCGTTGTTGCCGAGATTCTGAATTTTTCTCTCTCATGAGCAAGCGTTCCATCAACCAGCCAGGGGCCGGCGAAGGATTTTGCTGACGCAATGGCATTCAAATCCACAAATTCAGAGGTGCGGTTAAACCGGGCGTCAATTACTGTTACTCGTCCATCGCTGATTGTAATGTTTTCCAATGACACATTGGCATTTTGCAACTGCCCATTTTGGTTATTGAATTCGGGAATGTTCAATTGACCGGACTTGTCCAGTTCAACGCTCATTACGGGTTTCGACAATTGCATGTCGACCACCACCACATTGCCTTTCAGCAAAGGTGCGAGTTCGACATCAATCTTGAAACTGTCCGCCACGAGGATGGGAACCGCATCGCCTGATGCTCCAATTTCGATCTCGGTAAACGTCACCGATGGCAGCGGCAGCAGTTTAATTGAAGCCGACCCTTTTACATTGACGGGCAATCCAAGGGTCAGGCTGGCTTCCTGCTCAAAGCGGGACTTGAACTGGTTCCAGTAGATATAGGAGGGCAATACCAGCGCTGCAATCAGAGCCAGAACCAGCAGACTTCCAAGAAAGGCAAAAAACCTCATGCCTGTCGGATCCTGAATTCGTGCTGCATATGCCTCATGCCCACGTGCTTTGGGGTGTGATCAAAGTTCAAAAAATTCAATCCAATCTAATCACTTTGCCCGGATTCATAATATTATCTGGATCAATTGACCGTTTTATGGCTGCCATCACGTCAATTCCCAAACCCTGCTCCAGTCGCAAAAAACGAACTTTGCCCTGCCCAATCCCGTGCTCCCCAGTACAGGTGCCATCCATCGCAATGGTACGTAGATTCAAGCGTTCAATCATTTCCTCAGCCCGCGCAACTTCGTCAGCATCCTCCATCATGATCAACGGCGACACATGAAAATTTCCGTCGCCCACATGACCAATTATCGGCGCTATCAACTCAAGTTCTTCGACATCCTCAATGGTTTGGGAAATGCATTCTGCCAGTCGTGAAAGCGGGACACAGGCATCGGTTGCAATCCCCTCACATCCAGGACGATGGGCAAGCATGCCGTAATAGGCGTCATGGCGCGCTTTCCATAGTTTATTGCGTTCTTCAACCGTATGAACCCATTGAATATCTGATCCGCCGAATTCTGATGCAATATCGTTAAACAATTGCAATTGTTCAGCCACTCCCGCATCTGTGCCATGGAATTCAAGCATCAGGGTTGGCTTCAACTGATAGGACAGGCCGGAGTAGTCATTGATGATCTCGGTCATCAAGCGATCGAGCAATTCGATGCGGGCGACCGGCAACCCGGTCTGCATCGCCACAATTGTTGTATTGCAAGCGTCTTCAACTGACGGAAACTGGCACACACCAGCGGAAATGTTTTCCGGAATCCCGTGCAACCGCAGTGTCATTTCGGTAATGATGCCAAGTGTACCTTCAGACCCGACAATGAGGCGGGTCAAATCATAGCCAGCGGCGGATTTACGTGCCCGTCCACCGGTTTTCACCACGCTGCCGTCCGGCATCACCACGGTGAGATTGATGACATTTTCCCGCATTGTTCCATAGCGCACCGCGTTGGTGCCGGAAGCCCGGGTTGAAGCCATCCCCCCCAAGCTGGCATCGGCACCAGGGTCGATTGGAAAAAACAGGCCCTGATCGCGAAGATGCACGTTCAATTCCGAGCGCGTCACGCCAGGTTGGAGGATTACATCCAGATCTTCGGCATTGACCGCAAGAATCTTATTCATCATCATCATATCAACACTGATTCCCCCTGCCGGCGCATTGACGGCACCTTCCAGCGAAGTTCCGGTGCCAAAGGGAATGATCGGCACCCGGTGCTGGGCACAAACGCCGACAATCTCCTGAACTTCCTCAGTTGAATTGGGGAACACCACAGCATCGGGAAGCTGCGGCGGAATGTAAGTCATTGTATGTGTGTGCTGTTCCAGCAGACTTTGATTGGTCTGTAACTGATCGCCAAACCGTTGTTTGAGTACACCGATAGCCGTAGCAATCCCCTCAGAATTGCGTTCCGATGGTTCCAGATCGGCCAGCGCCATAGCTTGCTCCCTGCATTTTCTTCGTGGTGCTCTTGTTTCACACCCCAACAGCCAATACCAGACTATCAGAAAGCAAAATTCGGTCCACAGTTTGGAGAAGCCAATATGTCACAAAATACGGCCCCGCATATTTCCCCGTTGATGGGACTTGAAGAGCAATGGATCGATTACAACGGCCATCTCAACATGGCCTATTACAACGTCTTGTTTGATCGAGGCTGTGATACGTTCTTCGAAGAGATGGGGCTGGGTCCTCACTATATCAAGGAGCGTAACCTGAGCTTCTATACGGCCGAAGCCCATATTCGCTATGCACGAGAACTGCATCTGGGAGATCAGGTCAGGGTTTCAATGCAAATTGTTGATTATGATGAAAAACGTATTCACGCCTATGCTGAGCTGCATCACCAGGACGGCTGGCTGTCTGCCACATCAGAAACCATGTCACTACATGTTGATATGAGCGGCCCGAAAGTTGCGCCATTTCCAGATGATATTATGGAAAACATAAAACAAATAGCCGAAAATCACGGTGATTTACCAAGTTCACAGAACATTGGCCGACGCATCGAAATCAAACGCAAATAGGTGTAGGCTAATTTCAGGGGTAAAAAGTCTATCGGGGAAACGGTGTAATGCCTGAGATAATCCGTCGATTGCCGTCCATCCTTCGCGGTTGGGTCACGCCCAATTTGCAGATGTTCATATCCTCACGCGAGCCCCAGTTGTGGATGATCTCGGTGATGATCGGCCTGTGTGTATCGATTGCCGCAATCCTGTTTCGCCTATTGATACTTAACACCCAATTTCTCTGGCTCGGCGTGGCCTCAGAAACAGTTGCTTCATCGGCGAAGCAAATCCACTGGTTGTGGATTTTGCTGGCTCCGGCCGTTGGTGGTCTGTTGGTTGGCTGGCTCCTTACCAGGTTCATGCCCGCCCGCCGCACCTACGGTGTCGCTGACGTGATCGAGGCGAAAGCCTATGGCGGCCGCGACATTGAGCTTAAATCCGGTCTGGGTTCTGCCGTCATCAGCGCCCTGTCGCTCGGTTTTGGTGCCAGTTCGGGCCGTGAAGGTCCCATGGTTCACCTGGGCGCAACTCTTGCAACCTATGTGACCGACAAATTCAGACTGCCGGACTGGGGGCGTCGCACCCTTCTCGCCTGCGGTGTCGCCAGCGCGGTCTCGGCATCGTTTAATGCGCCAATTGCAGGCGTGCTGTTTGCCCATGAAGTGGTGCTTGGCCATTATGCGAAACGGGCATTCATTCCAATCGTCATTTCGTCAGTCATGGGCACCATCGCAACGCGATTATGGTTTGGGGATGCTGCGGCATTTTCCATTCCGGCCTATCAGATCACCTCGTTTCTCGAAGTTCCTGCCTTTGCATTGCTCGGCGTAACCTGCGGCATTATCGCGATCATCTTTCAGTTCAGCCTGATTGCCACAGATCATGTCGCCCGCTCCATTGTCATGCCGCTTTGGCTGCGTCCGGCAGTCGGTGGATTGATGATCGGCTGTATTGGCGTCTTTCTTCCCGAAATTCTCGGTGTCGGATACGAGGCCACCGATATGGCATTGAAAAACCACCTGGCCCTGTCGATGCTGATCACGCTGATTGTTGCCAAAACCGCGGCAACATCCATCACCCTTGCCTCACGTTTTGGCGGCGGGGTGTTTTCGCCATCACTCTATATTGGCGCGATGACTGGCGGTGCATTCGGCCTGATCGCCTCACGGGTGTTCCCGGAACTGGCCTCTTCTGAGGGCCTATATGCAATTCTCGGCATGGGGGCGTTGGCCGGTGCAGTGATCGGAGCCCCCATTTCGACCGCTGTGATGGTGTTTGAACTGACCGGTGGTTACGCGTTGTCTCTGGCACTTCTGTTGACGGTATCCATCGCCATTGGAGTAAATCAAGCAATCCACGGTCGGTCTTTCTTCCAATGGCAGTTGGAGACACGGGGCCTGCGTGTCCAGGACGGACCGCACCGAATGATGGTGCGCAATACGCGGGTGGCAGATTTCATGGTGCCGCTGGATGAATCGGACGATGATGTTTTCGATCCAGAACAGGACATTATACCTCTGCGAGCCGATACCAGTCTGGAAGTCGCCATGCGCCAGTTCGATGATCAGGGTTCCCCACGACTGCCGGTGATCGATGCCCGCGACAACACCAAAATTATCGGCTGGGCATCCCAACTCCGAGCATTGCGAACCTACAACAACGCCCTGGTTGACATGAGTGTCGAGGAGCACCGCTAGCAGCGACGGTGGCGGTGGCGGCGGCAAATGTCAGCGGGGACTTTCCGGCAATGTCAGACTGATCAACAATCCGCCCAAAGCCGTCATAAACAGTATGACGAACGCCGTTTGAAAGTCTTCAGGTTGATAGATACGCGACCCATCCAACATAGTGCCATCCCACATATAGTCCAACACGACACCAACCAGCGGCTGCAGCAACGCTCCTGATGCCACCGTCATTGCATTGACAATTCCGGAGACGGATCCGGCAATTGAAGCATCGGAAGTTTCCCGCACCAGCGCAAAGCTCGGCACCATCGCGGCGCCTGAAAATCCGGCAATGATGAACAGTCCGGTTGAAACCGCCAAAGGAGGTTGTGGAAGGAAGGCCACGCAACCCAATGCGCAGGTCAGGACCAAAAGCCCGCCAATCAACAACGCCTTGCGTTTATGCAGGCGATCGGAAAGCCATCCGCATGCCGGTGCACCGAGCGCCCATCCAAACAGCAACAGGGAAACCAGATAGGCCGCCTGAGGTCGATCCAGATCATAGGTCCGCATAAAATAGGGCACGCCCCAAAGTCCACCGAGAACCAGCATCGGACCTGACATGGCGCCCGCAACCAACGCAATCTTCCAGGTATTCCACAGCGATGCCGCACGCCGTAATCCCCGCCACACTTCGGACCAGGCCTGCACCTGCTTGGGTTCGTCTTGTTCAGATTCTGCAGGCGCATCGCGCACAAACATGAATATGGCCAGGGCCAGCAACAGGCCAAATATTCCCAGTCCCCATTGGCTGGCACGCCATCCATAAGTTTCGACGAACACGGCCAAAGGCCCCTGCCCTAATATTCCGCTGAACATCGCCAGGCCGGTCAAGAACGCAAAACGTTGCGGCGGAAACCAACGTGCCGCCAAACTCATCGAGCCCAAAAATCCGACCGCCGAACCAATGCCAATCAGGATCCTCCCCGCATAGGCAACAGCCAGTGATTCCGCAGCCCCAAACAGAAACGAGCCAAGCCCGGCAAGCAAGACAGCAACGGATAACAATAAGCGCGGCCCCAACCTGTCCAGCAAGGCACCCAGTGGTACTTGAAGCAAAAAATAGGGATAAAAATAAAGCGCCGACAAGACCCCCAACATGCCACCACCAATGGCAAAATCGCGCATCAGGTCCGATACCATCACGCCGGGCGTCACCCGATGGAAAAACGCGTAGCCAAAAGCCAGGGCCGACAAAGACCAGATCAACCAGCCGCGCCAACTCGGGGAAATACTGCTGTGCTTGTTTGACACGACCGGGCCTGTTGAGGGTGCTTTCGCGGCACACACTCTGCTTCCATGTCGCCCGGTTCAAGTGCTTTTTTCAATAACCTGGGAACCTTGTACGGAAATCGCCCAGTCCTGCAGCGCCTTGCACGGACCGTAATCACCAGCACGTCACGGCTGGTGAGCTTTGTGCCAGCAAACCATCAATCCTGTTGGCGCAAGCCTGTTCAGCGACGCAAAAACCGCCTAAGACCAAAACATGAACGATTGGGCTTCGAATCACCCTGAAGGGGGCATTGCTGCGCGCGCACTGGGCGCCAGTCGTGCTGCCGTGCCCGATGTTGACAGCCAGGCTTATATGGCGGGCCTCAATCCGGAACAAAAAGAGGCCGTGCTCACAACAGAAGGCCCTCTGCTGGTTCTGGCCGGAGCCGGCACCGGCAAAACCCGGGTCCTGACCTCACGCATCGCTCATATTCTGCAGCAACGACTCGCCTGGCCAAGCCAGATTCTTGCGGTGACCTTTACCAATAAAGCCGCCCGCGAAATGAAAAATCGAATTGGCGGCATGGTTGGCGAGACCGTTGAGGGCATGCCGTGGCTGGGAACATTCCATTCCATTTGCGTCAAGATACTGCGTCGTCACGCAGAACTTGTCGGGTTGAAATCCGGTTTCAGCATTCTCGACACGGATGATCAGATCCGCCTGCTCAAACAGTTGATCCAGGCTGAAGGCATTGATGACAAACGCTGGCCGGCGAGACAGCTGGCCGGACTGATTGACGGTTGGAAGAACAAGGCGCTCGCCCCTGCCGATATTTCGGAAGGCGATGCACGCGCCTTTGGCAACGGCCGGGGTCGCGAGCTATATGCCGCTTATCAAGAGCGCTTAAAAATCCTCAACGCCTGTGATTTTGGGGATCTTCTGGTCGAATGCATCCGCCTGTTTCGTGAAAATTCTGACGTGCTGCGCGACTATCAGGGACGATTTAAATATATCCTCGTTGACGAATATCAAGACACCAATGTAGCGCAATATCTGTGGCTGCGACTGCTCGCCCAGCCACGCCAGGCCGAAATGTCCAGCGGCGCACATCTGGAGGCGGAAAAAGCCTCCGGCCTGCACCCCTCCGATGGCTCAGATGAAACTGCAGAAAATGCAGGGCTGACCAACATCTGCTGTGTCGGCGATGATGACCAGTCGATTTATGGTTGGCGCGGCGCAGAAGTCGACAATATTTTGCGTTTCGACCGCGATTTCAAAGGCGCCAAAGTCATTCGACTGGAACGCAACTATCGCTCCACGTCCCACATCCTGAAAGCGGCTTCGCATCTCATCACCCACAATGAAGGTCGGTTGGGAAAAACCCTGTTCACCGATGTCGCAGACCCGGACGAAGCCAAGGTTCACGTTGCCGCGGGTTGGGATTCAGAAGAAGAAGCCCGGGCCATTGGCGATGAAATCGAAAGCCTGCAGTCGAAGTCGCACAGTCTCAACGAGATCGCCATTTTGATGCGCGCTTCTTTTCAAATGCGTGAATTTGAAGACCGTTTCGTTTCGCTGGGCCTCAATTATCGGGTCATCGGCGGACCGCGTTTTTATGAACGCATGGAAATCCGCGATGCCATGGCTTATTTCCGGGTCACCTGTCAGCCGGCCGATGATCTGGCCTTTGAGCGCATCGTAAACACGCCAAAACGCGGGCTCGGCGAAGCGACAGTCCGCATTATTCGGGATCACGCGCGGGCACGTCGCATCCCAATGTTGCAGTCCGTTCATGAATTGGTTGAAACCGAGGAACTGAAACCCAAGCAACGCACCACGTTGAAAACCCTGGCGCTCAATTTTGGCCGCTGGTCCGAGCTTGTCGAAACCGCCAAACATACCGATCTGGCGGAAATGATTTTGGACGAATCCGGTTATACCGAATTCTGGCAAAATGACCGCAGCGCAGAAGCTCCCGGACGGCTAGACAATCTCAAAGAACTTGTCCGCTCGATGGAGGAGTTTGAAGGCATGCGCGGCTTTCTGGAGCATGTCTCGCTGGTGATGGACACTGAAAACGATCCTAATCTGGACGCTGTCAATCTGATGACCCTGCACAGCGCCAAAGGGCTGGAGTTCGATACGGTTTTTTTGCCCGGTTGGGAGGAAGGCCTGTTTCCCCACCAGCGCAGTCTGGATGAGGGTGGCCGGTCCGGCCTGGAAGAAGAACGACGGCTGGCCTATGTTGGCATTACCCGGGCCCGACGCAATTGTCACATCTGGTTCGTATCCAACCGACGCATTCACGGCCAGTGGCAGTCCAGCATCCCGAGTCGGTTTATTGATGAACTGCCGGCGGAAAATGTCGAGGTTATGGAGCCATCAGGTTCCTATGGTGGATATGGCGCGGCCGGATCCGGCGGCACCTATGGCAACAGCCGGTTTGATACCTCTGATCCGTTCAGCAATTCGGGCTACACCTCCCCCGGCTGGCGACGGGCCCAGGCCAACGCCAACGAGGATACGGCCAAAAACTGGGGCACCCGGTCCGGCTACAAGTCGACCTATTCGGGCGGCCCGCGGACGATTGAAGGTGAACTGGTTGCCAAGTCTGTCATCGGTGCTGAGGACAGCAGTTTTAACGTCGGCGAACGGGTTTTTCACATGAAGTTTGGCTACGGTTCAATCAGTTCCATCGACGGTAACAAACTCACAATCAACTTTGAAAAGGCCGGCGAAAAACGAGTTTTGGATTCCTTCGTCGAGCGGCACTAGCGCGGCCACCTTACATATTGGAAATGTTCACGCTCTAACCAATGGGTGAATTCATCGACCTGATGAACCCATGGGACAATTCTCCCTGCTCGCCACACACCGCCGGTCAGGTTGATCTAAGTCAATGAACTTTTCTCACCACGCAGTAGATTTTTATAAGGAGTTTAGTCAATCAGCGGGAGCAGAAATTGGTCACCCCAAAACCAAAGCAGAGCGTTGGGAAAACGAGCGGAGAGGCATTACAAGCCCCATCAAATTCCATCGCCGATATGATGATAGGCAGCCCAGATGCGCCTCTCAGTGAAGCCGATCAGGCTCGCCAATTCTTTGAAAACGGTGAATACCCCTATCAGGACAAGATTTCCTCGTCGGACTACGAAAGCCAAAAGAAGGCGCTGCAGGTTGAACTGCTGAAAGCTCAGGAATGGATCAAGGCTAGCGGCCAGAAAGTCGTCTTGCTGTTTGAAGGCCGCGACGCTGCCGGCAAGGGCGGAACGATCAAACGCTTTATGGAGCATCTCAATCCCCGTGGTGCGCGCGTCGTTGCCCTCGACAAGCCGACCGACCGGGAAAAGTCGCAATGGTATTTTCAACGCTATGTCAATCATCTGCCGGCCGCCGGTGAAATGGTGATGTTCGACCGCTCCTGGTACAACCGCGCCGGTGTCGAACGGGTAATGAGCTTTTGCACCCCCAATGATTATCTTGAATTCATGCATTCAGCCCCGGAACTCGAGCGGATGCTGGTGCGGTCCGGCATCGTACTGTTCAAATACTGGTTTTCAGTAACCCGCGACGAGCAAAAACACCGCTTTGAATCACGAGAGCTCGAGCCGTTGAAACAATGGAAATTGTCCCCCATTGACCGCCAATCCCTGAACAAGTGGGAAGACTATACGGAAGCCAAGGAAGCAATGTTTTTTTATACCGATACTGCTGACGCACCCTGGACAATCATCAAATCCAACGACAAGAAACGTGCCCGTTTGAACTGTATGCGACACTTTCTCAGCACTCTTCCCTATACCGGCAAAGATCAATCCGTCGTTGGTCAGCCCGACACCCTGATCGTCGGATCCAGCCATGATGTTATCGGTCGCAGTCCGCATATTCTGGGCAAAAGTCTTCATCCAGAGCAACAAAAGGTCCGTAAAAAGTAAGCCATTTCAAACTTTGTACATTTTCAGACAGGAGAATTTTATGTCGCACGTTCCCCACTAACTCGCTGAAGAGTTTCCAGATAAAACCGACATGATGCATGACCTCAAGATCAGCGACGCGCATTTTGTCCGCCTGTCGGATGAATATCATCAGATCAATCGACAGATTCATCGGGTGGAAACTGGCGTTGAACCAACATCGCAACAGTTTGAAACCGAGCTGCGTAAGAAACGCATGGTGTTGAAGGATCAGATCGCCTCCATTCTGGCCCAGGCCTGACAAAGCTTCCTCAATTTTGCTGCTTTCAGGAGCGCGATGGGCCTGAACAAATCAGCGCGGTGGCAATAAGTGACTTCATCGGCCAGGCCGCCTGTTGTAGGATGAACCCAATACAGCAAGCTTTGGAGATGCACATTGGCACTTCTCGACACCCCCATCTGTGATTTTGGCGCTCCCGCCCCGTCCTTTAACCTGGCGACACCAGCGGGTGCTGCCCATTCGCTTGAGCAATCAGTCGGTCCCAACGGTCTGCTGGTTGTGTTCATCTGCAATCACTGCCCCTATGTGGTGGCGATTGGCGATCGATTGGCGCAAGACGCCAAGACCTTGCAAGAAGAAGGTTTTGGTGTCGTTGCAATCATGTCCAACGACTATCAGGACTACGCCGCAGACAGCCCGGAAAACATGGTGAAATTCGCCGATAAATACGGGTTTACATTTCCCTATCTGGTGGATGAAACCCAGCAGGTTGGACGCGCCTATGGTGCGGTGTGCACACCAGATTTCTTCGGCTATAACCGTAATCTGGAACTGCAATATCGCGGCCGCATCGATGACTGTCGTCCGGGTGCCACCCAGGACCAAATTGATAGCCGGTCAACCGATCTGCTGAATGCCATGCGGCAGATTGGTGAAACCGGCGAAGGGCCGCGCGATCAGATTGCCTCTGCCGGGTGCTCGATCAAATGGCGTTAATTATTTCGACCTGAAATTTCCGCCACCGCTGCGGCCACCACGCTCGCCGCCACCGCCACCGCCGCCGCCGCTGCGGCGACGTTTGCCGCCTGATCTGGAGGAACCGGGGCGTCCGGACTTTGAATGTCCAGGTTTGCTGCTCTTTGGTTTTCTGGATCCCGGTTTAGTTGTATTCGGCCGGGCCGCTGAGGGATTGCCGGCTTGAGATTTCGCCGCCTGAGATTTCGCCGCCTGGGGTTTCGCCACCGGTGGTTTTCCGGAGCGACCTCTGGAACGAGGCTTGCGCTTTTTCTTTGGCGCCCCGTCGGCATCTACATGGCCTGCTGATCCACCCCTGCCCCGGTTGCGGGCAACGGGTGGCGCATATTCGTTTTCGCTGCCGTCGCTGCCCGCCACCGGAATTTCGATTTCCATCAAACGCTCGACCTGGCGCAATAATTTACGTTCTTCAGGCGAGCATAGGGCAATTGCAGATCCTTCTCGCCCCGCCCGCGCCGTCCGCCCAATGCGATGGACGTAGTTTTCAGGAACTTCCGGCAGATTAAAATTGTAGACATGGGTGACGGCAGGAATATCGATGCCGCGCGCCGCAACATCGGTCGCAACGAGAATACGTACCTCACCCGTTTTGAAAGCTTTCAGCGCCCTGTCGCGCTGTCCCTGACTTTTGTTGCCGTGGATGGATGCGGCTGCAAAACCATGGGCGACCAGCACCTTCATCAGTTTTTCCGCCCCGTGCTTGGTCCGGGCAAAAACCAGCGACAGATCATTCTCCCGCTCTGCCAACATGGTTTTCAACAGATCGGCCTTGCCTTTGGCATGGACGAAATAGACACTCTGACGCACCTTGTCTGCCGCTTTGCCGGGGGGCGCGACTTCAACTCTTTTCGGGTCATTCAAATAGGCCTTTGACAATTCTGCGACTGTCGCTGGCATGGTTGCTGAAAACAGCAATGTCTGACGGGGGGTGCCAAGCAGTTTGGCAATTTTTCGCAGGTCATGAATAAAGCCCAGATCGAGCATCTGATCGGCTTCATCGAGCACCAGATATTGCACTTCCTGCAGCTTCACAGCACCGCGATCCACCAAATCCAACAACCGCCCCGGTGTTGCGACGAGAATATCGGTGCCGCGCAGCAAATGTTTGATCTGCGGATTGATTGACTGGCCACCCACCACAGAGCTGACCCATACCGGTGTTTTCTTGACATAGGTGCGCAGATTATCGGCAATCTGATTGACCAGCTCACGGGTCGGCGCGAGCACCAGACAGCGAGCGGTTTTCTTTGCCGGAGGCTGATGGTCCTTCAACAGCAGATCCACAAGCGGCAAGCCAAATGCCGCAGTCTTTCCAGTACCGGTCTGGGCAAGGCCCATCACATCATGGCCGGCCAGCACCAAAGGAATAGCCTGCACCTGGATTGGGGTTGGCCGGGCAAGGCCCAGCACTGCCAGTGGTCGCACAACCTGGGCTGACAGGCCCAGGGCTGAAAATGGATTGTCACTGGCGATAGACGTGTCACGCTGTTGCGTCACAGCGCTGTTATTTGGTTCGGCCACGATTGCCCCTTGGGCGTTGTTTGCTGCTTTCGCGGCAATGGGAAAGCCGGTCTATCGGTTCCGCACAACGGAATGTCAAGCGGAACCGGCTTTTCAAACTAATGCTTACAGGACGCCACGTGCCTTCAGACGGGTCGCGGCTTCCATATTCATGGCTTTGCCCAGAGCAGTGTCACGGCCATAGACGTCGCCATAAAACAACACCTTGCCATCATCGTCCGGCCAGGCGGTAAAATAGGCAACATAGACAGGTATTTCCTGACTGAGTTGCTGCTTGTTATTCGCCCCCGATGCCAGTCTTGAGGCAATATGACCTTCGTTCGACCCCAACACCGCTGCCGCCATGGCGCGCGGTTGTGCCAGCCGTACACAGCCATGGCTGAAGGCGCGGCGGTCACGGCGAAACAGGCTCTTGGCCGGTGTGTCATGCATATAAATCGAGTGCTTGTTGGGGAACATGATCTTCAGTTCGCCAAGTGCATTTCGGGAACCTGGGGGTTGGCGAACATTGTAAGGGAAGTTTCGCCCGACACTCCACCAGTCAACGCTACCTGAAGAAATAGGCGTGCCCCGCTGGGTCGTGATCTCATACCCCTGATCGTCCAGATAATACGGATTATCCATCAGCTTGGGCAACATTTCGTTGACCAGGATCGACCGCGGCACGCCCCAATAGGGATTATATTCCACATATTCGATTTTATCGTGGAAAAACGACGTTTGATTTGCCGGCTTGCCGACCACGGCCCGCATCGACAATTGAGTTTTGCCACCGTTTATATAGCTGGCGCGATAGGCTGGCTGGTTGATGAAAACATGGGTATTTCCCAATTGATCGGGATGCCAGCGCAAACGCTCCATCGCATATATGACTTTGTTCAACCGCACATTCGGATCAGACGTCTTCATCTTGGAAATTGTGTTCCTGCCGATAATGCCGTCGGCTTTCAGACCGCTGGACGATTGAAAGTCCTTGATCATGGCAACCACTTCGTCGGAATAGATCCCCTCATCGTGGTGCTCAGCAAACACGTCAAAATGATCGGCCAACAATTTCGATGGAGCTTTGCGGCGAATGCTCTCTACGATATTTTCAAGCTGGTCACTGGTCTGACCCGGACGGACAAATGTTTTTGGCGCGATGGTGATGGAATCATAGCCGACGGTGGTTTCGCGCAATCCGACAAGCTCGCGCCGCAGTTCGGCAAACACCTTGTCCTGGGGATGTTGATCCAACATGATCTGGGCGATATCCGGCGCATCAGTCATCTGCTCCAGCAATGCCGCGTAATCAGCCTTGATATTTGCAAAATCGTGATAGCCACTGATCCGGTTGGGGTCGACATAGCCATTTTTGGCGTCCGCCATATAACGCAATGTTGCTGCTGTCAGGGCGAATTCAAATTCGATCGACGCTTTCAACAGATCCGCCTCTGTTGCATCATCGCCCACTGTCATCAGGGGCAAGGCATAATCCTCAATCCGCAGACCATAGGACTGGGCATCGGCCAGAACGTGTAAGGCACTGTTGGCCTTCTGATTGATTTTGCCGCTCTCATCAATCCACAGGAACAAAGGATTAGCTTGATAATGGGCAACCAACGCCTTGCCCAGCGGTTTGCGGGCCCGCAGTTTTATCTCGCTCAAATGGCTGTGGCCGGCCGACAGGCGAACTTTTGTCGGTTCGGTATCCAGATCATCGACTGCAACCGGCTGGGAAGCCAAAGTCGGTTCAACACTTTCAGCACCATCAACCGCGATTGCCGTGGCCTCAACCAACGGAGCTTCAATCTGTGTAGCCTCAACCACGATGGTTTCATTCGCTGCGGGTTCAGCTTGAACAAGTGTATTTGAATCCGCATTTGCTTCAGCAGCGACGGTAGCAGTGGAGACGGTCGCTGCCAGAGGCGCGGCAACGCTCGATTCAGCAACAATCGGCGTATCGGCTGCTGCATCCACCAATTCGGTAGATCCGGTTGTGGCAACCAATGCGTCCGGCTGGTCAACTGACGCGGTGGTTTCAACCAGAAGTTTTTCTTCGTGTGCAGCAAAGCTTTTGGCCAGACCGCCCAGATTTACGGCAACCAGACTTGTCGGGACATAAGTCTTAAAACTTGGCCCTTTGATACGGGCGCCGCCGGTTATCCGCTGCCTTTCCCGCAAAAGTACACGCCGTTCCCTCTCGCGAACAGCTGCGCGTTTCTTGCGGCGCCGTTCTGCGGCACGCGGAAACAGGACTTCAAACAGCGATCTGGCTTCCGCCGGATTGTTGTTGATGACGATTGGTTCGGACGACAAAAATGTCGTTGCTAGGATAACGGCAAGTATTCGGCGCATATCGAAATAACCCAGTTGCAAAAATTGCAAAGCCGAATGAATTCTAACTTTGCAGTGTCCCACAGCCTGTGTTTAGCAACAAAAGCTTTCCATGCAATTACGGCAGGGCAATGTTCAGATCACTTTCTTGCTATTTTGACAGGCATTTTGTCCTACCTGTTGCATAGATACATCGTTTTTTGACGTTACGTAAGGCGTCGAGGCTCATTATTGCTATAATTTTGCAATGAAAAGCTTCTGTACCGGCGCCTGAATCACGTAAGATTCGCTACCAACAGATGCCCTGCTCTCAAGTTTTGAAATTCGGCAGACAGGGGATCGGGTTTACAGACCGCGATTGGCCTCAAACTGACCGTGCTTGCGAAACCGTACAAGATATTGCGGCAGCACGGTTGCCAGACTGGCCGGCACGATGCCCAATTGCTCAAATGTGTGACCGTCACTTTGGCTATCCATCGAGACGATGTTGTCAGATTTCAGCAATTCCACCTGATCCGGCGTAATTGGCGCCCCCGGCAGATATTGCGCAAACTGGCCAATAAAACCGGCAATCGCAAACGGCAAATGAACCAGCAGCCGGTTCCTGCCAACAACCTCCAACATCCGTTCAAGGCATTGTTTAAACGACAAAATCTCCGGACCACCCAATTCCCATACTGAACCGGGCTCGAGATCGCCTTCCACGGCCTTGACCACTGCCTGGGCAATATCACCGACATAGACAGGCTGAAACTTGGTTTCACCACCACCAATCAGCGGCAGGACCGGAGACAGTTGGGCCATTGCAGCAAAGCGGTTGAAAAAGTCGTCTTCCGGGCCAAAAATGATGGACGGACGCAGGATAATTGCCTGCGGATTAGCGGATTTCACCAGAGCTTCGCCCAGCGCCTTGGTGCGGGCATAGACTGATTCAGAATTTTCATCCGCACCGATCGCTGACACCTGCACCATTTTAGCACCCGAAGCAGTGGCAGCTTCCGCCACCCATCCGGCGCCCCGGGCTTGCACTCCGTCAAAGGACTGCTTGCCGGTTTCGGCAAGAATTCCGACCAGATTGACGACAATGTCAGCGCCTTCCACGGCGCGATCTATCGACCATTTATAGCGCAAATTGGCCTGCACGCAGTGAATTTGCCCAACATTTCCAAGTGGTTGCAAATGTCCGGCCAGGTCGGGGCGACGGCAGGCAACGCGAACGCGATAGCCTTTTGCGGCAAGTGCTCTAACGACATAGCGTCCCAAAAACCCTGATCCACCAAAAACGGTGACGAGTTTGAGATTGGCATTTTGCATGGACGAGCTCCGGAAATTGCTGGCAAATATATATGCAAACTTACTACTCCCATTTGCCGCGTGACGAAAGTCCATGGTCTATAATATCGCAAGTTTTATGGTGTTGATTGCGGGTGATTGAAAATCAATCTGGTTGATTTCCAATTTGCAATTGACACGCCCCTCACATCGCCCTACACCGCCAGCGCGCTCCTGATGCCCAGGTGGCGGAACTGGTAGACGCGCTAGCTTCAGGTGCTAGTTTCTGTATGGAAGTGGAGGTTCGAGTCCTCTCCTGGGCACCACATACATGTAAATCAAACGGATTGTTTCGTTTATTTTCAGCAATTTAAACGCCAGTACCCCGAAATTACCGACAACCTGTACACCTATGGTTACACCTACTGTGGATCGCACCCCCGTCGAATTTCGGGGAAACGGGCGATTTGCCCTGTTGCGTTCGGATCGAAGCGGATTGTAGGGATTTTTTAGGCATCGCCTCAATGTCCTTGCTTGCGGTGTTTGGGGACGGTTCAAGCGGTGGCAACGCTTGGCCGTCCCGTCAATGATTAATCGTGATCGTCAGGTCTTCTGGCCTCACCTCGTATTTGAGCGCCTGGACAGCCTTGGCCTCGTCTATGATCAACGATTCAACGCATTCCATTGAACCAATCAAATATTCTTCAAACGCATCATTGCCGGCCAACTTAACGTTCGCCGACCCGGCTTTAGAGTCCGCGCGCCGTCGTTTCCATGCGGTTTGCCAAGCTTCCTGGAATTGCTCCAGGGCTTCATCCCTCGGCAACAGGAAGGTCGACACTCGGTTATCTTTCTTGGTGTAGGCAATGACCAGAACGTGGCGGGCATCACCCAGGCCTTGGAATTCATCAGCCGTCGGGTGGGTCGGGTCTATCGGGGTCACAACCATTGAGTTGGTGGCTGCAACCTTTATGGCAGCCCAAACACGCGGGGCTGGACATCATTGGTCGGATTTCCACCGATGTTCACTATCTGGCAATAGCGGACGTTGGCCAAAAATCGGCGAATGGCCGCTATGCGGAGAGGCTGTGTGAAAAGTCCGTTCGTTTGCGGATCATGCTATAATTCCC
>JAALLE010000012.1 GCA_011087605.1 Hyphomicrobiales bacterium
CTTCAATCACAAAACAGGACTTGCAAAAAGGGAGCCATCCACACAGGACTTACTGCGCATTATATGCTGCTGCAGCTTTGCGCCCGCATCGGGTATTCGCCGCAGAACTGAGAAGACTGACCACTCGTTCTTCTCAAACTTCGGAGCCTGATAATGGCCTATAAAAATTTTTCCACAGAGCAATTGCGTGCTGCTGATCACGCCCACCACATTCACCCGTTCACCGACCACCAGGAATTGCATGAAGTGGGCGTTCGCGTCGTCACCGGTGCTGACGGCAACTACATCTTTGACAGCGAGGGCAACCGAATTCTCGACGGCATGGCCGGCCTGTGGTGCGTCAATGTCGGATACGGACGCGATGAGCTGGCCGATGTGGCCTGTGAGCAGATGAAAGAGCTCGCCTATTACAACACCTTCTTCAAAACCACCCATCCGGCTGTGGCGCTGTTGTCCAAACGTCTGGCTGAACTGGCCCCCGCCAACATCAATCAGGTATTTTACGGTGCGTCCGGTTCTGAAAGCAATGATACGGCCATCCGGACCGTTCGCCATTTCTGGGCGCTGCAGGGCAAACCCGAAAAACACATCATCATTTCGCGCAATGACGCCTATCACGGCTCTACCATTGCAGCCACCAGCATGGGCGGAATGAGCGCCATGCACGGTCAGCTCGGCCCGATGTTGCCGGGATTCAAACATGTGATGGCTCCCTATGCCTATGAACTGGCCGAAGACGGCGAGAGCGATGAAGACTTTGGTTTGCGGGCAGCCAAGGCGGTGGAAGATGCGATATTGGAAGCCGGTGCTGAAAATGTTGCAGCTTTTGTCGGGGAGCCGATTCAGGGTGCTGGCGGGGTGAAAATACCTCCAGCCAGCTATTGGCCTGAAATTCAGCGCATCTGTAAAAAATATGATGTGTTGTTGATGATCGATGAGGTGATCACCGGCTTTGGACGAACCGGCGAGTGGTTTGCCTGTGAAAGCATGGGCATTGAGCCGGATACGATCACTGTCGCCAAGGCGATAACGTCGGGTTATCAGCCACTATCCGCCGTTTTGGTGGGAGATCGCATGGCGCAGGTTCTGGCCAAGGGCGGTGAATATTATCACGGCTACACCTATTCGGGACATCCGGTTTGCTGTGCGGTTGCGATGGCCAATCTTGATATCCTTGAAAGGGAAGGTCTGATTGAACGGGTTAAGAAGGACACTGGCCCCTATCTGGTGCAGCGTTTGCGCGAGGTTCTCGGTGACCACCCATTGACTGGCGAGATACGCGGATTTGGCCTGCTGGCGGCAATCGAGATCGTCAAAGATCCGGCCACCAAGGAACGTTTTGAACCAGCCGGTCATGCGGCCGGATTGGTGCGAGATCATTCCATCGCGAACGGATTGATGATGCGGGCAGTCGGTGAAACGATGATCCTGTCACCGCCATTGACGTGGACACGCGACACGATCGACGAAGCTGCTCAAATTGCCAAAACGGCGTTCGATCTGGCGCAGGGAGAATTGACCGCATGAGTGAGATTGATGCGATCTTTTTGGGCATTGGTGCCTATCTGGTCGCAACGATCAGTCCCGGGCCGGCAACGCTTGCTATCATGGGTGTTGCTGCCCGTCATGGGCGTGCTGCTGGATTGAAACTGGCCTCTGGTGTGGTTTGCGGGTCGCTGTTCTGGGGGCTGTGCGCAGCCTTTGGTCTGGCCGCGGTAATGGCGAAGTTTGCAGGTTTTTTTGTGTTTTTGAAAATCGGTGGCGGACTTTACCTCCTCTGGCTGGCGTTCAGGGCATTGCGTTCCGCCTTGTCCGCAGACGCCAAATTGAATGCTCATCAAACCAAGCCCGGAAATTATTGGCTGCAGGGATTGGCCATTCACCTGACCAACCCCAAGGCGGTACTCGCATGGGTGGCTATCCTGTCGATCGGGGTTCAGCAAGGAGCCCCCGCCTGGCACTCCATCGCCATGTTTGGCAGTTGTGCTTTGTTGGGCATAGCCGTATTTCTCGGCTATGCATTGGTGTTTTCTACAGGCCGAGCGCAGGCTGCCTACGCCCGGGCGCGGCGATGGTTTGAACTGCTATTTGGAGCCGTATTTGCAGCAGCGGGGATCATGCTGATCTCCGAGCGCGATTAGGATGACCGGTAACGGAGAATGACATGGATGCGATGACTGATACCGATCGACCATTTGATCTCAACGAAGATCAGCGTTCGATGCAGGACATGGTAAGCAATTTTGCACGCGAGAAAGTTGCGCCCTTTGCGGTTGATTGGGATCAGGACCGGCATTTGCCGCTTGATGTCATTCGCCAGACAGCGGAACTGGGCATGGGTGGCATTTATGTTGCCGAAGATGTTGGTGGTTCGGCGCTGACCCGGTTGGATGCGGCAGTTATTTTCGAAGCTCTTGCGACAGGGTGCCCGGCGCTTTCGGCGTTTATCTCGATCCACAACATGGCCGCCTGGATGATCGATCTTTATGGCAACGAGGAGCAGCGACAACGGATATTGCCGCAACTGACGTCGATGGAAAAGATTGCCAGCTATTGTCTGACCGAACCGGGGAGTGGCTCCGATGCGGCTGCACTGAAAACAACCGCTATTCGCGATGGCGATTGTTATGTGCTGAACGGGACCAAGCAGTTTATTTCGGGTGCCGGGTCGAACGACCTGTATGTCGTTATGGCACGGACAGGCGAGGTTGGGCCAAAGGGGATTTCCTGTTTCATCGTTGAAAAAGATACACCCGGCCTGTCCTTTGGAGCTGAGGAAAAGAAAATGGGCTGGCACATTTAGCCAACCGCCCAGGTGATTTTCGATAATTGTCGAGTGCCTGCAGACAACCTACTCAACGACGAGGGCATGGGCTTTCGCATTGCCATGGCGGGTCTGGACGGCGGGCGGTTGAATATCGGAGCCTGTTCGCTGGGCGACGCTCAGGCGGCACTGGATATGGCGCTGGCCTATTCGGCTGAACGCAAGGCGTTTGGCAAGGAAATCGGCCAGTTTCAGGCGATACAGTTCAAGCTTGCCGACATGGCAACCGAGCTGGAAGCTGCCCGGCTGATGCTTTATTCCGCTGCCGCGAAACTGGATGCCAAAACCGGGGATGCCAGCAAGGCCTGCGCCATGGCCAAGAGGTTTTCCACTGATACCGGATTTAACGTCGCCAATGAGGCGCTGCAAATCCACGGTGGCTATGGCTATCTGGCGGAATACGGTGTGGAAAAAATTGTCCGTGATCTGCGGGTTCACCAGATCCTTGAAGGCACCAATGAAATCATGCGTGTGATCATCGCGCGCCAGCTGACGGCATAAGACGGCAAAGGAAATCTGAAATGGCGAGTATTGGATTTATCGGACTGGGAAATATGGGGGGCCCCATGGCCGCCAATCTGGTCAAGGCGGGGCACCACGTGACCGGTTTTGACTTGTCCGCAGCCGCAATAGAAGACGCCCGCACCGCTGGTTGCTCAATCGCTGACAGTGCTGTTGAAACCGCAACCGATAAGGATGTGGTTGTCACCATGCTGCCTGCCGGCAAGCACGTGGTCGCTGTCTATGATGAAATTAAAAATTCGGTGCGCGCAGACAGCTTGATGATCGACAGTTCCACAATCGACATTTCATCAGCTCAGCAAGCCCATGCGATTGCAGACTCAGTTGGTGCACTGAGTGTCGATGCGCCGGTGTCCGGTGGAATCATGGGTGCGGTCAACGGCACCTTGACCTTTATGGCTGGTGGAACCGAGGCTGCTCTTGAGGCTGCGGCCCCGGTTTTGGAACCGATGGCGGGGCGGGTCGTTAATTGTGGCGGGGCGACAGCCGGGCAGGCGGCGAAAGTCTGCAACAACATGATCTTGGCGATCACCATGATCGGCACCACGGAAGCTTTTGAACTGGGGAGACGGCTGGGGCTGACGGATCAGGCTTTGTTTGACGTCGTATCCACGGCTTCCGGACAAAGCTGGTCAACCACAACCTATTGCCCGGTGCCCGGACCGGTGCCGACATCGCCGGCCAATAATGACTACAAGCCGGGGTTTGCCGCTGATCTGATGTTGAAAGATCTGGGCCTGTCGCAGGAGGCAGCGTCTATGACGAATGCGTTCACACCACTTGGAGCGCACGCCAATCAGCTCTACAAAGAGTTCTGTGATGAGGGAAATGGCGGGGTCGATTTCTCCGGAATCATAAAAATGATGCAAGTGCCAAAAAAAGATTGATTTTTTTTGGGCCTATAAATTAAACCATTTTTGCGGTGCTGCCTTAGTGGCTGCACCGAAATCTTAATTTCGGACCACTGGCTGCCTAAAGGCGGCAATTTTTGCCTGCAGGATTACCTTTTGCTTAACCACTCATTAGCCGCCTGTTAGGAAACAGCCGCTAGTTTCAAAAACACAGCAGGATTGAACGCCTGCTTGCTTCCCGGATAAGGTTTTGCGTACCGGGCAAGAATTCTCCGACGTGTTCGGTCGGGCCAGTATAGTCTTTGAGTACAGGCAGCGATGATAAGTTCCTCGATTTTCGGAACCTATCATCGCTGTTTTGCTTTGCGCATCCTGTAATCGCGATATCGTCTGTTCAAGTCGCTGCCACTGCGGTAAGCCGCAGGGATGAATACGCAACGAAAATTCAAAGCCATCATGCTGCAAGGCACCGGCTCCGATGTGGGCAAGACGGTGTTGGTCGCCGGGCTTTGCCGGTTGGCCCGACGCAAAGGGTTGCGGGTAAAACCGTTCAAACCACAAAACATGTCCAATAATGCCGCGGTCGCCGATCAACCACTTCTGGATGGTGAGGCGGGCGGCGAGATTGGCGGCGAGATTGGCGGCGAGATGGGTGGTGAGATTGGTCGTGCCCAATGGTTGCAGGCGCTGGCCTGCGGAGTGGCCCCAACCACCGACATGAATCCGGTTCTGCTGAAACCGCAGTCCGAAACCGGCAGTCAAATCGTTGTCCACGGCAAGGTCTGGGGGGCTGCAAAGGGCAGGGACTACCAAAAGCTGAAACCGCAATTAATGGATGCGGTGATGACCAGTTTCAATCGTCTGGGCGAAGACTGCGATCTGGTCATTGTCGAAGGCGCAGGGTCGGCAGCCGAAATCAATCTGAGGGCCGGAGATATCGCCAATATGGGGTTTGCAACTGAGGCTAATGTTCCAGTGGTTTTGGTCGCAGATATTGATCGCGGCGGGGTGATAGCCAGTCTGGTTGGCACTTATACGATCCTACCTGCTGCTGACCGCGACATGGTGTGCGGTTATCTGATCAACAAATTTCGTGGCGATGCCAGCCTGTTCGAAGAAGGTCTGGCGCAGATTACAGGTTTTACTGGCTGGACCGGCCTGGGGGTGGTTCCCTATATTTATGAAACGATGAAACTGCCCGCAGAAGATTCCGTGGCCTTGGAAAAGAGCGCCCCAGCCAGCGGTGACGGTGTGGTGGTAGCCGTGCCCACCCTGTCGCGAATTGCCAATTTCGATGATCTCGACCCAATCAAGCAAACCCCTGGTGTGCGTCTGGTCTTTGTGCGTCCTGGAGAGGCGTGGCCGCAGGATGCCAGACTGGTGGTTTTACCTGGCTCCAAATCAACAATTGCCGATCTGAATCAATTCAAGGACTTGGGCTGGGATGTTGAGCTTTTGAATCATGTGGCTCGGGGAGGGCACGTCCTTGGCATCTGTGGCGGCTACCAAATGCTCGGTCATGTCGTGCGGGATCCTGACGCCATTGAGGGGACGCAGACTGAAGCTCGCGGTCTTGGATTGCTGGATGTCGAGACCGTGTTGATTCCACAAAAAACGGTGATGAACCGGTCGGCGGTTGATGCTGAAAGCGGTGAATCGCTGAGCGGCTACGAGATTCATATGGGGCGAACCAGCGGGCCCGGCACCGACCGTCCGATGATTCGTCTGGATGGGCGTGATGAGGGAGCGATCTCTGACGATGGCCGTGTTCGGGGCAGTTATCTGCACGGTTTGTTCACAAGCGATGGCTGGCGCAATGCCTTTCTGTCGGGAATTGGCATTGAAAACAGCGCGATGAACTATCGCGAGAATGTCGAAGCGGCATTGGACGCCTTGGCTGATCAGCTTGAACGGGTGATCGATCCCGCGATTTGGGATATTCCTGCGTGAATCTGCAAATCTCAATCTTTTTGACTGGCCGTCAAACCATGTCGCATTCGCGATTGACTTGTCCTGCTGCGGGCTATTTAGTCAGACCTGCATAGGGTTTTCGACAGGCCCCGAAAGGGGGGTTGAAAAGCAAAAGGGAATGTGACGGGCTGACCCAAACAGGGAGCACGAAACACAGCCGACCCCGCGACTGTAGCGGTGAGGTTCTGTCCGATAGGCCACTGTTTCAACTGAAACGGGAAGGTGGGCAGCAACCGGTGATCCGCAGCCAGGAGACCTGCCATATGCAAGGGGCAATAATGCCCAGATGTTTAACGGACGGGGAGTTCCGTAAGCGCTGATGCTAGGGATCCTATTCCCGATGCCGCTGTCGCTTCCGCTCCTTACCAAACAGGTATGACACGGGAGTTGTTTAACCATGAAAAAACTATCACTTGCCGGCCTTTTCGCGCTGGTTTCCACTTCTGCATTTGCCCACCATCCCATGGGCGGCCAGACACCATCGACATTCTTTGAAGGTTTGCTGTCCGGCGTTGGACACCCGATCATCGGTGTTGACCACCTGGCATTTGTCGTCGCCGTTGGTATCGCCGCCGCACTTGCCGGAAGCCGCTTCCTCTCACCGTTGGCCTTTGTCATTGCAACTATTGCCGGTACCGCCATTCACGTGATGGCCATCAATCTGCCCGCCGTTGAACTGATGATTGCAGCTTCACTTGTTGTGCTGGGTGTTGTCGTCTTCATGGGTAAGAAAATGCCGGTGGCTGCACTTGCCGGTATCTTTGCAATAGCAGGCCTGTTCCATGGCTTTGCCTATGGCGAAGCAATCTTTGGCGCTGAGGCAACACCTCTCTATGCCTATCTGGCAGGTTTTGGTCTGACCCAGTACGCAATTGCGATTGTTGCCGGTTCGGCCATCGTCACCAGCCTCGGCAAGGCCCGTGAATGGTCAGCCAATGTTCCAGCCCGGGTCACTGGTGGTATTGTTGCCGGTGCAGGTGGATTGTTGATGTCTGAACACGTTCTGGCTGCTCTCAATCTGGCTGGCTAGAGCGGCAAGATGCACTTTCGTCCTGGCGTGTCGCTCATACTGGGCGGCGCGCGGTCGGGCAAAAGCTCCTTTGCTGAACAGCTTGCTGCTGAGAGCGGTCGCGACAAAATCTATCTTGCTACCAGCCAGGCCTGGGATGGCGAGATGGAGCAGCGCATCGCAGATCATCAATCCCGGCGGCAGGGTTCGGACTGGCAGTTGGTGGAAGAGCCGGTTGATCTGCTGGAGCAGATAGGCCCACGTGCCAAGGCACCAAACTGTGTTCTGGTGGACTGTTTGACCCTGTGGCTGACCAATCTGATGATGGCAGAGATGGACGTGGCAAAAGCGTCTGAACTGCTGGTACAGGGTCTGGCTGATTTACCGGAAGATTGCTCGGTCCTGTTGGTATCCAACGAAGTCGGGCAGGGCATTGTGCCAATTGAAAAAATGGCTCGCGAATTTCGCGACCACGCCGGAAGACTGCATCAGGATATTGCAGCGATCGCTCAAAATGTCTGGATGATAACGGCGGGACTGCCGCAGAAGCTCAAATAATTCGGAAAAGAGAAGACGATGGACGCTCAAAAAATTCCAGCCACCGTGATCACTGGCTTTTTGGGATCAGGTAAAACCACGTTGATCCGCAATCTGTTGGCCACCGCCAACGGCAAACGCATAGCCCTGATCATCAATGAATTTGGCGATCTTGGCGTCGATGGTGATGTCCTGGCCGGTTGCGGTGATGAAACCTGCACCGAAGATGATATCGTCGAACTCACAAATGGATGTATCTGCTGCACAGTGGCCGATGATTTTATCCCGACCATCACCCAGTTGATGGAAAGCGATCGAAAGCCCGATCACATCGTCATAGAAACCTCCGGGCTGGCACTTCCGCAACCGCTGGTCAACGCGTTTAACTGGCCGGATATCCGTGAACGGGTCACCGTTGATGGGGTTGTCACGGTGGTCGATTCTGCCGCTGTCGCAGAAGGCCGGTTTGCCGATGACCATGATGCCGTGCAGGCGCAGCGTGAGCAGGACGAGAGCCTTGATCACGAAAGCCCGCTGGAGGAGCTGTTTGAAGACCAGATCACCTGCGCTGACATGATCATATTGAACAAGACGGACCTGCTGCCGGCCGATGCTCTGATGGCCGTTGAAGGCGAAGTGCGGGATGCAACAGAACGGCGGGTAAAGCTGATCCGCGCAGGTCTTGATAATACTCCAAGCGCTGACGTGCTGTTGGGGCTTGGTGTTGGCACGGAAAGCGATATTGAAAATCGCAAAAGTCATCATGAAATCCATCATGCAGATGGCCACGAACATGATCACGATGAATTCGAGAGCTTTGTTGTTGAAGGTGGTAGTGTTGACGACGCCAAAAAACTCTCCGCCGTGCTGGTTCAGATTATTGAAGAACACGATGTGCTGCGCCTGAAAGGCTTTGTCGAAATTGCCGGAAAGCCCATGCGCATGGTTGTACAGGCAGTTGGCAAACGCATCGACACATATTTCGACCGCGACTGGGCGGCGAATGAGAAACGTTCTTCGCGTCTGGTCGTTATTGGGCTGCACGATATGGATGAAACTGCCATTCGTTCAGCCGTTGCGACTGCGCTGAGCTAAATCCAATGCATCTGCTGCTGGCACAAAAGGGCGCGATAGCAGATGCTGACGAGGCGATTGACCTTGGCCAATCGCCCGCCGACGTCGTCTTTATCTCTGCAGCTGATACGGAACTCGCCAGTCTTTCTGCAGCCCGGTCCTCCCTGCGGAACGCACCGAGCCTGCGGTTGGCCAACATGATGGCCCTGTCACACCCGATGTCGATTGATGTTTATGCGCACAATACCGTGTCAAAATCCCGACTCGTGATTGTGCGGGTGCTGGGGGGCGAAAGCTACTGGCCCTACGGTCTGGAAGTGTTGCACGCGACCTGTGTTGAAAACGGCATACCATTTGTCGCCTTGCCCGGCGATGACAAGCCTGACCCGACTCTGGAGCGCTTCAGCACCGCTGATCCGGCCCTGGTTTTGTCATTGTGGGACTATCTGGTGCAGGGCGGTTCGCAAAACTCGGCAAATTTCCTGCTAGCCTGCCAAAAAGCTGTTTTTAACGAAGATCTGGACATTGCCCCCGCCGCGCCGCTGCTGAAAGCAGGCCTGTGGTGGTCATCAATTGCCTCTCCATCGCTGGACGATATCAATCAGGATTGGCGTGAAGCGTCTCCGGTAGTTGCACTGACCTTCTACCGGGCCTTGCTTCAATCGGGAAACACCCAACCGGTGGAGGAACTGGTCAATGCCCTGAAAGCCCGTGGCATTAACGCGCTGCCGCTGTTCGTCAGTTCCCTGAAAGACGAGCTTTCGCAGGCGACGGTCCGCAACCTGTTTGGCGAGGCCAAGCCATCAGTCGTGATCAACATGACCGGGTTTGCAGTATCGTCTCCTGACGGGCGACGCGTACCGACCGTATTGGAAGAGGGGGGCGCCGTCGTGCTGCAGGCCATTCTCGCCGGCGGCAGCGAAGAAGCCTGGCGGGAATCGGATCAGGGGCTTTCCTCCCGCGATCTGGCAATGAATGTCGCCTTGCCGGAGGTTGATGGTCGTGTCCTGTCCCGGGCAATTGCCTTCAAGAATGCCGATAATTTTGATGAAGCAACGCAGGCCAATATTGTCCAACATGTGGCGTTGCCGGACCGCATTGCTTTCGTTGCCGATCTGGCCGCCAATTGGGTGAAGTTGCGCAACAAAGCCGCAAGCGAGCGTCGGGTGGCACTGATATTGGCCAATTACCCCAATCGCGACGGGCGATTGGGCAATGGCGTTGGTCTCGACACGCCGGCGGGAACAATGGAAGTGCTGCGCTCGATGCAGCGACAAGGCTATGAAGTGAGCGATCTGCCAGCGGATGGAGATGCGTTGATTTCGCATCTGCAGGCCGGACCAACCAATGCCGCCCGTGATGGCAGGGAAATTCGCGAAACCTATAGTTTGGATCATTACAAGGCTTTGTTCGACGGCCTTCCCAAACAGATTCAGCGTGAAGTGAATGAAAGATGGGGGGTGCCGGAATCCGATCCATATTTTATGGAAGGTGAAGATTGTTTTGCCTTGCCGCTGGCGCGTTTTGGGCAAACTTTTGTCGGCATTCAGCCTGCCCGGGGCTACAACATCGACCCGACCGAAACCTATCACTCGCCAGACCTCGTGCCACCGCACGGCTATTTCGCCTTTTATTTCTTCCTGAGGGAGGAATATGGGGCGGATGCCATCGCTCATATGGGCAAGCACGGCAATATGGAATGGCTGCCCGGCAAAGCCCTGTCGCTGAGTGACACCTGTTACCCCGAAGCCGTGTTCGGTGCGCTGCCGCATCTTTATCCGTTTATTGTCAATGACCCAGGTGAGGGCACCCAGGCGAAGCGCCGCTCCTCTGCCGTCATTATCGACCATCTGACACCGCCACTCACCCGGGCTGAAAGCTATGGTCCGCTGAAGGAGCTTGAGGCGCTGGTCGATGAATATTACGAGGCGGCAGGCTTTGATCAGCGGCGACTGCCCTATCTGAAGGGCCAGATACTCGATTTGATGCGCGACACCGGTCTCGATCAGGATGCGGGAATTGAGCGCAGCGACGGCGACGGCGGCGGCGGCGATGGCGACGGCGATGATGCGGCGCTTGAAAAACTTGACGCCTATCTGTGTGAGCTGAAGGAAATGCAGATCCGCGACGGATTGCATATCTTTGGCCAGTCGCCGCAGGGGCGATTGAAAACCGATCTGGCGGTTGCGCTGGCGCGTGTTCCAAGAGGACTGGGTAAGGGGGCGGATGCCAGTCTGCAGCGGGCGTTGTCTGCCGACCTGTTTGACGGCTTTGATTTTGATCCGCTCGACTGTGACATGGGGGCAAATTGGCGAGGTGACAAACCAAAGCTTCTTGATGATCTGCTGCCTGACAATTGGCGTAGCAATGGTGATACCGTGGAACGGCTCGAACTATTGGCTGGGCAGTTGGTGTCGGGCGAGCGGCTGGCTGATGAAAATTGGCACAATACCGCCCCGGTTCTGGAGAATATCCAAATCACCATTCTGCCGACCGTGGAAGCCTGTGGAGAGGGTGAAATCTCCGGTTTTATGACCGGTTTGGATGGCCGTTTCGTTGAAGCGGGGCCATCTGGTGCACCGACCAGAGGTCGCGTCGATGTTCTGCCAACCGGGCGCAACTTTTATTCGGTGGATTCCCGTTCAGTACCCACCCCGGCTGCATGGCACCTGGGTCAAAAGTCTGCCGAACTGTTGATCACCCGGCACCGTCAGGAAAACGGCGAATGGCCGCGTTCGCTGGGCCTGTCGGCATGGGGTACGTCGAATATGCGCACCGGCGGCGATGATATCGCCCAGGCACTGGCGCTGATTGGTGTGCGCCCCGTGTGGGATCATGGGTCGCGACGGGTCACCGGCACAGAAATAATCACGCTGGCTGAACTGGGGCGGCCCCGCATCGACGTCACGATGCGGATATCTGGCTTCTTTCGCGATGCCTTTCCCGCGCAAATCGATCTGTTGGATAAGGCCATCCGGGCGGTTGGCGAGCTTGAAGAAGATGGGGCAGATAACCCCATTGCGGCGAGAATAGCAGCGGAATCGGCGCAACTGATATCCACTGGCATGGATGAAAAGCAGGCGCGCAAAAATGCCGGACATCGTATTTTCGGTTCAAAGCCGGGCGCCTATGGAGCTGGCCTGCAGGCGCTGATTGATGAAAAGGGCTGGAATGATGCGTCTGATCTTGCGGAGGCTTATCTGACCTGGGGCAGCTACGCCTATGGGGCCGATGCACAAGGCGATGAAGCCCGATCGCTGTTTGAGCAACGGTTGGGTGGTATTGAGGCGGTGGTTCACAATCAGGACAATCGCGAGCACGATTTGTTGGACAGCGACGACTACTATCAGTTTGAAGGCGGTATGACAGCAGCCGTTGAACACGTCTCCGGCATCCGTCCGACCGTCTATCACAACGACCATTCCCGTCCCGAACGTCCTGTTATCCGCACATTGGAAGAAGAAATCGGGAGAGTGGTGCGGGCCCGTGTGGTCAATCCCAAGTGGATCAGAGGCGTCATGCGCCACGGCTACAAGGGCGCATTCGAGATTGCCGCAACTGTCGATTACATGTTTGCCTTTTCGGCAACCACCGGGGCGGTGCGCGACCATCACTTTGACGCCGTATATCAGGCATTCATTGCGGATGAGGAAGTGCGGGAATTCATGGCCGACAAGAATCCCCATGCCTTGCAGGAAATGTGCGACCGGATGTTGGAAGCGATGGAACGGGAGTTGTGGACAGCCCGCTCGAACTCGGCAAAGTTTGATTTGGAACAATATGCCGGTCGCCCGATGAAGGAAGCGGGATGATCTGCAGGCAAAATAACCGGCCAATGCTGGCCACCAAGTATAATTGTGAACCCGAAAGCGAGATGCGGCATGGCTGATAAACCTGGAAAATATGATCACCTCACTGAAGACCAACTCAACGCCCGTCATGCCGACAAGATGAAAAAGAAGAAGGCGGCGCGCGACAAGATCATCGCCACCAAAACCCGTGAAAAGGGCCTGATCATGGTCCATACCGGCAAAGGCAAAGGCAAAAGCACCGCCGCATTCGGCATGGTTTTCCGGGCGCTGGGCAACGGCATGAAGGTCGGCGTTGTGCAATTCGTCAAAGGCAAATGGCAGACCGGTGAACGGGTGATTCTTGAAAAACTCGGGGATCAGGTGACCATGACCGCGATGGGTGACGGGTTTACCTGGGAGACCCAGGACCGCCAGCGCGATATCGATGCCGCCCGCGCCGCGTGGGAGCGGACCAAGGAAATGATCATGGACGATGAGCATGACATGGTGTTGTGCGACGAACTGAACATCGTCTTGCGCTATGACTACCTGCCGGTTTCAGAAATCATCGAAGTGCTGCAAAACAAACCGGAAATGAAACACGTCATCATCACCGGCCGCAACGCCAAGGAAGAATTAATGGAGATTGCTGATCTGGTGACCGATATGACGATGGTGAAACACCCGTTCAGAGACGGGGTAAAAGCCCAGGTAGGTATCGAATTTTGATGATTTTACCGATGGTGTCAGCGAGATAGCTCCTTCCAAAATCCGCCCCACTTGCCAGATTGGTCCAGTTGATGGAACAATTATGGTTGGGCGGGGCAGATTCTGTCCTTTTTGGAGTTTTTGGGGGCAAGGGTGCGGATACTGGAATCAATCAAGTCGCTGCTAACCAATAAGTCTTCGGTACAGGTGGTGGCGGATGATCCCCATCTGGCCTCGGAAATCATGTTGCTGGTGCGCATGATGTTTATTGACGGGGAACTCAAGGGCCCCGAGCTCGATCTGTTCAAGCAATATTGCAAAACCATGTTCGGCATTCCCGAAGAGGACGTGCCGGAAGTGATCAAGTTTCTCAGCGATTATGGCTATGAAACCAGCGGTGAACAGGCCGCCGCCGTGTTTGCTGAAATGCCGGGAGAACGCAAATCCCAGGTGCTCGGCAATCTGATTACCATGGCGCGGGCCGACAATGTGTTGCACGAAAAGGAGGTGGACCTCATCGCCCGGGTGTCACGGGTGCTGGGCTATACGCCCGAGCAAGTCAACCAGATCGTGGCAAGGCTGTAGATCATGGAGCGCCGCTGCGATGTTTGAACGGGTGATGGATTGGCTGGAAGCTGCAGAACCGTTTGAACACGAGCAGGGGTTCGGTGATCACGATATTCAGGTCTGTGTGGCGGCGCTGTTTTATCACATGATCGCCATTGATGGGGTGGTGACAGATGACGAGCGCCAGCAATTGCACTCGCTGTTACAGGAAAGATACGATCTGGATGAAACCCAACTGGAGCAACTGACGCTGGATGGAGAAGAGAACGACCGCCAGTCAGCGGGGCTGTTTCCTTTCACCGTTATTTTGAACCGTCAGCTGAATGCGGCTGAGCGCCAGACGGTATTTGATCAGCTTCACCATCTGGCCATGGCAGATGGCGAGCTTCACGAACTGGAGCAGGGTATGCTCGATCATGTCAAAGTGCTGCTGAAATTGTCGCAGACATCTTAAGTGTCGCAATAAAGGTGATGTAAGCCGCGAAAGCGTTTGTCCTTTGCCGAGCGCTTGGATATTGTCCCCAAAGATCGATGGTGCCCCGCGACGGGCTGAAAACGATTTCGATGCGGTTGACCCAAACAGGGGGCCAAGTTCGAAACTGTCTGATTGGCGAAGCAAGCTGGCCTTGCAGCGCTGACCCTCGGCCTGTCACTTATTGTCGAGGAGACCAGAATGCTCAAAAAAATCTCGTGTTTGATCCCGGTTATGACCGGTCTGTTTCATACCTCTGCGGCGCAGGCCCATTGGGGGCATGTTGGTGAGTTTGCAGGGCATGGCCACGTGATCGCCATTGGTGCTGCTGCGGCGGCTGCAGCGCTGGCCGCGGCGATGGCAGCGGCAGCGGCGCGCGCCAAATCGAAAGACGGTGATGAGCAGGACGCTGAAGTTGGAATTGAAGCTGAAGGAGAAGCAGCGTGAGCGGGTCTGAAAAAATTGGCATCATGATTTGCGGCCATGGTAGCCGCAACCAAAATGCAATGAAGGAATTTGCCCAGGTTTCACAAGGGCTCAAAGGTCGCTTTGGCGATGCCCCGGTTGAATATGGCTATCTTGAATTCGCCAATCCGGTGATATCCCACGGGCTCGACAAGCTGCGCGAACAGGGCTGTACGCGGGTGCTGGCGGTGCCGGGCATGTTGTTTGCTGCCGGTCATGCAAAAAATGATATTCCTTCGGTGCTCAATACTTATCAGGCGCAGAACCCGGGCATGGAAATCATCTATGGCCGGGAATTGGGCGTCGATCTAAAAATGATAAGAGCAGCGGCAGCGCGGGTCCAGGAAGCCATAGATGCTGCAGACGAAGTTGCTCTGCATGATACGATGTTGATGGTGGTGGGTCGCGGGTCTTCCGACCCGGACGCCAATTCCAACATCAACAAAATCATGCGCATGTTGTGGGAAGGATTTGGCTTCGGATGGGGCGAAGTCTGCTATTCCGGCGTCACTTTTCCGCTGGTTGAACCCGGTTTGGAACACGCCGCCAAACTTGGCTACAAGCGGATAATCGTGTTTCCGTATTTCCTTTTTACCGGGGTTCTGGTCAAGCGCATCTTTTCCTTCACCGATGACGTGGCCGCTCGTCATCCAGACATAGAATTTCTCAAGGCAGGTTATCTGAATGATCATGAACTGGTGCTCTCGACATTTGAGGACCGGGTCAACGAGATCGATGCCGGCCTGAATGTGATGAACTGCCAGATGTGCAAATATCGCGAACAGGTATTGGGTTTTGAAGATCAGGTTGGATTGGCTCAGGAAAGCCACCACCACCACGTGGAAGGCATTGGCGGTGGGTTGGAAGATTGTCCGTGTAACGGCGATTGCGATGCTTCATGCCGCGACGAGGAATTTTGCAAGCAACATGGCTTGCCGTGGACACCGGTTCATTCCCACGATTCACCAGCCAGTCTGGACCCGCATCACCATCATGACCACGGCCACGATCATTCACACGATCATGCGCACGACCATGACCATGACCATCATCACCATCCCTATCCCCATGCGGATCATCCACATGGTCCAAATTCGATGAAAAAGCACTGAACAGGGCGAGTCGAATGGCTGTGACCTATCATTATATCCGGCAACCGGCGGAAATTTACCGCCGTTCTTTCGCCATAGTGCGCGAAGAAGCCGGTCTGTCCGCGCTGCCAGCATCGGTGCAGCCGATAGCGACACGCCTGATCCATTCCTGCGGCATGGTGGATGTGATCGGGGATTTGTCCTATTCAGCCGGAGCTGCAGAAGCCGGACGTGAAGCCTTGCAGCGCGGAGCAACAGTCTATTGTGATGTGGAGATGGTGCGGTCGGGGATTATCAAATCGCGTCTGCCTGCCGACAATCAACTGCTTTGCACACTCAATGACCCCCGGACCCCTGAACTGGCGCGCCAGATTGATAATACCCGATCAGCCGCTGCTGTGGATCTTTGGGACGAGATAGAAGGAGCCGTCATCGCCATCGGCAATGCACCAACAGCGCTGTTTGCCCTATTGGAAAATATTCAGCGGGGCAGGGGCATGCCTGCTCTGGTAATCGGTATCCCGGTGGGCTTTGTCGGAGCGGTGGAATCCAAGCTGGCGCTGGCTGAGTTCGGGCAGGGCCTGAACTATATCACGGTTCATGGCCGCCGTGGTGGGTCGGCAATGGCCAGTGCAGTGGTCAACGCACTGGCGGCGGAGTTGGAACAATGAGCTGGCTGACCATAATCGGCATTGGCGAAGATGGCGTTGATGGCCTGTCTGCCAATGCGCTGGAGGTGTTGGAACGAGCTGAAGTCATCATTGGAGGCCAGCGTCACCACGGACTATCCCCCAATATCACCGCGCAGCGGATCAACTGGCCGTCCCCGTTTGACGCGCTGATCGATGAAATCAAATCCTATCAGGGACGTCGGATTGTCATTCTGGTGACCGGTGACCCGCTTTGGTATTCCGTTGGTGCGCGTATTTTAAGGGCCATTCCGGCCGATGAGGTGACGTTTTTTCCGCAACTTTCAGCTTTCCAATGGGCCTCAGCCCGCATGGGCTGGAGCCTTGCAGACTGTGAAACGGTTACCGTGCATGGCCGCGCCGACAGTCAGATTCTGCCGCACATGGCGCCGGGCGTGCGCATGCTGGTGCTAACCCAAAATGCCGATACGCCTGCAGCCCTTGCAAAAATGCTCTGCGATCGGGGATTTGGCGGCAGCCGGATGGTGGTTCTGGCCGCGCTGGGGGGAGATCGCGAAGAACGTTTTGAGGCAACCGCAGAGAACTGGAACCATGTGGTTCCGGACTTTCACACGATGGCGATTGAATGTATCGCTGGTGAAAATGCCCAATGGTACCCCCGAACCGGAGGGCTGCCAGATCAGGCATTTGTGTCTGACGGGCAGATCACCAAACAGGACATAAGAGCGGCAACACTGGCCAAACTGGCGCCCTATCCAGATGCGATATTGTGGGACATTGGCGCGGGCTGCGGGTCGGCCAGCGTTGAATGGATGCGCGCAGCTCGGGGCGCAATTGCGGTTGCAGTGGAAGAAAAGCCCGAGCGGGTGAAGATGATCCGCGAAAATACCGTGCAATTGGGCGCAGAAAAAATGCGGGTGATTGAAGGAAACGCGCCCGCAGATCTGCAAGGATTGCCACAACCTGATGCGGTGTTTATCGGCGGTGGCCTGTCGGGAGACGGCGTTTTTGAAGCTGCGTGGTCAGCCCTGCGGCCCGGTGGGCGCCTGGTCGCCAATGTTGTGACGCTGGAAGGTGAAAGCCGCCTGATCGACTTGCATGGAGAATATGGCGGCGAAATTGTCCGACTGTCCGTGCAAAAGGCAGAAAGTATTGGCCCGTATCGCGGTTGGCGGGCCGCCATGCCGGTGACCCAGTGGAGCATTATAAAACCCTGGGAGGGTGCATGATGGCTGGCACCCTCTATGGCATTGGTGTTGGACCGGGTGACCCCGAATTGCTCACCTTGAAAGCCCACAGACTGCTGACAACGGCACCGGTGATCGCCTATCCGGCACCAGACAGCGGTGATAGCTTTGCCCGCTCCATCGTGGCTGACTACATGTCACCCGATCAGACCGAAATTCCAATTATTGTGCCGATGCGGATTGAGCGGTTTCCGGCAAAAAGTGTTTATGATCAGGCGGCAACAACCATCGCCTCGCATCTGGATTCAGGCGAAAACGTTGTTGTTCTTTGTGAAGGCGATCCATTTTTCTACGGCTCGTTTATGTATCTGTTTGAGCGGCTTGCGAGCGATTATCTCTGCGAAGTGGTCCCCGGCGTGTCATCGATGATGGCGTCGGCTGCGGCGTTCGGGAGACCGCTTGCGGCGCGTAATGATGTGCTGACCGTAATCCCATCGCCACTTGAAGATGGGCAAATACTGGAACATTTAAACAGCAGCGATGCGCTGTGTTTCATCAAGGTAGGGCGGCATCTGGAGCGGGTGCGTCAGCTGATCGACAAGGCGGGATTGCTGCCGCAAGCCGCCTATCTGGAGCGGGCAACTTTGCCCAACCAGAAAATAGCGCCGCTGGCAGATGTCAAAGAAGCCGCAGCGCCTTATTTCTCGATGATCCTGATCTACAAAGGCGCGGAAAACTGGATCTCGCAACTGCCATTGTCTGGAGCAGCAACATGAATTCACTTGCGGAAGGTCCGGCGATCGTCGTCCTGTCTTCGTCTTCAATGCCGGTTGCCGAGGAGATCAAATCTCTTTCGGGGGGCGAGATTCACGGATTGCGGGGGCGGGTTGAACGGGCAGATGTGCTGTTTGACGATGCCCAGCATCACCTGGGCAGCCTGTTTGCCCAAAAGCGCACACTAATTGGCATCATGGCCTCTGGGGCGATGGTTCGGCTGTTGGCACCCCACATCGGGGACAAGCGCACCGATCCGGCGGTATTGTCGGTGGCCGATGACGGATCCTCTGTTGTACCGCTGCTGGGCGGGCATCATGGCGGCAATCAGATGGCCCGGGTGCTGGCCGGGCATCTGGGTGGCTTTGCGGCCATTACCACCGCCGGAGATATCCGTTTTGGGGTATCCCTGGACGAGCCGCCAAAGGGCTGGCGATTGCGCAATCCGGAAAATGCCAAGGCCGTGATGGCGGCACTGCTGGGTGGGGCGCATGTGCAACTGGGTGGTGATGATCTGGAACAGGCCAGCTGGTTGAAACAGTCGGACCTGCCGTTCAGCCCGACGGGAGACGTGCGGTTGACGGTCAGCGCAGAGCCAGTGGAGCCGCAAAAACTGGAATTGGTTTATTGTCGCCAAAATCTGGTTCTGGGCGTTGGCTGCGAGCGCGGTGCCGGATTTGATGAACTGCAGTCACTGCTAAGCGAAATTGACATCGACCCCTGTGCCATAGCCTGTGTGGCGTCGATTGACCTGAAAGCCGATGAGGCAGCGATACATCAGCTGGCTGAACATCTTGGCGTTCCGGCCCGTTTTCTTTCCGCCGAGGTTCTGGAATTGGAGGCTGACCGGCTGCAAAATCCATCAGATGTGGTTTTTGCCGAAGTCGGTTGCCACGGCGTTGCCGAAGGGGCAGCGTTGGCACTTGTGGGAGCAGATGGCCACCTTTTGCGTGCCAAACTAAAATCCACCCGTGCAACCATGGCGATTGGTGTGGCAGCACAGACATTGACGCTCGGGGACAAAGGCAGATCACGCGGCCATTTGTCGGTGGTCGGCATTGGACCGGGGTCGGAAGGCTGGCGGTCTCCGGAAGTTACCCAACTGGTTTCACAAGCAACTGATCTGGTGGGCTATTCGCTCTATCTTGATTTGCTGGGCGATTTGACCACCGGACGCGCCCGTCACGATTTTGATCTTGGCAAGGAAGAGGATCGGGTGCGCCATGCCATGGAATTGGCGGGTGAAGGTCGCAATGTGGCGCTGGTCTGTTCCGGTGATGCCGGTATTTATGCCATGGCGACGCTGGTTTATGAACTGCTGAAATCCGGCGGATTGAGCGATGCGGCGCAGCGCATTGCCATTCAGGTATCGCCGGGCATATCGGCGCTGCAGGCTGCGGCGGCTCGGGCCGGAGCGCCTTTGGGGCATGATTTCTGCACCATATCGCTGTCTGACCTGCTGACCCCCTGGGAATCCATCCAGATGCGGGTCAAAGCGGCTGCAGAGGGTGATTTTGTCATCGCCTTTTATAATCCGGTTTCGCGCCGTCGCCGGACCCAGCTGGCCTATGCCAAGGACGTTCTTTTGCAGCACCGGCCCGACGATACGCCGGTCATTCTGGCGACCAATCTGGGACGTGAAGGCGAATTGATACGGATCGTGCCGCTGGCAGACCTGTTGATTGATGATGTCGACATGCTGACCGTGGTGATTGTCGGTTCGTCGCAAAGCCAGACGGTTTCCACCGGTGACGGTAAAACATGGGTATATACGCCGCGCGGCTATGCGGCGAAACAAGGTACAAAGATTGGGAGTGCGGCATGACCGTATATTTTATTGGCGCGGGCCCCGGTGCGCCGGACCTGATAACAGTGCGCGGATTGCGGCTGATCGAATCCTGCCCCGTTTGTCTCTATGCAGGTTCCTTGGTGCCTGAAGAGATTGTAGAGGCCGCACCAGACGACGCATTGGTGATGGATACTGCCCCGATGCATCTGGATGCGATCATTGAGCAAATCCGGATCGCCCATGAGGGAGGCAAGGACGTGGCGCGGGTTCATTCCGGCGACCCTTCCATCTATGGCGCTACTGCTGAACAGATGCGCCGCCTCGATGCCCTGGAAATTGACTATGAGATCATTCCCGGCGTTCCGGCATTTGCCGCAGCGGCTGCGAAAATGAAAACCGAACTGACGTTGCCGGAAATTGCCCAGACAATCATCGTCACCCGCACCGGAATGAAAGCCTCCTCCATGCCGAAAGGCGAGCAGCTTGAAATTTTGGGGCAGTCCGGTGCGACGCTGGCGATCCATCTGTCGATCCGCAACCTGGTCTATATCCGTGAGGCTCTGACCCCGTATTATGGCGAGGATTGCCCGGTGGTTATCGCCTACCGGTCCACCTGGCCGGACGAGTTATATATCAAAACCACGCTGGCGGAGATGAAGGATGCGGTACGCGCCGCCAAAATTACCCGCACGGCACTGGTGATGGTCGGACCGGTATTCGGCAATGCAGAGTTCCGCGACAGTGATCTGTACAACCCTGATTATGCGCACGTTTTGAGAAACCGCGGTAAAAAGAAAGTGGTTGCCTGATTGGATTCAGGAAAGAGTCACCGGTACTTTCATAGGTCCCCGAAAGGCCCATCCACCGAACGGCGCGTCACCGGCCAGTTGGATTTCGGGAAAGGCCTCAAACAGCATTGGTAGCGCAATTTCAGCAATCAGGCAGCGGGATGCGGCAGCACCTGCACAAAAGTGGGGGCCGGCTCCGAATGAAATCGCTTTTGAGGTGTCACGCGATATCTCAAACGCCTCTGGCTGGTCAAAGATATCTTCGTCGCGATTGGCCGAGCCAAACATGAAGAACAGGCGTTGTTCTGCTTCGAGCGATACGCCATTCCACTCATAATCTTGGGCGATGCGGCGCGGCGACATGCCAATGGGAGAAATCCAGCGGGCATATTCCTCAAAAGCATCAATCCAGGTGTTTCGGCCCGCCAGTATATCCTGCAATTGATCGCGATGGGTGAGTAGCGCCCAGACACACCCGGCAATTGCATCGCGTGGCTCATTTTGGCCACCACTGATCGCCAGCTTGATATTGGCGCGAATGCTGTCAATCGGCTGATCGGTCTGGACCAATACTCCCAGCAAGCTGTGATTTGGGTCGGTTTGCACTTTGGGCAGCATCGTATCGATGGCCCGGTCCACCAGTCCGGTTGCATCATGACAGCGTTTTTCGATTTCCGGATCGCCACCATAATTGCCAACACCGTCGATCATGCCTTGCGAGGCAGCGTCCATTTCTTGCGCCGTCATGCAGGTGAGCCCTGTGATGTGCCGCAACGCGTGAGCAGAAACCGGCAGCGCAAAATCCTGAACGAGTTCGCAGGAATTGGTTTTGGATATATCGGCGATAACGGCCATCGCATCCTTGCGGAACTGGGCTTTCCAAACGTCGCGCACGGTCCGCGGTGACAGGGTCGGGAAGCATTGACGGCGTTCCAGCATGTGGGCATCGCCATCCTTACGCATCATGTTTTCGCCCATCAGCACCGTCATCAATCCGCCGGGCTGGTCGGAGGAGAAAACTGCAATATTCTTTTCGCAGGTGAAAATGTCGTCCCGCTTGACCATCAACGTGGCGTTGAGTTCCGGGACAAAGCATATGGGCGTTTTAGCGCGCATTTGCGCCAGAACGGGATAGGGATCCTGCCAGAACTTCTGGGGGTCAATCGAAATGATCGGTGGCGCGCTCATTGGGGCATCTTGATGATGATCACCGGAATTGCCAACTCCCTGGCGGCAACAATCTTGGCGTAAGCGCCGGTTCCACCGGAATTGCGGCAAAGGATGTGGGATATGGCATGTTTTTTCAACAACTCCGCTTCCTGCTGCCAGTCGGGGGAAGGGAGGCCGCGAATGAGTTGATGGTCAGATAGGTTGAGCGGTGCGGAGGGCGCATCCACCATGCGCACCACGAAATGAACGTCGTTGCGTGTGCTGAATGCCGATAGATGCTGAGAGCCGAGAGCCAGCAAGACGCGGGCGTTGGCCGGGATTTGCTGCGCTGCTTGTTCCAGGTTTTGAACTTCCAGCCAGGTGTCTTCGGGTTCTGCCCGCCAAGGCTGACGGGTCTGTTTCTGCAATGGCAGGTTTGCAATTTTGCAGGCAATCTCGGCATTTTCGGAAATCCGGGTGGCGAAAGGATGCGTTGCATCGATAACCCGCGTAATGGTGTTATCTGCAATCCATTTGGCGAGCTTTTCAGCGCCGCCAAATCCACCAATCCGGGTTTTCCCTGCGACCGGCTTGGGTTCCCTTGTGCGCCCGGCGAGCGAGGTGGTGACCTCGTGTCCTTGCAGAACCAGAGTTTTTGCAAGTTCTGAAGCTTCCTTGGTGCCACCCAATATGAGGATTTTGTCAGACACGGGCGAGGATTTCTCCGCTGCGACTGACGACGATAATCTCCACATGCACCGGGGCGTCACGTAAAACGCCTTGTGCTGACTTTTGGGCAAGTCGGGCTACCTGAGCGGGCAGGTCAATGGGCAAATCCTGAGTCAATTCAAGAACTTCGGCGGCGGTGTTGGCATTATGAATCTGGTTCTTCAGATTTTGATTCAAAGGCTCATCCGCAAGTGCTTCAATTTGCTCGGCCAACCATTGGAAATCCACCTGACTGCGGCCTGAATGAAGGTCCAGCGCCCCCTGGGCAAGTTTGGTCAATTTGGCAAATCCACCGGCAATCGTCAGGTTCGGCACCGGGTGTTTGCGCAGATATTTCAACAGGCCCCCGGCAAAATCGCCCATATCAAGCAAGGCGGTTTCCGGCAGTTGGTATAATTGTTGCGCAACATCCTCAGAGGTCGATCCGGTTGCGCCAATTACCCGCTGAAAATCCGCCGCCCGGGCCACGTCAATACCCCGATGGATGGAGTGAATCCATGCCGAGCAGGAAAATGGATGGACGATGCCGGTGGTGCCGAGAATTGATATGCCTCCCACAATGCCAAGCCGGGGGTTCCATGTCTGTTTGGCAAGGTCTTCACCACCGGGAACGCTGATGGTGATTCTTAGATCAGGCGGCAGCATGTGCTCGGCACAGAGTTCGCCCACCACATCGCGCATCATCTGCCGGGGAATCGGATTGATGGCCGCCTCACCGGGTTTGATCGGCAGCCCTGCTTTGGTGACTTCGCCGACGCCGTCACCAGCCTCAAATACAACTCCCGATCCCTCCGGCAGGGGAACCACATGGGCAATTATTGTCGCGCCGTGGGTCACATCGGGATCATCACCGGCGTCTTTGACAATACCAGCAAATGCGCCGCCATTGTTGAGCGATTCAAAACAAAGCGCAAAACTCGGGGTTTCCCCCTTTGGCAGGGTGATCTCAACAGGGTCGGGGAATTCTCCGGTAATCAGGGCTGTCAGCGCGGCCTTGGTGGCAGCCGTTGCACAGGCACCGGTGGTCCAGCCACGGCGCAGTTCAGTATTTGGTTTTTGTTCGCGCGGGCTCTCCATTATTGGCTTATAGGCGACATCAGCGAGACGTAAAAGCGCTGGTTTTCACACGCAGTTTGGCGCATATTTCCGACATGACATCAGCAATCAACAATTTGCCGAAATTTGAGCCGGGCTGGGTCTGGCTTGTCGGGGCCGGGCCGGGGGATCCGGGGCTGTTGACCCTGCATGCGGTCAACGCGCTTCAGTCTGCTGATGTGGTGATTTATGACGCACTGGTCAATCAACAGATATTGGAATTGGCAAAGCCGGATGCGCTGATGGAATATGCCGGAAAGCGCGGTGGAAAACCGTCCGCCAGCCAACGGGATATTTCGCTGCGACTGGTGGAACTTGCGCAGGCAGGTAAACGGGTTTGCCGGCTCAAGGGTGGTGATCCCTTTGTTTTCGGACGCGGTGGAGAAGAGGCGCTGACGCTGGTGGAGCACGATGTGCCGTTTCGGATTATTCCGGGCATTTCAGCCGGAATTGGCGGGCTGGCCTATGCTGGCATTCCTGTCACTCACCGCGATACCAATCAAAATGTCACATTTCTGACCGGTCATGATGCCGGTGGGGTGATACCGGATGCAATTGACTGGCACAGCATTGCCAAGGGCTCACCGGTCATTGTCATGTATATGGCGATGAAGCACGTTCACACGATTGCCGGCAAATTGATGGACGCGGGTCGCAGCGGTGATGAACCAATTGCCTTTGTCTGCAACGCGACGACTGAAGATATGCAGGTACATGAAACGACCCTTGGAAATATTGGTGATCTGGAAGGCCTCGGCCTCGCGCCTCCGGCAATTGTCGTGCTCGGTGAAGTTGTACGGTTGCGGGCTGCACTTGACTGGTTAGGGGCGCTGGAAGGGCGGGTCCTGGAAAAGGATCCCCTGGGAACCCGCCAGATTTCAAAGAGCGCCTGACGTTGATGCCTGGCGGATTTGTCATTGCTGCGCCGCAATCAGGTAGCGGAAAAACCACAATTACACTCGGTTTGTTAAGGGCGCTGTGCAGGGCAGGCCACGTGGTCAGGTCGGCCAAGGCAGGGCCTGACTTTATCGACCCGGCCTTTCACGGCGCAGCGACCGGTGAAGCGTGTGTCAATCTTGACCCCTGGGCAATGCGCGAGGATCTGATCCTAAATCTTGTGGCCGAAAACGACGCGTTTTTGGTTGTTGAAGGCATGATGGGCCTGTTTGATGGGGGGGCAGATGGACGTGGGTCGGCCGCAGACCTGGCACTAATGTTGGGCCCGCCAATTGTTCTGGTGGTGGATGCGGCAAGGCAATCCCATTCTATTGCGGCTCTGGTGGCCGGTTTTCGCGATCATCGTGAAACGGTGAACATGGCCGGTGTGATTTTGAACAAGGTCGGCAGTTCGCGCCATGAGATGATGCTGCGTGAGGCGCTGGCGACCATAGATATGCCGGTCCTGGGCTGTGTGCCACGGGATGACCGGCTTCAGCAAAAGTCGCGGCATCTGGGACTGGTTCAAGCGCGGGAACATGGCGATCTGGAAGGGTTTCTGGACGGTGCTGCCGATGTGATGGCTCAATCGATCGATGTCGACGCTTTGTTACAGCTTACCGGTTCGGTGCGCGGTGAAGTTTCAGGGAATGCTCCCCCAATGCCCCCGCCCGGGCAACGTATAGCTATCGCCCGCGACGATGCATTTGCCTTTCTCTATCCCCATCTGTTGGCTGGCTGGCAGTCAGTGGGCGCGGAGATCCAGTTCTTTTCGCCGCTCAATGATGAAACCCCATTTCCCGATTGTGATGCGGTTTATCTGCCGGGAGGTTATCCGGAACTTCATGGTGGGAAGCTGGCAGGAAACCATAATTTTAAGGACGGATTGAAGCAGGCGGCTGACCGCGGGGCTTTGGTCTATGGGGAATGCGGTGGCTATATGGTTTTGGGAGAATCATTGATTGATGCCGATGGCGAGGCGCATCAAATGGCTAATTTGCTGCCGCTGATCACCAGTTTTGAAAAGCGCAAGCTTCATCTGGGCTATCGGCGGGCAACGCCAATTCATGCGCTGCCATTTGCCCCGATTGGCAAGGTTTTGACGGCGCATGAATTTCATTATTCCACAGTCGTTCGGCAGGTGGACCAACTGGCGCTGTTTACGGCAAAAGATGCCAGGGGAGAGGATCTTGGTCCCTGTGGAATGGTCAACGGGAATGTGGCAGGCTCGTATCTACATCTGATTGACCAGACATAAGCCTGAAGTTGAGGGAGTCTATGCATGGAACAAAGGGTATGACTGATATAGCACATGGTGGCCGGCTGGATGAGGCGGTGGCACAATTTGGCGGCGAGCGGGACCGTTGGGTCGACCTGTCGACCGGCATTAACCCCCATGCCTACCCGGTGCCTGAAATAGCTGAAACCGCGTGGACTGACCTGCCCGACCAGAATGCGATGGAGCAAACCCGAGAGGCGGTACGGCTATGTTACGGGGTTGATGAGACTGCTGGAATTTCACTGGCACCTGGCTCTCAGATGCATATCCAGACCTTGCCTTATCTGTACAAGCCACAACCAATAGCGATTGTCGGATTTACCTATCAGGAACATGGAGTGTGCTGGCAGCGGGCTGGCCATGAAGTCTATATGACTGACGGGCTCAATAGTGCCGAAGCAACGGCCAGGATAGTCATCGTCGTCAATCCCAACAATCCCGACGGGCGGGTGTTTGAGCGCAATGAACTGAGCCTGCTGGCCCGGCGTCTGGCTGCCAAGGGCGGGCTGTTGGTTGTTGATGAAAGTTTTGCTGACGTGTTGCCAGAGCATTCGATTGCTGAAGAAGCGGGGCGTGACGGTTTGTTCGTGATGCGATCATTGGGTAAGTTTTTCGGTCTTGCAGGTGTTCGCTTTGGTGTCGGATTGACAACTCCTGCCATTGCAACCCGATTGGATGAAAGATTGGGACCTTGGGCCGTATCAGGCCCGGCACTGGCCATTGCTGATAAGGCGATGCGCGACCAGACCTGGCAAAAGCGCAATTTTCGCAAACTGACAAATGCCCGGGAAAAACTTGCCGCCGTGCTGGAAAAACACGCGATTGAGGTTCTTGGTGGTACCCTGCTTTTTGCCCTGATCAGGCATGACAAGGCGGAAGAATTGTGGGCGCATCTGGCCAATGCCCATATTCTGACGCGGCCGTTTCCCGGCAAGACCGACTGGCTGAGGGTTGGGTTGCCCAATGGGCGCTCGCAGTTCAATAAGCTGGACAAAGCCCTGGCCCGTTTTTAGAGCGGGTCACGGGTAACTGGAACCAATCTGAAGGCGCAACAATTATGGGTTTGCTGACCCTGGCATTGCTGATTGATATTTTTGTTGGCGACCCCGATTGGGCCTGGCGTCGTGTGTCACATCCGGTTGTCTGGATTGGCAGGCTTATCGATTGGTTTGACCAATTGCGAGACCGTGAGGCCGTGCAGCGTTTCGCTGAGAGGCTTGGCATCAATGGTCGCGATAGTCTCGAGATGATTGTGGGCGGCGTCCTGCTCGGCGTTTTTCTGCTGATCTCGCTCGTTCTTGGGAAACTGATTTCGTCGCTGGGCTGGATCGGGTGGATACTCGAACTGGCTATCGTTGTGGTCTTGCTGGCGCAGAAAAGTCTTTATGATCACGTGTCTCGTGTGGCGCAGGCGTTTCGCACGCTGGGCCTGTCGGGTGCGCGAACCGCGGTTGCGCAAATTGTCGGGCGCGATGTGTCAAAACTTGATGAATCCGGTGTTTGCAAAGCGGCGATTGAAAGCCTGGCCGAAAATTTTTCTGACGGCGTGGTTGCTCCGGCCCTTTGGTATGCGATTGCCGGGCTGCCGGGGTTGATATTCTACAAGGCCGTCAATACGGCAGACTCTATGATCGGTCATCATGATGAAAGATTTGAGTTTTTTGGCAAGCCAGCTGCCAAACTGGATGACTGGTTGAACTGGCCGGCGGCACGGCTTTCGACCATCCTGGTGGTGATTTCAGTTGCTGCGGCGAGAGGAAGCAGGGCCGCTGGCAATGTCTGGTCGGCGACTTTGCGCGATGCACGGTCTCATCGGTCCCCCAATGCAGGATGGCCGGAGACAAGTTTTGCTGCTGCACTCAACCTGTCATTGGGCGGACCAAGATCCTATGGCAGCGATCGTGTTGAAGCCGAATTTCTGTATTGGGAAGGGCGCGATATTGCCCGGCCTGCAGACATTGAGAAGTCACTTAGCCTTTTTCTTCGATGTTGCATCTGCCTGATCGGTTTTTGCGGTCTGCTTTGGTTGTTCTTCGGCTGACTCTTCGATTTCCTCGGGTATGGTGAGCCGGTGCGGTTTTTCTGCATCTGATTCAGCGGGGGATTGGCCGTTATTCTTTGAATGAATAGTTTCACCCCGGTCCTGCTCCTTACCCAAATTGCCGTCGCCGCCGCCGCCGCCACCATCTTCGTCACCGTCGTCGCTATTGGCACCCTCGCCATCGTCGCTATCGTCGTCGTCGTCGTCGGCACCGCCACCGTCGCCGTCGCCGCTTTGGGGCGCCTTGGATGCTTCAACGAACTGATGCATCAGTTTGTCTACTTCGGCTTCATTCACTTCCGGCAGTTTGAAGTCGCTTTTTGGTTGTTCCACCAGTTTGACCAGGCGTTTGACCATGGGGCTGTCGGGTTGGACCAGTTGATCGACAATGGTGAAGTGGTTCGCATCGGGGACTGAAACATAATATGTTGGAGTGCCAAGCAGGCTCCAGTGATCTGCCAGTTCGCGACTCTGGCGATGATATTCACCGGATTCCTCGCTACCCACCCAGGCGTCAAATTGTTGCATGGCTTCGGGGACCCAGTGAATGGGGCTGGCAGACTTCGCCTGTTTTTCATCCATGTCGAGAACGTTGTTGATCGGTGTCTTGAGTATCGGCATCAGATTGTAGAGCCCGGAAATTCCCATGCCGGAGGCGATCAGGTCGAGGGGTAGCTCGGAATGTATCTTCTGCCATTCGGTCGCCATGACGCAAGCTGCGAGATGACCGCCCGCCGAATGACCCAAAACGGTAATCCGCCGTTGAAACGTTTGATATAAAATCAGGCTGGCGCGCCGCATTTCATTGATGATTCCGCCAACCTTGATTTGTGGGCACAGGGTGTAGGATGGCATTGCCACTGCAATTCCGTTCGCATTCAGGCCGGCCGACAGATGGCTGAAACAGGAGCGATCCATGAGATGCCAATAGCCACCGTGGATGAACATGGCCATTGGACTTTTGCGTTCTCTTCCAGCTGCGCTGTCGGGCCAGAATATATCCATCTTGTTGCGCTCACCATTGCCGTAGGCCAGATCCAACTGGCTTCGCTCGGCGGCGAACTCGCGATAGGTGGCGGCATCGGAGATGTATTTGTTGATCAGCTGATAGGCATTTTCAACGCGGGATGAATTGTCATATTCAGATGCATAGTCAATTTCGCTGTTCATTTTCCATCCTTTGACTATCTGGAGCCTGATGGTCGGTTTTGCAGGGCGCGTTCAAGATCGGGCGTTGCTTCAACCAACATTTTTGCAGCGTCGGACTGGGGGTTGTCGAATATATCACTGGCAATTCCATGCTCTACAATGCGGCCTGTGTCCATCACGAGTACCTCGTCGCACAGGGCTTTTACCACAGATAAGTCGTGGCTGATGAAAATGTAGGCCAATCCGAGCCGTTCGCGAAGTTCTGTCAACAGGTCCAGCACCTGAGCCCGTATGGATACATCAAGCGCTGAAACCGGTTCGTCTGCGACAATCAGGGCAGGGCGGGTGATCAGCGCCCGTGCAATGGCAAGGCGCTGTCGCTGGCCACCGGAAAACTGATGCGGATATTTCGACAGGGCCGAAGCCTGCAGGCCGACTTCTTCCAAGGCGACGACGACGCGGTTTTGTTTTTCTCCAACCGTCAGACCGGGCTCCAGATAAAGTGGTTCGGCGACCAGCCGTTCGACCTTGTGGCGCGGATTGAAACTGGAAAACGGGTCTTGAAAGACGACCTGGATGTTGCGGCGTGCGGCCTGCAATTCATCTGCGGAAGCGGAGGTCAGCTCCAGTTCGTTAAACTGAATGGAGCCGCTGGTCGGCGTGTCGAGGGCCAGCAACATACGGGCGAGGGTGGATTTACCACAGCCGGATTCTCCAACCAGCCCCATCGTCTGACCCGGATAAACCGTGACATCAACACCATCAACTGCGCGAAACGGCTTTGCCGGGGTGAACAGGTTGGTGCGTTTGGTCGGATAGTCGCGAATCAGCTGGCGGGCCGATATCAACGGAGCGAGGCCGGCTTCGGTCGCCAATTCGCTGAGGACCGGCGGCTGACTGCGTTCGGGAATGTGGCTGGAAGCATGCGCCAATTGGGCAGTGTAGGGGTGTTTTTTGGCCCTCAGGATTGACCCTGTGGGGCCATGGTCGACAATTTCGCCATGGCGCATGACGACCAACTGATCAGTCATTTCGGCTACCACGGCAAGGTCATGACTGATCAGGATCAGTCCCATATTCTGTTCTTCAACCAGACTGCGCAGCAATTGCAGGATCTGTGCCTGCAAGGTGACATCCAGCGCGGTGGTCGGTTCGTCGGCGATCAGAAGTTCGGGATTCTGGGCACAGGCCATGGCAATCATGACCCTTTGGCGCTGGCCACCCGACAATTCGTGCGGATAGCGGCTCAATGGGAAGCTGCTGATTGGCAAACCGACCCGTTCCATCAGACCATTGGTCCGCGTCACCGCCTCCTGACGCGCGACGCGATCGTGCAGCATGATGCCTTCGGCAATCTGATCGCCGATTGTGTGAACCGGATTAAGCGCCGTCATCGGTTCCTGAAAAATCATTGCAATGTCATTGCCACGAAGGTCCTGCATCAAGCCGTCATCGGCATCAAGCAACTGATGCTGATTGAAACGGATTGAACCGGATGTCGCGGAATCTTCCGGCAAGAGCTGCATGGCGCTGAGCGCAGTCATCGATTTTCCGGACCCACTTTCCCCAACAATGCCCAGAATCTTTCCCGGCTCAATCGACAGGCTGATATCCTTGAGAATTGGGGTGTCGCCAATCGACAGCTTGAGCCCATCAATTTCCAGCATCAGTCGCGCTTTCTTGACAGGCGAGGGTCGAGCACGTCGCGCAGGCCATCGCCCAGCAGGTTCAGTCCCAAAACGCTGATGACGATGGCCAGTCCGGGAATAACCGCCATATGCGGGGCAAAACTCATCATGGTCTGCGCCTCATTGAGCATCTTTCCCCAACTCGGTGTGGGAGGCTGAGTGCCGAGACCCACATATGCAAGGCCCGCTTCAAGGATGATGCCGAGTGCAAAGGCGACGGTTGCCTGTACGATCAGGACATTAGCCATGTTTGGGATTATGTGTTCAATGGTGATGCGGGTTTTGTTCTTGCCAGCTGCCCGGGCTGCCATGATGAAATCCCGCGGCCACAGGGTCAACGCCGCTCCGCGAGACAGGCGGGCGAAAACCGGAATATTGAAAATGCCGATGGCAATTATCGCGTTGATTGCGCCGGGGCCAAACACGGCGGCGATCATTGCAGCTGATAGAAGTGACGGAAATGCGAAGACCACGTCGTTGCCACGCATCAAAACCTCGTCCAGCTGGCCGCCACGTGCTGCTGCCCAACAGCCGACTGGAACACCAATACCGACGCCGATAATAACGGCGGCCAGGGCAACGGCGATGGAATTGCGCGCACCGACCATGATCATTGAGAATATGTCACGCCCGAAATGGTCGGTCCCAAACCAGTGAGACCCGTAGGGAGCCTTGAGCTTTGCCGTAATATCAAGATTGGTGACGTCATAGGGCGTCCAGATGAACGATACGGCGGCCATCAGCACAATAAAGCAGGTTATGACGATGCCTGTCGCGAAACTGCGGTTGTGCATGGCGGTTTTCAAAAACTGTTTCATGGGCGGCCGTGCCTCAACCTCGGATCGGCCCATAAATAGGCGAGATCGACCACCAGATTGATAAGGATGATTGTCGCGACAAGCATCATTACCGCCGATTCCACAACGATCAGGTCACGCAATGCGATCGCCTGAAATATAAGGCGTCCAAGGCCGGGAAGATAAAATACGTTTTCGATTACGATTGTACCGGCCAACAGATAGGCAAATTGCAATCCCAGTATCGTCAAAACGGGGATCATTGTATTGCGCAGGGCATGTTTCCAGATGGTCGCGCGGAAACTCAAACCCTTGGCGCGGGCAGTGCGGATGTAGTCTTCGCCCATCGTGTCCAGCAGTGCAGACCGGGTGATGCGGGACAGAATTGCAGCTTGCGGTAGAGCCAGCGAGACTGCGGGAAGAAACAACGCCTTCAAGGCGGGGACCAGGCCTCCATCCCATCCGGGGAACCCCCCGGCAGGAACCAGTTGCAGCCAGATGGCAAGGATGTAAACCAGCAAAAGCGCCAGCCAGAAATTGGGAATGGCATAGCCAACCTGAGTCACGGCCATGATTGTGGTGTCGGCAATACTGCCGCGCTTGGTTGCAGCATACAGGCCCACAGGAATGGCGATTGCTGTTGACATCACCAGGGCAAGCAAAGCCAGGGGCAGGCTGATCGTGATGCGATCCGCGACCAATTCCCTGACCGCAACGGAATAGGTGTAACTTTTGCCGAGGTCCCCCTGTAGCAAGCCAAAAATCCAGGAAAAATAACGTTCCAAAGCGGGCTTGTTGAGGCCAAGATCCTCGCGCAGTGCGGCTATGGCATCATCGGTGGCGTTTATTCCCAGCATGACCTGCGCCGGGTCACCCGGGACAATTTCCAGCGCGGCAAACACCAAAACAGAGGCGACCGCCAAAGTGGCGGCCGCCCAAAGAATTTTTCTGATCAGAAACAGGATCATGGCATGTAACGATCAGAGGTGATTTCTTAGTCGCTCCAACTGACACCGGTGAGGTCATTTGCCTGCACCGGCGAGTTTTCCCAAAGCCCGTTTACCTTGGCGTTCCACACCCCGGTCTTGGCGAGCTGGAACATAAACCCGTTGACGGCATCTTCAGATATTATTTTCTGAGCTTGCGCCATCAATTCGTAACGGCCGGCTTCGTCAGTGGTGGCATTGAGTTTTTCAATCACCGAATTAAAGGCATCGCTTGAATAATTGAAATAGTATTCCTTGCGAGAATAGATGCTGATATCCATCGGCTCGGTATGGGAGACAATGGTCAGATCATAGTCCTTGGCTTTAAATACTTCTGGTACCCAGACACCCCAGTCGACCTGAATGGTTTCCAGATCGATGCCAATTTTGCGCAATTGAGCTGCGATGATTTCACCACCGCGACGTGCATAGGTGGGTGGTGGTAATTTCAAGGTTGCCTTAAAGCCGTCTGGATGACCGGCTTCCGCCAACAGTTTTTTGGCCGCTTCCAGGTCCATTGGGTAGCGGTCAACGAGATTGACATAGGCGGGATGGTGGGGCGCAAAATGGGTGCCGATCGGCGTGCCCTGACCAAACATCGCTCCGTCAATAATGGCTTGCCGATCCAAAGCATGTGCTATGGCGCGGCGCACGCGAACATCGTTGAACGGCGGCTTGGTGTTGTTGGTTGATAGGATGGTTTCCCCTTCGGTGGAGCCGATAACAACCTTGAAACGGGGGTCGGCCTGAAGTTGGGGGACGGTTTCCGGCGCCGGGAAATTGGCGAATGCGTCAACATCGCCGGCCAACATGGCGGAAAGTGAAGCGGCAGGATCGGAAATAAAGCGGAAAGTGGCTTTTTCCAGCGCCGCTGGCGTTCCCCAATAGTCGCCGTTTTTGACCAGATTGACAGACGAACCTTTGACCCAGCTGCCGAATTTAAACGGGCCGGTGCCGACCGGATTGGCCTTATTGCCATCTGCGGTTTCGGACGCAACGATCACCGCATCGCCCCAGCCCATATTAAACAGGAAGTTGCCGGCTGGAGATTTGAGCTGGACAACCACAGTGTTAGCGTCGCCCACGGATACCGAGTCAATGCCGGCAAACAGAGCTTTTTGGGCATTTGTCGAGCCTTCAGCGCGGGCACGGTCGAGGGAGAATTTTACATCATCAGCATTGAAGTCCGAGCCGTCGTGATATTTGACGCCCTGTCTCAATTTGAACGTGTAGGTTTTGCCATCTGCAGATATATCCCAGCTTTCAGCCAAAGCCGGCAACACTTCGCCCTTCGACCCAATGCGGGTGAGCCCTTCAAAGACATTGGCATAGACCACTTCATCGATAGCAGCTGGCGCACCTGCGGTGGGATCAAGGTGAGGCGGCTCCAACGCCATGCCCATGACTAGGCTGGTCTTGGCGGCGAGTGCTTGGCCAGCAAGGACAACAGGTGCCAATGCGGTGGTCACCATGGCTGCTGCAATCAGTTTTTTCATCGTTCTCATCGTGAATATCTCCCTTTTACCAATAACAATTTTCAGCAGTTAAGCACCTTGGTTCGTGCCTGTCAGCAACAGAGTGCTGCTGCTGTTTACCGAGCTTCCAATAAAACGTGGATTGCGTGACACATGACCTTGGCAGACTCGATCATGTCTTCAATGACCACATATTCATCTGCCATATGGGCGAGGTCCAAAATACCTGGTCCATAAGCGATGCAGTCGTGCAGATGGCCGATCCGGGCGATGTGTTTCTGATCATAGGTGCCCGGTGAAATGACATATTCGGGTTCCTTGCCCATCACTTGTCGAATGCCCTGGGAAACTGCCTCCACAACAGGCGCATCGCGTTCCGTCATTGTCGGCAGGACTTCCATAATGTCGCGGATGGCATAGTCGAACGCCTCCCGGTCGGATTTCAAACCATCCAGAATGGAGGTGACTTCTCCCTTCACGGTGGCGAGATCTTCTTCGATCAAAAATCGCCGGTCGAGAATCAGTCTGCAGGAATCCGCCACATTGGGACTGGGAAGCCCGTCATAATCATCGGGTTTGCCACCAGCGCCAGTTTCCGATTCCCCGCCGTGAATGGAGTTGAAATTCATCGTTGATTGTTTGGCACCTTCCGGCACCACCGGCATTTGAGTTCGTTTTTGTGCCAGTTGCGGATAAAGCTCGGTCTCAAAAGCATTGACCACCGAGCCCATGTGACGGATTGCGCTGTCACCCAAAAACGGCATCGATCCATGGGCCTGGGTGCCAAAGGTTTCAATTTCTGCCCACCACACTCCCCGATGCCCCAGACAGACGCGGTCCTTGTTGAGTGGTTCAGGAATGATCACGTGGTCAACCCGAGGTTTGGAAAACAGTCCCTTTGATGCCAGATGGGCAACGCCGCCAAAGCCTCCGGATTCCTCATCCACCGTGCCGGAAATCTCAATCGCACCGCTGAAATCCGGATTGGCTTCGATATAGGCTTCAACCGCGATGATCGAGGCTGCAAGGCCGCCCTTCATGTCACACGCACCGCGGCCATACACTTTGCCATCCCGCACCTCGCCCGAAAATGGATCAAAGGTCCAATCATCACCAACTTCAACAACATCGATGTGAGAGTTGAAATGGACTGTCTTGCCCGGGCGCTTGCCTTCCAGTCGAGCAACCACATTGGTGCGTGGAAAGGTGTCACTATCCCCCGGCGTGTCATGAGCCCGGATATATTGAACGTCGAATTGGCGCTTTCTCAGCCGGTTGCCGATCAGTTCTGCACAGGGCGTATAGGCATCACCGGGTGGATTGATTGTCGGAATTTGAATCAAAGCCTGGGTCAGTAATACAAGTTCAGACCGCTTATCGTCGATACGGCGATTGCAAATTTCAAACAAATCAAAGTCTCCGATTGGTACTTGTTGCTACAGTCCCGACCCAGATCTCGCCAAATGTTGAACAGCTGGCGACTGGCAACATGATCAAAGATATGGGTAATATCCCGCCGGGGCAACGTTCGGGTGCATATGGGGGTGCGTTAAACTATTGTTCACGCAAAACTTATCTATACTGCGTGTTTCGAGTTTTGTTCACTTTTTACTCATGGCGTCCTTGAATACTGGAAGATGAAGTGGGTGGCTGATTGTTTAAAATCGGCTCGGGAGTGCTCACTTTGGTAACGAGTAGAAAGTGGGGAGGCACCCGATGAAAAAACTGATTTTAATAACCTTGTCCATTCTGGGCTTGGCACTGGCACCGGTAATGGCACCGGCAATGGCCGCCAAAGTTTCGACTTCTGGCAAGGTCAAAGTTAAAAATGGCAGCGCAAACGAATATTCCTATGGCCGTGTTTTGGCACGGGTGGACCTGTCGTCGCAGCGCATGAAGGTCTATAAGGGCGGACGGCTGCTTTATACCTGGAAAGTCTCAACCGGAAGATCAGGCTATGGTACGCCGACCGGCACGTGGCGCATCCATCGTATGCACAAACGCTATTTTTCCAGAAAATATGACAATGCACCAATGCCTTATGCGATGTTCTACTATCGCGGGTTTGCCGTGCACGGAACCAATTCGATTTCTCGCCTGGGACGTCGCGCGTCGCACGGATGTGTAAGACTGCATCCCGATAACGCAAGAAAATTGTTCTCGCTGGTCAAACGCAGCGGTGGCACCGTGAAAGTCACGCGCTAAGATCTTCAATAATCTGATTCAAAAGAGGCGCCGTTTGGCGCCTTTTTTTTTGGGAATTTCGGGCGCAGATATACTGGACCCATCCAAATTCTCCCACTGGACCCCCAGCGTCTCTGTTAAAACTTCTGCGTCTGTGATGGAATGTCACTACACTGATTTTGGTGCGCTTCATTATGGAGAAGAACTATGAATGTGCATGTAGGCGAAAACGATATCAGCCACGTGGTGGAAGCTGACAAAGCTCACGTTTGGCATCATCTGACACAACACAAGAAATTTGACACCAGCGATCCGCAAATCATTGTGGAAGGCAAGGGCATGCGGGTCTGGAACCAGGCGGGGCGCGAGCACCTTGATGCCGTTTCCGGTGGTGTGTGGACCGTCAATGTCGGATATGGACGTGTGTCGATTGCCGATGCCGTGCGCGATCAGTTGGTAAAAATGAATTATTTTGCCGGTTCCATGGGGTCTATACCCGGGGCGCTTTTTGCTGAAAAACTGATTGAAAAAATGCCGGGCATGAGTCGGGTCTATTATTCCAATTCCGGTTCTGAAGCCAACGAGAAAACCTACAAGATCGTGCGGCAGATTGCGCACAACAAATATGGTGGCAAGAAGCACAAGATCCTGTACCGCAACCGCGACTATCACGGCACAACAATCACTGCTCTTTCTTCCGGCGGACAGGACGAGCGCAAAGGCCATTACGGCCCGTTTACGCCGGGGTTTGTCGAAGTGCCCCATTGTCTGGAATACCGCTCCCAGTGGGGCGAAGTGGACGATTACGGTATCCGCGCCGCCAACGCCATTGAAGAGGTTATTCTGCGTGAGGGTGCCGACACGGTTGGCGCTTTGATCCTTGAGCCGGTCACCGCTGGTGGTGGTGTCATCACGCCGCCAGAAGGCTATTGGCCACGGGTTCAGGAAATTTGTGACAAATACGATATCCTGCTGATCATCGACGAAGTGGTGTGCGGCATGGGCCGTACCGGCACGTGGTTTGGCTATCAGCATTACGGCATTAAACCCGACATGGTCACGATGGCCAAGGGCGTTGCTTCCGGCTATGCGGCCATCTCCTGCACGGTCACCACCGAAGAAGTGTTCCAGATGTTCAAGGCGGATCCGGATGATCCGATGAGCTATTTCCGGGACATCTCGACGTTTGGCGGGTGCACGTCCGGGCCGGCAGCGGCGCTGGAAAACATGCGGATTCTTGAAGACGAGAACCTGCTTCAAAACACCACTGACATGGGTGAATATCTGCTGGAAAAATTCCACGGCCTGATGTCCAAGCATGAGATCATTGGTGATGTTCGTGGCAAGGGATTGTTTGTCGGTGCTGAACTGGTCAGTGACCGCGAAACCCGTGAGCCGGCACCGGAAAACATTGCTCAGGCGATTGTTGGTGAATGTTTCAAACAGGATGGCGTTGTGATCGGTGTTACCAACCGCTCACTGGCCGGTTTCAACAACACATTATGTCTCAGCCCGGCGCTGATTTGCACCAAATCCGACCTTGATGAAGTTGTCGAGTCGATTGATGGCGCTATCAGCCGGGTTCTTGCTGCATAAGCACCGAGCCGCGTTGCGAAATTAAGTTGAGCGCCAGTCCGGCACCCGTGCCGGACCGGCTTTTTGTGTGTTGTGCGGCAATGGCGCACCCCATCTCTTGACAACGCGGTATGGCTGAACCAAAACCACTGGACCTAGTCAGTGGTTAAATCTGGAGCCATATGAGAGACTTTCTGATCGCACTGGACCGCAGCGCCAACAAGAGTTTGCAGGCGCAACTTCGCGAGGTGCTGGTATCGGCGATATTGGCAGGTCACCTGCGTCCGGGCGAAAAACTCCCATCCACCCGACATCTGTCACAGCAACTGGGCATTTCCCGCAATACATCTGTGCTGGTTTATCAGGGACTGACCGACGACGGTTATCTGCGCACTTCGGAACGCTCGGGATATTTCGTCAACGAGACCGTCCTTGAAATGGGCATGTATAATTCGTCGCAGCCGGCATCTAACCCCGTCCCGTCGGCCGAATCCAATCCTATTGAATGGCAATCAAAAATACTCAAAGTGCCGGGCGACCAGCGCAATATCCACAAGCCCCGCGGTTGGCAAAGCCTGCCTTATCCCTTCATTTACGGCCAGCCCGATCAATCGTTGTTTCCGATCACCGACTGGCGCGATTGCGTCTATAAGGCGATGGGCAAGAAGTGGCTGGATGAGTGGAGCGAAGACACGTTGGACAATGACGACCCCATGCTGGTCGATCAGATCCGAACCCGCATATTGCCGCGCCGTGGCATTTTGGTGGGTGAAGATCAGATACTGGTCACTCTGGGGGCTCAGCAGGCGCTTTATACACTGGCCAGCCTACTGGCAGGGCCCGAATCGCGCATTGTCATGGAAGAGCCGGGCTATCCGGACGCGCGAAATATTTTTGCGCTTCGGGAATCTCAGATCATTCCAGTGCAGGTTGATCAGGGCGGTCTGCCGGTTGATGAACGGCTTGATGGAGCTGACCTGGTCTACACAACCCCAAGTCATCAACTGCCGACAACGGTGACAATGCCAAACGCCCGTCGCCGCGCCTTGCTGAAGAAAGCGTCCGAACAGGACCTGATCATCATCGAGGATGATTACGAGCTTGAATCAAATTATGTCGGCAAACCGCTGCCGGCCTTAAAAAGCATCGATCAGGAGGGCAGGGTGATCTATGTCGGTTCGTTTTCAAAAACCCTGTTCCCAGGTCTGCGACTGGGCTTCATGGTGGCTTCAAAGGAATTGATCAGCGAAATGCGTGCCCTTCGCCGGTTGATGGTTCGACATCCTCCAACAAACAATCAGCGGAGCACGGCCTTCTTTTTATCACTCGGCTATTACGACGTGTATGTGCGTCGGCTTCATCGCGCCTACCGAGAAAGATGGGCCGCCATGGGGGCCGCGCTTGAAACTCATTTTGCCGATGCCGAAATCATTCAGGGAGCCGGTGGGTCTTCCTATTGGGTGCAGCTGAAGCAGGAATCGGGAATTGATACTGACAAGCTTGCCAAGGTCGCCCTTGAGCAGGGTATTTTGATTGAACCGGGCAGTGTCTATTTCAACAACAATCAAAACCGCCGTTGTTTCCGTCTGGGATTCTCATCGATCGAAGACAGCCGGATAGACGCTGGACTGGAGCAACTCGCAGCTCTGGCCCGTCGTTCGGGTTGACGATGCTTTGATCAGTTATTGTCCATCCTGTTGTTTGGCACACATTGTTGCAATCGACATTTTTCCGACCTGGTCGGGACATTTATCCGTCTGACAACTTCATCGCGTTTGCAAAAACTCCGGTCAGCGACAAATCGACGGTAAACCGAACTGTTCTTTGTATTCAACACGATGGCGCCCTGTTGAAATACCAGGTCCTTGACATCTGAGCAGGTGTAGTTCCGGGTCGACAGGCGAGCCTGTGCCGAACTGATTGACAACCAACACATGCTGGCGATGACCAGTATCAGGGTGCATCTGACAGATTGCCGGTAATATTGGGTGCTTGCTATATTCATGTGCCCCGGATTCCACTTTCGAGATTTCATGCAGTTGAAGCACAGATTTGAGGTGGCGGCGAGTCGCGACGAGTCGCGACGAGTTGCGACGAGCTGCGACGAGTTGCGGGCAACGAGCAGTCCGGTTCATGCGTTTTGACCGCATTTCACGCCACGGAAGTGGTAATCGGCGCGGCTTGGTCTTGGACCCACCACAGGGTTTCATTTGGCCCTAAGATACCACCATTGAAGGCGGGTACTATCTGTGGTACGAACAAAAATTGAGACTTGTTGTCCCGTTTTTTAAGCAAGTGAGAGATCCCCATGACCAAGATGACCACCGAAGAAGCCTTTGTAAAAGTGCTGCAAATGCACGGCATTGAAAATGCCTTTGGAATTATCGGATCGGCGATGATGCCGATTTCGGACTTGTTTCCGCAGGCCGGAATTAGTTTTTGGGACTGCGCCCATGAGTGCAATGCGGGCATGATGGCCGATGGTTTCACCCGGTCCACAGGTAAAATGTCGATGATGGTGGCGCAGAATGGCCCCGGCATCACCAATTTTGTCACACCGGTCAAAACGGCCTACTGGAATCATACGCCGCTGCTGCTGGTTACACCACAGGCTGCAAACAAGACCATTGGTCAGGGCGGTTTCCAGGAAATCGAGCAGATGAAGCTGTTTGAAGACATGGTCTGCTATCAGGAAGAAGTGCGTGACCCGACCCGTATCGCTGAAGTGCTGAACCGGGTGATCGCCCAGGCATGGCGTGGCTGTGCCCCCGCGCAGATCAACGTTCCCCGGGACTACTGGACGCAGGTTGTCGATATCGAACTGCCACAGATCGTTGACTTTGAACTGCCTGCCGGTGGTGCAAATGCGGTTGCCGTGGCAGCCGAACTTCTATCCAACGCCGAATTTCCAGTGATCTTGAACGGGGCAGGGGTTGTGCTTGGCGGTGCGATCGACGCGTCTGCCAAATTAGCTGAAAAACTGTCCGCTCCGGTCTGCTGCAACTACCAGCACAATGATGCGTTTCCAGGCGGCCACCCACTTTTTGCAGGCCCATTGGGCTATAATGGCTCCAAGGCTGCGATGGAATTGATCGCCAAGGCAGACGTTGTGCTGGCACTGGGAACCCGTTTGAACCCGTTCTCCACCTTGCCGGGTTACGGCATTGATTACTGGCCAAAAAACGCCAAGCTGATCCAGGTTGACATCAACGCCGACCGTATCGGCCTGACCAAGCCTGTGACTGTTGGAATTCAGGGCGACGCGCTGAAAGTCGCACAACAGCTGACCGAACTGGTCACCCCTGCGGCATCTTCAGAAGAGCTCAAAGATCGTGCATCGCTGGTTCATCAGACAAGATCTGCATGGCTGCAGACCCTGTCTTCAATGGATCACGAGGATGATGATCCAGGCACAACATGGAACGAGCGCAGCCGTAATCGCGAGCCGGAAAAAATGTCGCCACGCATGGCCTGGCGAGCCATTCAACAGGCCCTTCCGAAAGACGCAATCATTTCCTCCGACATCGGCAATAACTGCGCAATTGGTAACGCCTATCCAACCTTTGAAACAGGTCGGAAATATCTTGCACCCGGCCTGTTCGGTCCTTGCGGATACGGTTTTCCGTCAATCATCGGAGCCAAGATGGGCAATCCGGACACTCCGGTTGTCGGCTTTGCAGGTGATGGAGCTTTCGGTATTTCAATGAACGAAATGACCGCCTGTGGCCGCGATGACTGGCCGCCGGTTACCATGGTTATTTTCCGCAATTATCAGTGGGGCGCCGAGAAGCGGAACACCACATTGTGGTATGAAGACAATTTTGTCGGTACCGAGCTGGATCTGGATGTTGAATATGCAGCCATTGCCCGGGCATGCGGTGTAAACGGGGTTCAGGTCTTTTCAATGGAAGAATTGACGGCAGAACTCGATAAGGCGGTTGATGCTCAGATGAAAAAGGGCGAAACAACATTCATCGAAATCTTGCTGAACCAGGAACTGGGTGAGCCATTCCGCCGTGACGCAATGAAAAAACCCGTGGCAGTCGCGGGCATCAACCCCGATGACATGCGCCCACAGGCCGGAGCTTAATAACTCCAGCTTTAATGAGCGATACCAGAAGCGGGCAGGGTGACATTGAACGAGGCAAACTTGAATGGAATCCCTGCTCAGCTTAACCAACCTTTCCGCCTGGGAGTTTTGGGTTTGTGTGGCTGTGGTGTTTCTGGCTGCAATCGTGCGGGGATTTTCAGGCTTTGCTCTATCAGCGTTGGTGATGGCCGGACTGGTGGTCATTTTGCCGCCAGTCGAATTGATCGCGGTTTGCTGGTTTCTTGAGATGGCGGCGAGTCTTTTGATGGTGCGGGGTGGCATTCGGCAGTGGGATAAGACGGTCGTATTCGGGCTTGTGATCGGCTCGGGAATTGGCCTGCTGCCGGGAATGTATCTGACCAAGACACTGCCCATCGAAACGTCAAAATCCATTGCGCTGGTGATCATATTGGTGCTGGCAGTGCTGCAATTGCTGAAAGTCAGGGCGGCATTTTTGGCGACGACGCCCGGCCTCTACATTTCCGGCCTGGCGTCGGGTGTTGTTGCCGGACTGGCCGGGGTCGGTGGGTTGGCGGTGGCGCTTTACGTTCTGGCCCGCGATGCGCCAGCCGCTGTAATGCGGGCATCGCTGGTCATGTATCTGTTTATCGGCGGGTTGTTGATTTTCATTTCATTGAACATCTATGGCATGTTCGACCTGCAGGCGATTACACGGGGACTGATTCTGGCACCCATCTGCATGGTCGGGGTGATCGCCGGACAGGCTTTGTTTCGCCCAAAACTGGAACCTTATTACAAACCGTTTTGCCTCATTCTATTAGTGCTGTTAGCGGCAGCCGGCTTGCTTCGCATGGCGCTGGTGTAAATCTTACGGGAGCATATTGAATGGCTGATCGGGAGCTTCAACTGCCACAATTGTTTGGAGAAAATAGCGCATGAAATCGAGCAAAAAACAGTTGCGCTACGGACTGGAGTGGACCAAATGACCAGCCTGCCACAATCAACCAACAAAAAACTTGGTCTGGTGATCGATCTCGACACCTGTGTCGGCTGCCATGCTTGTGTGGTCAACTGCAAGGAATGGAACACATCCGGCTATGGCACTGCGTTGTCGGATCAGGATCCCTACGGGGCCAATCCAACCGGTGCCTGGCTGAATCGCATTCACACCTTTGAAATTGTCCCTGACAATTCCTCGAATAAACCGAAAGGACAGGGCGTCGGTGAAGTGATCGGTACCGCGGGTGAAGCTCGCGTGGTTCATTTCCCGAAATCCTGCCTGCATTGCGAAGACGCGCCCTGCGTCACCGTCTGCCCGACCGGTGCATCCTACAAACGCCCGGAAGATGGCATTGTGCTGGTCGATGAAGACAAGTGCATCGGTTGCGGCCTGTGTGCCTGGTCGTGTGCTTATGGGGCTCGCGAAATGGACCTCGCAGCCGGGGTGATGAAAAAATGCACCCTGTGCATTGATCGCATCTACAACGAAGAACTGGAAGAGATTGACCGCCAGCCTGCCTGCGTGCGCACCTGTCCTGCCGGTGCACGCCACTTCGGTGATTTTGCCGATCCGCAATCGAATGTTTCACTGCTGGTGGCAGAGCGCGGCGGTTTTGACCTGATGCCAGAGCAGAACAATAAACCGGTCAACAAATATCTGCCGCCAAGACCGCGCAGCGATTTGGGCGAAGGGACGCAATTCTCGGTACCGGAAAACGATACAAAAGGCGCCGACGGGTTGCTCGGCTGGATTGATCGTGCCCTTTCCGGCTCAAGTAAACAGAAGGGAGCAAGCTGATGCATCCGGCTCTTTCGGTAATTTCCTTCACCACACTTTCAGGTGCTGGCTATGGCCTTGCCTTCGTCCTGGCTCTTGGCCATGGCAATCCGGCGGCGCTGAGCACCAAGATTGCCTGGGTCGCGGCACTGGCCTTGATCTCGATCGGTTTCTTGTCGTCAACCTTGCATCTGGGCAATCCGCAACGCGCCTGGCGGGCGGTAAGCCAGTGGCGCTCCAGTTGGCTGTCGCGGGAAGGCTGCATGTGTTTTATCAGCTATGTGCCGCTTTGCCTGTTGGCAGGGATGAGCATTTTCTATGATTCCTTTGATCTTACTCTGGGCTATGTCGGGGCCATTTGCTGCGCTGTTACAGTCTATTGCACGGCGATGATTTATGCATCGCTACGGACCATTGCCAGTTGGCATACAGCCTGGACGCCGGGATTTTATCTGGCCTTTGCACTGACCGCGGGAACCTTGATCTACATTGCATTCTTTGGCCCGCCTGTGGGCTCTCGTTCAACCCAGATCTGGATATATCTGTCCCTGGTATTTCTGGTTGCATCCTGGGCCATCAAACATTTCTGGGCCCGTCGGGCGCAGGCTGTTGGCTACGGAAAATCAACCATGGAAACGGCCACCGGTTTGGGACATATCGGCAAGGTGCGGTTGCTGGAGAGCCCCCACGCGATGGGCAATTATCTGACCAATGAAATGGCTTTTCGCATCGGTCGCAAACATGCCTTGAAACTGCACAAGATTGCTCTGTTGCTGGGTCTGGCATTGCCAGTGGTTCTGCTTGCCCTGTCGCTGGCGATCACACCGGTTGCGCTGGTATTCACCATGCTTGCTGCACTGAGCTTCATGGCCGGAGTATTTGTTGATCGATGGTTGTTTTTTGCAACCGCCCGTCATGCGGTTGGTCTGTATTACGGCGGCGATGAAGCGCTGATGCCGGCAGACTAGGTAGTCGAAAATTCAATATCTGTTCCTGCGGCGTTTGCCAGGAGGTGGTGTCTTGATCTTCCAGCGATCATGAAGCCACAGCCATTGTTCGGGATATTCACGTACCCAGCCTTCAACAATGTCGGCCAACTTTTGGGTGGTCGCAGTCAGATCAATCTTGCCATCGTCATTTCTGGGGATATCAATGGGACCCTGTAGTTCGATTTTGAAGCGGCCGCTGGGCAAGCGAACACAACGGGCTGGGTGAATGTCGCAGTCAAATTGGCGTGCCAGTTTTGCCGCCAGCGGGTTGGCAGTGGCTTCGCGTCCCATAAAGGAGACCCGGGGGCCGCGCGTAAACGCCTGATCCGATAACAGGCCAACTGCACCGTTGTTTTCCAGGACTGAGGCCAATGCCCATGCAGCACCGGCGCGTGAGGGGACAAGATGTCCGCCTTCGGTTTTGCGGGCCTTCAACACGCGTTTTGCCAGAAAACGATTATTGGGAGGGCGAAACAGCGCGGTGACGGTCAAATCATAGGCCGCCGCCGCAACGGGCAGGATTTCCCAGTTGCCGGTATGGGCGGTGAAGATCACGACAGGTCGGTTGCTTTCGCGCAGGTTGACGAACTGGTCAATCCCATGAACTTCGATGCGCCCGTTCTGCGGATTCTCCAGGTCGATGTCGATCAGTTCATCCAGAAAGATGTATTCTGCAATCGTGCGACCGACATTGCCCCAGACCCCGCGCGTCATCTGGCGGATCTCGGCAGATGATTTTTCAGGAAATGCCAGCGCCAGATTTCTGCGGGTCAACGCAGTGCGCGGCAGAACGGGCGACAAAAATCGCGCCAGTTTCTCCGCTGCGTTGATTGACCTGGTTGCCGGAAGTTTCTTGGCAAAATGCACAAACAGTCCGACCAGTTTGGCAACGATCCAGTCTTTGGCCGTTTTGAGCGTCAGTAATACTCGCTCGATCTGCGGATGACGGATGATACGGGCCATCGGCTCTAGCTCATGCGCATGATGATCTTGCCGAACACTTTGCGACTTTCCATGCGTTCCAAAGCGGTTGCCAGGTCGCCAAATTCGATTTCGGTATCGACAACTGGTTTGACATATCCGCGCGCTATCTTGTCCATAGAACTGGTCATGTTTTGCATGGTGCATCCGAAGGAACCAATCAACCGCAATTGCCGCTGAAATAGCATCATCAAATTGGTATCGGCAGACACGCCACTGGTTGAACCACAGGTCACCAGGCGACCACCGCGCTTCATGCACAGCATCGACCCGGCCCAGGTTTCCTTGCCAACATGCTCGAAGACAACATCGACGCCCTGTTTTTTGGTCAGCTTGCGCACGACGCCTTCAAACCGATCTTCGCGATAGTTGATGACGTGGTCGGCACCAAGCGCCCGGGCGGGTTCAATCTTGTCGTCGCTGCCAACCGTGGTGATGACCGTGCAGCCAATCGACTTGGCAAGTTGGATCGCCGCAGTTCCGATGCCGGAGCCACCGGCCTGAATAAGAATCGTTTCAGAGGGTTGCAGCAAAGCGTTGTCAAACAACATATGCTCGCATGTGCCGAAAGTAATCGGGGCAAGCGCCGCGCCAATATCATCGCAACCGGCAGGTGCCGGGACACATTGACGGGCCGGCAGATTGATCAGGTCCTGGGCAAAACCATCCAGATGGAAACCGTGAACGCCAGCAACATGGTCGCACATATTGTCCCGCCCGGCGCGGCAATCGTGGCAGGTGCCGCAGGTGCGGGCACCAAATATCGAGACCAACTGGCCGGGCTTCAGGCCTGATACGCCGTCGCCCAGTGCGACCACTTCAGCACTGGCTTCTGCGCCAATGGTGAGCGGTAGCTTGCGCTTGGCAAAAGCCATGCCGCGCCATCCCCAGACATCGAGATGGTTGAGCGCCACGACGCGGATTTTCAGCGTGACTTCGCCCGGAGCAGGGGCCTCCGGTTTGGCCAGATCGACCGATTTCACTTCACGGTCAGAGACAAGTTGCAATGCGCGCATGGGAGAACCTTGAAGTTGTTAAGAGGCGGTCAGGCTTCAATTTCATTGCTTAGCACAAGACAGGCATTTTGCCCGCCAAAGCCGAAAGAATTTGAGAGGATATTGGTGACTTTCGCCTCACGTGCCTGATGTGGAACCACATCAAGGGGAATATCCGGATCGGGAGTATCGTAATTGATGGTCGGTGGGATCAGGCCATGTTGAAGCGTCAGCACGGAGAATACCGCTTCAATTGCGCCGGCTGCCGTCAGTGTATGGCCGATCATCGACTTGTTTGAGGAAATTGGTGTTTGATGGATGGCGTCGCCGAACACTTCTTTGAGCGAGTTATATTCCATGCGGTCGTTTTCCGGCGTCGAGGTGCCATGGGCATTGATATAATCGATCTCGCTGGCGCTGACGCCGGCATCTTCCAGGGCGCGATGAACCGCAGCAATCACCGGCGATCCGTCTGGCGAAGAGCGGGTTCGGTGGAAATGGTCGGCCTTTTCCCCACATCCCCGGACAATCGCCAGAATATCAGCGCCGCGAGCCCGTGCGTGATCCAGCGATTCAAGTACCAATGCACCGGCCCCTTCTGCCATGACGAAGCCGTCGCGGTCCTTGGAGAAAGGTTTGGCGGCCTTGGTGGGTTCGTCATTTTGAGTTGTCAGCGCCGACAGTAATGAAAAGCGGATCAGCGATTCCGTGGTGACCGAACCATCTGTACCAATGCAAAGAGCACATTCACTGTCGCCGCGGCGGATGGCTTCAACCCCCAGTTGAACAGCCGTTGCACCAGAAGCGCAGGCTGTCGATAGCGAAATCGGCAAACCTTTTGTGCCAAATTCGTCGGACAGCAAATCGGCGGTGCGGTTAAATTGCAGCAGTTCGTACATTTCCTGATGACGTTTTGCCCGGCCGGCTTTCAACAGTTTGGAATAACCGACATGCTCGCCACCTGGCAGTTCTGCATCCAGTTCAAACCGGTGTTGCCATTCGATCTCCACCGGTGGGGCGGCAAGAAACAGCGGGCCGGGAAAGTCGCCCTGTTCAATTCCGGACTGGTCAACCGCCTCGTGGGCTGCACTGCGGGCCAGTGCCAGCGATAATTCGGGAGCTGAATGGGGATCGAGATCCATGAAATCAACCGTGCCTGCAATCGTGGTCCGCAGGCCTTCATTGGTGAAGCGGCTGATCCGGTGAATGCCGGATTCGCCACTGGTCAGTTTGTCCCAGTTCTGTTTCTTGCCCTTGCCCAGCGACGACACAACGCCAACGCCCGTGACGGCAATTATGGGACGACCCTTGTGATCGATAGCGCTCATGGTGCGGCCTCCTTATTGGCTGACGGGTTTGACCAGTCCCAGGCCCTCGGCCCGGTAGTGTCCCGCCGTCGTCACCAGAATGTTGGACGGTTTTTGCGATGTGGCATTTTCGTTTGCTTCCAGCGGGTCATAAAAGGATCCGTTCCGGGTGGCAATCGCGGCCAGTGCAATGCCCAGCGGAAAATGCGCTTCCACCCCGTGACCGGTGACGCTGCCAAAGGCCCGATAGGGGGTGTCAGGCAGGTTCTTGTTCAGCCAATCGCGTTCCTCAGTGGTGATATCTTCAACCCCGCTGGCGCCGGACAATATCGCATCAGGCGTGTCATCGCTCAGCGCTGACAACGCTGCGGTCAGACGACCGGCGGCCGCCCCTGCATCACGCGGACCATGGTCAACTTCGACCGCGGCCAGTTCAGCGTAGGGCGTTACACCGCGTTTTCGGGCGTGTTCTGCAGATTCCAGCACGAGAAAGGCACCAATCGACCCCAGGTTGACCCCAGCGGAATCACCCGAACGGCTCCACACCGGTTGAAACGGACCTTCGGCAAGATACTGTCCCAGTTCGAACAGTAACAGCATGTCTTCGCGTTCGGCGTTAAATGCCCCGCCCACCAGAACAATGTCGCTTTGTCCCGACGCTATGCGGGCGTGCGCGGTTTTGATTGCCGAAATACCAGCCCCTTCTTCGCCCATAAAGGTGCGCGAAGAGCCGGTGACCTTGTGGACGATGGAAATATTCCCTGCCAGCAGGTTCGACAGCTGGGCAAGAAAAAGGGTAGGGCGCAGGTCGTTTGACAGGCGTTCGGTCAGCAACGCCTCACGGCCATTGGCGCTGCGGGCATCCGCCATGATGGCGCTGTCGACTTCAATATCGCGTTCACCACCACCAGCGGCAACAATCATGTCCATGCGACCCACCAGATCGGCATCTTCTTTGGCATCAGCATCATCCAGCGCAAGTCCGGCGGTATAGGTGCCAATCTGTTGCCAGGGTTCCATCTGGCGCATGTCACGTCGGGAGATCTGTTGTGCCCAGTCGACTTCGCCAAGCTTGTGGACCGAATAGGGGGCGAAACGCTGGCTGTCCAGATTGTCCGGGCTAGCCTTGTTCATCGCCTGCCAATGGGATTGCGTTCCTTCTCCCAATGCGGACAGAAGGCCAATGCCGGTTATCCAGACGGGTTGTGAACTATCGCCCATGATCAGGCTCCCAAAGCGAGATGGTAAATTGATTTGCGAAGCAACCATTAATGCCGAAACACAGTTTCGGCTAGTGGCCGAGTGAAGGTTAGTAATTTAGCGCAGAAGATGTTCAGGACAGTTTAACTGTCTTGCCCGGTTGATAATCATCTGACCAAAGGTGTCATTTGGAAATGGCATTGTTTTCAGCGTCAGTTGCGCGTCGCAGATTTTTTTGCCTTGCGACTTGATCGTGGCGCGGGTCATGGCAAAGCCGGACCCGTCATGCTCCAGCCGGGCTTCAATTTCGAGTTCGGTGGCCGGCTCGACAAAAGTGCGCAATTTTCCCTGTTTAACGCCAACCAGAAACGGCATCGATTGAAAATCATTTTTTGCCAGCACCAGAAAACCTGAAGCCTGAGCCATGGTCTCGATCAGCAACACGCCGGGAACCAGTGGAAGGCCGGGAAAATGCCCCTCAAAGATCAGACTTTTTTCCGGCACTGTGGAACGGGCTGTGAGCACCGATACGTCCTCATTGACCGAAACGATCCGGTCGATCATCTGAAAACGTTCAAGTTCCATCTTCTGCCCCTAATGCGGCTGACCGAAAGCCCAGTCTATGCTTTGGCAGCTGCCAGTTCATCGATGCGGGTGCAGAGGTTTTTCATGACGAAATAGTCTTCGGTCGAAGCGTTACCGTTGTTGACTTCTTCGGTCCAGGCTTCTATCGGGATCTTGATGCCAAATTCTTTGTCGATGGCGAACACGATATCCAGGAAGTCCAGGCTGTCGATACCCAGATCATCGATCGTGTGGCTATCGGGGGTGATTTCCTCGCGGGGAATCTCACTGGTTTCAGAAATAATATCGGCGACTTTGTCAAAAGTAGACACTGTTGTCGTTTCCTTTGAGAATGAGAAGGGGTGAATTGCACGACATGCGGCAGGATTGGCGCATTCCCTAGCGCTTTCCGACAAATCTTGCAATTACCAAATGACCATTGGCTTGAAGGCCAGAAATAGGCCGACCGAGTTCTATTTCAACTCGTTTCTGTAATGCATGGTATCGCTTCGGCACAAAGACCTTCGCCATTCGACAACACGGTCGTTCAGGGCGATGGCCCGGCGATCAATTTCGAGCAACGGAGCCGATTTCGGCAGGTGCAGCATTTCGGCGACATCATCGGGGGCAGAAACCGCCTTGAGCTGTTCGTTCACCTTGGCAACGATGATGCCATAATTGGTGCTGTAAAACTGGTAGACATTGTTGGGCAATTGGGTCTGTTTTGAAAAATCGCCGAAATAGCGGGACGGCAGAACCAGTTGTTCCCAAAGGATTGGTCCGTCTTCGTTGCTGCGCAGACGTTGAAACCGCCAGACCCTGTCGTTGGCCTGCAAGTTAAAGATGTCGCGCTCTTGTTGCGTGGCTACTCCCTCAGATCGAGACAGATATTTTGATTCCGGAAATGTGGGTCGAGATGAAGAATTCTGATGACCATCCGGCGTCAAGCGATAGAAGCGGAACAGAATTGAATTGTCTTCAGCCTCAGCCACAAATGTCCCACGGCCCTGTCTGCGAACCACAAGACCCTCTGCAGTCATGTCATCCAGCGCCTTGCGCACGGTTCCCTGGCTGACGCCAAGCTCGGCAGCAATTGCGAATTCAGACGGCAGCATCTGTCCGGGGCGCCATTGTCCCGAAATCAGCCGGTCGACCATGATATTGCGGGCCTTTACATATAAAGGCTGCGCTTCCAGTCGCGCCGGCGAGATCGGAGAGGTGGAATTATCTAGTACCGCCATGTCGGTATCTTTCAATTGTCAATTGGCTCAGATTCTGCGTTGACATCTCTTATGCCTATATCTTATGTCTTATACAAGACTTAGTTGTTGTAAAGCGGAGACCATCTTAAATGAGCAACATCCCCCAATTGCTGGTTCATGATCACGAGGACAATGTTGGTGTTGTCGTCGTTGAGGACCTGAAAGCCGGCACAGAAATGCTTTGCGTGGTGACCCACGACAATTCATCTTTCAAACTGACCGCCAATGACGATGTGCCAATCGGCCACAAGATTGCGCTGAAAGATATCGCTGAGGGCGACACCGCCATCAAATATGGCGAGGACATCGGCAAATTTGTTGGTTCCGTTAAGCAGGGCTGTCACGTCCACACTCAAAATCTCAAAACAAAACGCTGGTAAGGAACCACATCATGTCAGACAAAATCATGGCTTACCGGCGCGATAATGGCCGGGTCGGAGTTCGCAACCACGTTATCATTCTGCCGGTTGATGACATTTCAAACGCTGCTTGTGAATCGGTTTCCAACAACATCAAAGGCACAATGGCCATCCCACATGCGTATGGCCGCTTGCAATTTGGTGAAGATCTGGACGTGCATTTCCGGACCATCATCGGTACCGGCGCCAATCCGAATGTTGCAGCCGTTGTGGTGATCGGTATTGAACCCGACTGGACGCAGCGTATCGTCGACGGTATTGCCGAAACCGGCAAGCCCGTATTCGGCATCTCAATTGAACAGAAAGGCGATCTGGAAACCGTTCGCCAGGCGTCGTGGAAAGCCAAGGAGTTTGTTCACTACGCGTCTGAATTGCAGCGCGAAGAATGCGATATGTCGGAATTGTGGATTTCCACAAAATGCGGTGAATCAGACACCACAACCGGTCTGGGTTCCTGCCCAACCGTTGGCAATATGTATGATAAGCTGATCCCACAGGGCATTACCGGTTTCTTCGGTGAGACATCGGAAATCACCGGTGCCGAGCACATCTGTAAAGAACGTGCCATCAACGAAGAAGTTGGCGAGCGCTGGCACGCCATGTGGAAGGCCTATCAGGACGACGTGATTTTTGCCCACCAGACCGATGATCTGTCCGATTCGCAGCCAACAAAAGGCAACATCCTTGGTGGATTGACCACGATTGAGGAAAAAGCCCTCGGCAACCTCGAGAAGATCGGCCGGGAGTGCAAATATATCGACATTCTTGAGCCGGCTGAAGCGCCTGCCAAAGGCAAGGGCCTGTACTTCATGGATTCCTCTTCTGCTGCTGCAGAATGCGTGACCCTGATGGCTGCCGGTGGTGCTGTCATTCACACATTCCCGACAGGGCAGGGCAATGTGGTCGGAAACCCGATTGTTCCGGTGATCAAGATCACGGCCAACCCACGTACGGTTCGCACAATGGGCGAGCATGTGGATGTTGATGTAACCGGTATCCTGACCCGCGAAAAAACCATCGACGAAGCTGGGGACGACCTGATCGCCATGATCAAGCGAACGGCCAATGGCCGTAACACAGCTGCTGAGGCGCTCGGCCACCGTGAGTTCTCGATGACAAAACTCTATCGCAGTGCGTAATTCCGCTTCGCGATAGGACAATCAGGGCCCGGTGTGAAAACACCGGGTCTTTTTTATGAATTTTTGGAGGCGATATGGCCGAAATCATCGTGACAGAATTTATGGACGAGGCAGCTGTGGATCGTATGGGCGTGAATCATGACTGCATTTACGATCCATCCCTGGTGGACAATCCTGAAAAATTGATCGAATTGCTCCCGGATGCGCGCGCATTGGTGGTGCGCAACCGAACCCAGGTGCGGGGCGATCTGCTGGAAGCAGGCGGCAAGCTTGAATGTGTTGGTCGTCTCGGGGTTGGTCTTGATAATATTGATGTAGAAGCCTGCACGGCGCGTGGCATCGATGTTTATCCGGCAACCGGTGCCAATGATCTGTCGGTGGCGGAATATGTGATCACCACCGCGCAGGCCCTGTTGCGCGACGCCTATCTTGGTTCGGCTTCGGTGATTGCCGGAGACTGGCCGAGAACGTCGATGATTGGCCGGGAGATGTCGGGTCGGGTGATGGGCCTGATCGGATATGGCTCCATTGCCCGTGAAGTTGCCAGCCGGGCGCAGGCAATGGGCATGACAACAGCAGCCTACGATCCTTATCTGCCGGCAGGCGATGCGGCATGGGGTAACACGTCAAATATGTCACTGGAAAAGCTGGCTGCCGTTGCAGATATTATCAGTCTGCATGTTCCGCTGACGGACTCGACCCGACATCTGGTGAATGCCGAATTTCTGAAGTCGATGAAGTCAGATGCCATTGTCATCAATGCGGCGCGTGGTGGTGTGGTTGACGATACAGCACTCGCCGCAGCAATCGCTGCAGGTGAGATCGGAGGCGGGGCTTTGGATGTGTTTGAGACCGAACCATTGACCGCTGAGGCCGGACATAAATTCGCCAATTTGAACAATTTCATTGCAACGCCGCATATTGCCGGTGTGACGGCGGAATCAAATATTCGCGTCAGCCACTTGATTGCCGATAAAGTGCTTGAGAAACTCACTGTAACTTCCTGATCCCGAGTCGATAATATGGATACATTCACCGCCGACCAAATTCACGCGTTGGTGCGTGACGCGTTTATTCGCTGCAATACGTCTAGCGCTAATGCTGAAAGCGTTGCCAGCGCTTTGGTGGCAGCTGAACTTGCCGGTCAATCCGGCCACGGTCTGCGCCGTGTCACCAGCTATTGCGCCCAGGCTTTGACCGGCAAAGTGGATGGCCACGCCAAACCAAGCTTTGAAAAACCTGCAGCTTCGACCTTGAAAATCGATGCGGCAAATGGATTTGCCTATCCGGCACTTGATGCGATGCAGGCCCAATTGCCGAAAATGGCGCAAGACAATGGCATTGCCATAGCAGGCATATCCCGGTCGCATCACTGCGGCGTTGCCGGTGTCGTTGTTGAAAAACTGGCCAATCAGGGTCTGGTTGCGCTGCTTTTTGCAAATACGCCTGCGGCGATGGCGCCATGGGGAGGCACCAGCGCTTTATTCGGTACCAATCCGATCGCATTTGCAGCGCCGCAGACCGGTGGTGATCCGATAGTTGTTGATGTCTCGCTGTCGAAAGTTGCGCGTGGCAAGATCATGGCGGCGAAGCAAAAAGGGGAAAATATCCCGGAAGGCTGGGCGCTTGGTCCCGATGGGGAACCGGCAACCGATCCGACTGTCGCGCTGCAGGGAACAATGGTACCCTTGGGGGATGCAAAGGGCACAGCCCTGGCTTTGATGGTGGAGATTATGGCGGCCAGCCTGATAGGTGCCAATACGGCAGATAAAGCAAGTTCGTTTTTTGATGCGGAAGGGGCGCCTCCCGGTGTCGGGCAGACGATTATTGCAATTGATCCATCCAAGATTGGCGGACCAGCGGCGATAGACCGGATTGCCGATATGGCCGCCAGCATTGAGGCCCAGTCGGGAGCGCGGGTACCGGGGCAGCAGCGTCAAAAGTTGCGGCAAGAACTGCTGGCAAACGGTATTTCTGTGCCAGCCGATCTGCTGGCCGAAATAGAGGCATTGGGCAAATGAAACAGGGCGTGGTCATCGTCGGAGGTGGCCAGGCCGCCGCGTCCGCTGCAGCAAAGCTCCGCGAGTTGGACGGTGACGTAAAAATCACCCTGATATGCGGTGAACCCGTATTGCCCTACCAGCGTCCACCGCTGTCGAAAAAATACCTGTCCGGTGAAATGCCGCTGGACCGCTTGATTCTGCGCCCTCAGGACTGGTTTGATCAGCAGAATATTAACGTGCAGTGCGACCAGTTTGTCACTTCACTGGATCGCGACAACAAACAGGCTGTTCTGGCCGATGGGGTGCGCATTGGATATGACAAGCTGTTGCTGACGACAGGATCGAAGGCGCGTTTGCTGCCCGATGCGTCCGGCGCAAATGCGCAAGGCGTTCATTATCTGCGAGCCGCCATTCACGCCGATAATATGCGTCCCATCCTGCAGGCAGGGCGCAAACTCGTCGTAATCGGTGGCGGCTATATTGGGCTGGAAGTGTCCGCGGTTGCCGCGCAGATGGGTATGGATGTAACCGTTGTTGAACTTGCCGATCGGATTTTGCAACGGGTTGCAGCACCTCAAACGTCAGATTTTTTTCGCCAGTTGCACACCGCCAACGGGGTCAGGATTCTGGAATCCACCGGACTCGACAAAATTGTTTCCGAAAATGGCAGGTCCACAGGTGTGGCGGTTGCTGGTGGTGATGTCATCGACGCGGATATGGTGCTGGTGGGGATTGGCGTGCTGCCGCAGACCGAGCTTGCTGAAGCAAGCGGATTGACCGTCGAAAATGGCATATTGGTCGACACTTTGTGCCGAACTTCCGATCCCGACATATATGCCGCAGGCGACTGTACGAGTTTCAGTTACAACGGGGCAAATATCCGGTTGGAATCCGTGTCAAACGCCATTCATCAGGCTGAAATTGCGGCGCAAAACATCTTGGGGAACGATTTGAACTATATTGCAACGCCCTGGTTCTGGTCAGATCAATATGATGTCAAACTGCAGATTGCCGGGTTGAATATGGGCTATGATCACACGCTGGTGCGGCCCGGAAAACGCGAAGGCAGTCAATCGGTCTGGTATTATCGGGGTGACACATTGCTGGCGGTCGACGCGATGAATGATGCGCCGTCTTTCATGATGGCAAGGCGCATTCTGGAGGCCGGAAAATCCGTGCCGAAATCTGCTGCTGCCGACGGGCAAACCAATTTGAAAGACTGGATTTGAACCTTGAAATCAAATCGACCGGAAATCACCTTTAGCGGGTCTGATCTGTGCGCGAAATCTGCGCTGGAAGTTGTTGACCTGTTGCGCAGCAAACAGGTGTCACCTGAGGAACTCATTGCCGCGAGCGAAAATCGCACTGCGCAGGTTGATGAGCCTGTGAACGCCATGGTCACACAATGTTATGATCGGGCACGGGAAAGAGTTGCCGGATTGGGTGAGCTCGACGACAAAGCGCCCGGTTGGCTTGCAGGCCTGCCGGTCGGAATCAAGGACCTGTCGGCAGTATCTGGCGTGCGCATGACCAAGGGAACACTGGGTTTGAAGGACCATGTGCCCAGCATTAACGATCCAATTGTCGATATTCTGGAAAACCGGGGAGCGCTGGTGGTTGGCAAGACCAACACGCCGGAACTGGGTGCCGGGGCCAACACGTTTAATGCGGTGTTCGGGTCTACCCGAAACCCCTGGGACACACGCAAAAGCGCCGGTGGGTCGTCGGGCGGTGCAGCCGCGACGCTGGCAACCGGCGAGGTCTGGCTCAGTCATGGATCAGACCTTGCAGGTAGTTTGCGTACTCCCGGTGCTTATTGTGGTGTGGTTGGCATGAGACCATCGCCGGGACGGGCGCTGGGTGGGTCTGCGCTAATTGGGTTTGCCAATGAAGGCCTGCAGGGGCCGATGGCGCGCTCGGTGGCGGATTGTGCCCTGTTTCTTGATGCCATGTGCGGTTATGACGACCGAGCACCGCTCAGCTTGCTGGCCCCGGACCAGCCTTTTCAGCAGGCCATACAACGGGCCAGCCCGAAAGTGAAAATTGCCTATGCCCCCACGCTTGATGGGTTTGCAGAGGTGGAACCGGAAATTGAAGAGATCATGCGCTCAGCGCTCACCCAAATGCAGGGGCAGGGCGCTCAGATCGATGAAGCCTGTCCTTCCTTGAAAGGTCTGAATGACACATATGTCACCCTGCGCGGGCTGACATGGGCGACGCTGGCGGGGCGGGCACCGCAAAAATTGCAGCGCCATTACAAGAAAACCCTCGCAGACAATATTCAGGTTGGCAGAAATCTGACCGTTGATCAGGTGATGGATGCCAATCTTAACCGCATGGCACTCTATGACCGGATGCGGCTTTTCCTTAAAAACCACGATGCTCTGGCCTGCGCGGTGGTTGGTATTGAACCAACACTTGTGGAACAGGAATATCCCACGATGATCAATGGCCAGGAGATGGAAGATTATATCGACTGGCTCAAACCATCGTTTCTTGCCACCACAGCCGGACTTCCCGCTATATCGGTGCCCTGCGGATTTACAAAATCCGGAATGCCGGTGGGCATTCAACTGATTGGGCCGCCGCGTGGTGATGCAAAAGTTTTGTCCGTGGCGCGGGCGTTGGAGCAGGTGCTTGATCTTGGTTGCGGACCCATCGACCCCATTGTGAGGCATTGAAAATCGTGCCGGGCGAAAATCAACTGAACATTCAGCGCAGTTCCAACCGGGTGATGAATCTGGGCCATTTTCTGACCCAGTCGGCAAATCGGCTCAAAGACAGTCCGGCTCTGATACGGGGCGATCATTCGGTCAGTTTTGGCGAACTCAACCGGCGGGTGAACAGTGCCTGTCGTGCGCTTCAAGGACTGGGGATCGGCAAGGGAGACCGGATTCTGGTCCAGTCGCGCAACTCATTTGCAATGTTTGAAACCATGTTTGCGGCATTCAGATTGGGAGCCGTTTGGGTGCCGGTCAATTTTCGCCTGTTGGAAGATGAAGTCGCCTTTATCGCGGAACATTCCGGTGCCAAGGTTTTGGTCTATGATCCGGTGTTCAAATCGCATCGCGACGCGGCAAAAAAACAGGGCGAACTGGAGCACGTGATTTCGCTGGGCGAGGCGGATGCAGGTGAATTGGCCTGGAATGAGCTGGTGGTTGAAGATGTTGTGTATGAAGAATGTGCGGTGGACCACAATGATCCGTGCTGGTTTTTCTTCACGTCAGGCACCACCGGACGACCCAAGGCGGCGGTTCTGACCCATGGGCAGATGGGATTTGTGATCACCAATTACCTGGCTGATCTGTTTCCCGGACTTGGCCCGTCTGATGCATCGCTTATCGTGGCACCCCTGTCCCATGGCGCCGGTATTCATCAGATCGCGCAGGTTGCCCGGGGTGTTGTCAGCGTTTTTCTGGACGGAGAACGCTTTGATACAGAACAGGTTTTCGCGCTGATTGAGCGCCACAAGATTACCAATGCATTCACTGTGCCGACTATTCTAAAAACCATGGCTGATAGTGAAGCTGTAGATCGCTACGACCATTCTTCGTTACGCCATCTGATTTATGCCGGGTCACCAACCTATCGTGTCGACCAGCAAAAAGCGCTGGAGAAGCTTGGACCCTGTATCGTGCAATATTTTGGACTGGGGGAAGTGACCGGCAATATCACGGTTCTGCCGAGTTATCTTCACCACATTGACGATGAGATGCAGGGGCATATCGGATCGTGTGGCTATGCCCGCTCCGCCATGCAGGTTGAAATTCAGGATGCCGAGGGTGCTCGAATGCCAATCGGAGAAACTGGCGAAATCTGTGTCATCGGCCCGGCGGTCTTTTCGGGCTATTACGACAATCCGCAAGCCAATGAAAAAGCCTTTCGAAATGGCTGGTTCCGCACCGGCGACCGAGGCCATATGGACGAACAGGGTTTCGTCTATATCACGGGCCGCGAAAGCGACATGTATATTTCCGGCGGTTCCAACATCTATCCGCGCGAAATCGAAGAGAAAATAATGCAGCACCCACAGGTGCGCGAATGCGCCATTGTCGGCATGCCTGATCCGAAATGGGGTGAGGTCGGGGCGCTCGCACTGGTTGCAGAAAGCGATCTGGACCTGGATGAATTCACCGCCTGGATGGCGAGCAAGATTGCCAGTTACAAGCTGCCGCGCCGCGTTGAATTGTTTGAGCAATTGCCGACAAGTGGCTATGGAAAGGTGACCAAAATTCTGGTCCGCGAAGCCATTTTGGCGCGCGACGAATAGCGGGGAAGGCGGCATGGCTGAGTTGAAAACGGGCTTTTATTTCGATGAAAAATGTCTGTGGCACACCGCCGCTGCCCATGCACTGCTGGTGCCGGTCGGGGGGTGGGTCGAACCGCTGGCTGCCGGGGGGCATGCTGAATCTCCCGAAAGCAAGCGCCGGTTCAAGTCGTTGCTCGATGTGTGTGGACTGACTGCGCAGCTGGATGTGCAAAGCGCTGCACCCGCGACGCTGGAAGATTTGCTGCGGGTCCACGGGCGGGACTATCTGGAGCAGTTTCAGCGCCTGTCGGATGAAGGGGGAGGTGAACTTGGAACCCGAGCCCCGTTTGGTCCGGGTAGTTTTGACATTGCCTGTCTTTCGGCCGGATTGGCGATGCGTGCCGTCAACGACGTGCTGGGGGGAGAAATCAAAAACGCCTATGCCCTGTCGCGACCGCCGGGCCATCATTGCCTGCCCGATGAGGCGATGGGCTTCTGCCTGCTTGCCAATATTGCGATTGCCATCGAAGCAGCCCGGAAAAATCATCAGGTTGAGCGCATTGCGGTTGTTGACTGGGACGTCCACCACGGCAACGGAACGCAGGCCATATATTACGACCGGGATGATGTTCTGACGATCTCCCTTCACATGGAAGGGGGCTTTCCCCCGGGTCTGTCCGCCGCTGACATGCGCGGCGAGGGAGCCGGATTGGGTGCAAATTTGAATATCCCGCTGCTACCCGGTGCCGGGCAGGTGGCTTATCTGGCAGCGTTTGAAAAACTGGTAATGCCAAAACTCAAAGACTATCGGCCGGACTTGATCATTGTCGCCTCAGGATTCGACGCCAACGGATTTGATCCCCTGTCGAGAACACTGGCTCATTCGGGTACATTTGCCGACATGACCCAGATGATCATGGCGGTGGCTGATGAGTTATGCCAATCGCGGCTGGTTTTGGTCCATGAAGGCGGATATGCCGAGGCTGTTGTGCCGTTTTGCGGAATTGCAGTGATGGAAAGTCTATCGGGCATAAAAACCGAAGTTGAAGACCCCTTCAGAACACTGCTGGAGGGTCGGCAGCCGCCACAGGTGCTGACTGATCTGCAACTGAAGCTGATCGATGAACAGGCGGCTGCTGCCGGATTTTAACCATTTGATTGCCAAGTTGCACATCTGAATTATCTGGTAACTTAATCATCACGTCTGAAAGCTAAGTTTCCCCCAAGGCAACAATGTCGATTGTGGATCGACGTATGGGGAATGAAACATGGCCGAAGCGGCACGCAAAGTATCCGATATTTTTGATCAGGACCGCTCCTCTCAGGTGGAAGCGTTGAGCAAGAAAGTATTTGGCAGAGTTCCCGAACGCGTTGCTTTTCCAGGCGGCACCAGCCGCAGTGCATTTATTGCCGATATGGGTCGGGCACCATTTGTATTCGCCAAGCGCGAAGACAAGGAAGATGCCCAGCTTGAAGGTATAGTCCTGCGCACGCTGGGTCCCTCGGGCTATGTCCCCAAGCTGAAGGCAGTGGTGGAAAACTGGGTGGTGCAGGAATTTATCGCCGGTGAGCGGCTGCCCGTAGTCATGGACAATACGCCGAACATGGCGGACCGGGAAAAACTGGTTGCCGATTCGCTGGAAAGTCTGGTGCATATTCATGAACAGGCACATGCCAGCAATCTTCACCACCGTGTGCCGCGGATTGGCACGGCGGAAAACTGGTTGTGGAACCGCACCGGTGCTGCAAAGCGCATATCCAAGACAATCAACATTCCGGCCCCTGAACTGGATCGTGAAAAGCTGGTTGAACTGATGGATGTCAAACGCGATGAATTCATCAAATGGGATGCACGTCCCGGCAATGCGATGGTCACCGATGACCGGGTATTGTGGTTTGACTGGGAAGATTGCGGTCGCAGTAAAGCGCTGGATGATCTTGCATTTGTCCTGTGCGACGAATGGATGAATCTCGATGCAGAGGCCGAGGAACGTCTGCTGGAGACCTATTTTCCGTTTTTCAATCGCAGTTTGTCGCCGCAGGCCGGGCAACTTTATCTGCGCCTGTTTGGGGTTACCCATATGATCCTGCGCATCCGCATGGCGCAAAAGCTGCATGCACGAAAGGATGAGTGGTGGGACCGCGACTATTGTCTACAGGGCGACAAGGTCGGTGTCACAGCTGAAGAAATGGGCCGTCAGGTCAGGCGGATTCGCCGTTGGGCCGACGGTATCGAGCAGTTTGGCACGTTGTTACCTTGGCTCGATGACGTGGCAGATTACTACAAGCTGGATTAAAGCAGGTATTCACCGCAGGCGAGAAGCCACCCGGAAACTGGGATTTCGTCCTAATTTCAAATAATTAGAGAAGTACTTGAATTTTCGCGACTTTGATTGCGTGTGAATCATCGCGTTCGGTTATCCACCAATCGTGATTTGAATCCGGCTGGTCCTCACCATTTTGGAACCCTGTCCTCGCAAGCCGCTGCTCGCCGCCAATGCTCGCCGCCAACGCTCGCCGCAGCTGCTCGCCGTTGCTCGTCGATGTCGCGGCATCTAATCCCTAAGTTTGATTGCGGCGGTTTTCGATAGCCAATAGTTTGACGCGTGAGGCGGGCCGGATTCTGGCCGTTGTTCTCGTTTTAGCTCAATTCCTAGGGAGGAAACATTCATGAGTGAACGCAAAGACATTACGCGCCGTCGCGTAATCAAAAGCGGTGCCGCTGCAGCAGCTGCTGCTGGTGCAACACCATATTTCTTTACACAGGCCTTTGCAGATGGCCATGGTTACATGAACGCACCAAAAGGCGATTCGGTAACTTTCGGCTTCAACGTGCCACAAACCGGAGCCTATGCAGATGAGGGTGCTGACGAGCTGCGCGCTTACGAGCTGGCTGTCGAACACATCAATGCTGGTGGCGGCGGCATGCTTGACACTTTCTCGTCGAAAGAACTCAAGGGTGGCGTTAACGGCAAGACCGTTAAGTTCGTAACCGGCGACACGCAGACTAAGTCTGACGCGGCGCGCGCATCTGCCAAACGGATGATTGAAAACGACGGTGCGATCATGATCACCGGTGGTTCTTCTTCTGGTGTGGCGATTGCTGTGCAGGGTCTGTGTCAGGAAGCTGGCGTGATTTTCATGTCTGGTTTGACCCACTCCAATGACACAACCGGTAAAGACAAGCGCGCCAACGGTTTCCGTCACTTCTTCAACACGGAAATGACCGGTGCTGCTCTTGGTCCGGTGTTGAAAAACAATCGTAACTACTCAGCTACCCTATTTCTGCTGCCATTAGGTGCGACAATTTGA
>JAALLE010000076.1 GCA_011087605.1 Hyphomicrobiales bacterium
TCTGATGGGCCGTCTATAAAAGCATCAGGTTGGGGTAGCTGGGTAGTTACAAAATATCGACTATTCTTGGCTGTTTTCTGCTTATCACACATTTCCTTTGTCACTGAATCAAATGTTAATGGTATTTCCAAACAAGCCACTGGTTGAATCTGATATCGTTACACGGTGCGATTTGAGTGTGTACGAATTCGAAATGTCGGATCAGTCGGCGATCAATCTCCCACGCATGACCGGGTGGTGAACGCAGAAGAATTCGAGCTCTCCACTTCGAACCGCCGTGAATGACCATTGCGCGTTCATTTTCAGATCGCCGGAGTCCCAGCTAAGATCGACGGCCGTAGCGGTGTGCGGCACAACATCCTTGTTGGTAAAGACTACGGTATCACCGCGGCGAACATTCAGCGATTTTGGGCTGAACTGAAAGTCCTGGATCAGTATGTGGTGATTTTTGCTCTTGGCAATTACCGGTTGCGTGCCAAGAATGATGAGGGCAGCAGAAACTAAAGTTCGTCGAGTAAGCATGACGGTCTCCGTATGAAAGGTTATCCAGCCGACCCGGCCCGCAAGACAGGGTCGGCCCTTGCAAAAGATTGAGCTAGTTGCCGACAGCTTTCGACATCATCGCGGCGTGACCCTGATGCACTTTGAAGACTTTTAATCCGGCTTTAAGCAGGCTCTTGAGGTCAGCATTTTTGGCATTGGGAATGAATACACCTTCAAGCGCGCCATTTACGAATTTGTGATATTCGTGCTCGTTATTGGCATATTTCATGTCAAAATTCTTGCCATCCAAGGAACTCATCTCTGCGATCAGCATCTGAGAATTCTTAACCAGAGTTTTGCTGACGTCGTTGTCTTTGGGCGTAATGCCAAGCTTGGTGATGAGTGCAACAGCCTGATCGTTGACCGCCTGGCGGTCCTGCAACATCAATGCCGCAAATTTACGAACTTCGGGGTTTGTTGATTTTGCCAGGGCGAGGTGGGCATAGCGAATATCGATCGTGCCGGCGGTATAGGCAACATGTGCGATTTCAAGATCATTGAGTTCGGTGGCGTCCTTGGCATGAGCTGCAAAAGCTAAAAGCGACGCTGACATTGCGAGCACGGCTGCAGTTGTGATTTTTCTGATTGTTGACTTCATTTTTAGCATCTCCAATTGGTGCGGATTGATTGTTCTGCCGCACTCCGGGTCACATTGAGTTGGAGGAGAATTTTCCTCACCGACCTATTGTTGGGGATGCCGCGGCCATTTCCATGGGCATTCGTCCGTGGTTTTTGATTGATCGTCCGGCTGACTTGTCACTCGTGGAATACCGTGTTTGGTGGGTGCAGGATTGTTCAACACGGGACCGGCATGATGGAAAATGACGCTCTTAGCCAAATACTGAATGCGTTGCAGATGCGGGGGACCGTGTATTTCCATACCGATTTCAGCTCACCCTGGGGGGTTGAAGTGCCGCAATATAGCAATGTCGCGCGCTTTCACATGGTTATGCGAGGCAGCTGTGTTGTCACCATCGACGGACGGGCTGATCCAATCCACCTTTCAACCGGTGACCTTGTCGTCATCCCGCACGGTGTTTGCCACATTCTTTCTGATGCTCCAGACCGACAGGCCGACGAATTGGACTTTGTTCTTTCAAAGTCCGGCTATAATGGAAGCGGAGCTTTGATCTATGGAGGTCCGGAACAATTGGGCTCATGCAAATTGTTCTGCGGCCACTTTGAATTCGAGGAAGGTGCAACACACCCTCTCCTCGCCGGATTACCAGAAGTCATCCATCTTCCGAATACTCAAACGATGAATGCTGAATGGCTGGATTCTGTCATTCGATTTGTGTCTTCAGAAGTGTTGGGGGAAAAGGCCGGAGCGGAAGCCATCGTCCATAGATTGACTGAAATAATTTTTATTCAAACGGTACGGGCTTTTGTTGATTCAGTAGGCGATCAGGCCGGCAGTCTGGCTGGGGTACTGGATCCAAAACTCAGCCGCAGCCTGAATGCGGTTCACTCTAAACCTGAAGAAAAATGGACCGTTGAATCGATGGCTGCGATGGCTGGCATGTCTCGAACCGTGTTTGCCGAACGGTTCAGCAGGCTGATCGGAATGACACCGCATAATTACGTCACTCACTGGCGTATGCAATTGGCATACAAAATGCTTGCTGGCGGTTCTCTGTCAATAATCGATATTGCCGAAACCGTAGGCTATGGGTCAGAAGCGGCGTTTACACGCGCCTTCAAAAATCAATTTGACATCACCCCGGCGCTGTTTCGCAAACAAGCAAAGATTGAAAAACTGCTACACTAGGCATAAGCCCAATTTCCGGACGATCAATCAATTTATCCGGCGAAACCATCATGGAAAATCCTGTTATCAGGCGCAATTATTGAAATGAGCCCACAAACAACAACGGCTTGTTCAATTCCACCTCAACAGGAGATACGACCATGAGTATCCGCTCCATCACCAAACAGATCCACGCAGTTCTGGACTATCCAGTGGCCTTCGCATTGATGGGTTTGCCCGTCATTTTATCTTTGGGAGCCTCAAGCCCTATTGCATTTTGGTTGTCAATCATTGTCGGCATTGCTGCATTTGTACTGACGGTCCTAACCGACCACCACCTCGGCATTATACGGGTCTTACCCTATTCACTTCATCTTGCGGTCGATGGTGCTGTCGGGCTGGTATTCCTAATAGCTCCGATTGCATTTGGATTTACCGGTGTCGATGCGTGGTATTACTGGGCAAATGCTGCCGCCGTTTTAACAGTTGTTAGTCTGCACAAACCAGAAGAATTGGTGAGCCAAACTGCATGACAGCCTCAAAGTCGGCCGACACTTCCAGGGTCGGCCGATCTTCAGATCAACAAGCGCACCTGCGTTTCAGATTACAGCGCTTCGCCCGACATCCACACTTGCTGAACTTTTAACCGCTCATCCAACCTTATGATATTAGCCACCTGTCCGACCGCAAGCGTTCCCGATAATTGCGGATTGCCCAAACACTGCGCCGGATAGAGCGACGCCATGCGCAAGGCTTCGTCAAGGTCCAGTCCCACCGTCTCCACCATGTAGCGCACTGCGGTATTTAGCTCGAGATCAGCTCCGGCGAGAGTGCCATCTGCAAGCGTCAACCGTCCCTCGCTGCGGAAAATCGTTCGACCATTCAGATCAAACTGACGCTGGTCGGAGCCAATCGTAGACATGGCATCCGATACCAGGAAAATGTTTGCAGCGTCGTTCTTAGCCGCCAGCGATATTGAAATAACGGCAGGGTCGACGTGATAACCATCAGCGATCAGGCCACAGTGGAAGCCCAGAGGAGCCAGCCCTGCGCCAACCATTCCCGGTTGGCGATGAGAAATCGGACTCATGGCATTGTATAAATGCGTCATGCAGGAAGCCCCTGCCCGCCTGGCCAGCTCAGCCTCTTCATAGGATGTGTTGCTGTGGCCAAGGCTGACAATAATGCCGACGTCGGCCAATTGGGAGATCTGTGCATTGCTCACCGATTCTGGCGCCACCGTTACCATAAGATTGGGCAACTGTGACCGCGCGGCAATTAGCTGCTGGCAATCTTCATCCTGCATCGGCCGGATCAGTTTCGGATCGTGCGCACCCTTTCTGGCAACCGACAAATGCGGACCTTCCAGATGCAGGCCAAGAAATCCGGGAACCTGCTTTTTGGCAGCTTCAATACCGGCCTGAATGGCGCGCTCAGTGATCTCGGGCTTGTCGGTGATCAACGTTGGCAACAAACCGGTCGTGCCAAACGGATGATGAGCGCCGCAGATGGTTTCTATGCCCTGTAATGTCGGCGTTTGATTGAACAACACACCACCACCACCATTGACCTGCAAATCAATGAAACCGGGTGCCAGCAATCCATTCTCGATTTCGATCCGTTGATAGCCATTTGGGCCAGATGGAATATCATCAGCTGAACAGATGCCGGCAATCAGTCCGTCTTTCACCAGCAGGCTGTGATGAGCGAAATGTTTTTCGCCATCAAATATCCTGGCACCAGTCAGGGCAATTTTGCTACTCATACGGTTTCTGTCACTTTTTTCAGATTGCGCGGCTTGTCTGGATGGAATCCGCGCAGACGTGCCAGACTTTCGATGAAGGCGTAAAACGAAATAACCAGCAGCAACGGATCTGTCAGCGAATGGCCGGAAGATACAAATGGCAGCTGGTTGGCGGCCTCAACATTGTCGCTGGTGGCAAACACATCGCCGCCCTGATTGACCAGCCGGTCCGCGACTTCGCAAATTGTCGGCTCAGACTTGTCCCGCGCGATGAGGGCCAAAACCGGATAGTGGGCGGCAACGATCGATACCGGGCCGTGTAGAACCTCAGCGGAACTAAACGCCTCACCCTGTATCTGACAGGTTTCTTTGAATTTCAATGCAACCTCATTGGCGATTGCAAATGAGGGTCCACGCCCCAGAACAAATAGCGCGTCGGCGCGCAGCAGGCGACGGGCGAGCGGTTCCCAGTCACACTGAATGGCCTTCGCAGCAAGGCCTGGCAATTGACGCAAGGAATTCAACAGGGCGGCGTCTTCCTGCCAATGGGCCAGCAACAGCAGGCCTGAAACAATTGACGTGACAAAGGTTTTCGTTGCCGCCACACTTTCTTCTTTTCCCGCCTGAATGTTGAGCGTGTGATCGCTGGCCTGAGCCAGTGGCGATGCGGTTTCATTGGTGATGGCGATGCTTGTTGCCCCTCCCCTGCCTGCAGACGCCACCATGCTGACAATGTCTGGGCTTTTGCCTGATTGGGAAATGGCGATACAGGCGCTGTCTTTTAATTGAAGCTCCACATCATAAATCGAACTAACGGACGGGCCGATAGACGCGACTGGAATCCTGGCGGTCAGTTCGGTTGCATATTTAAGGTAACTCGCAGCGTGGTCGGAAGACCCGCGCGCGACGGTACAGATCAGTTTTGGATCTACCTTTCGCAGATCAGCAGCAGCCGCCGCAATCGCCGGTTGAGACTTGTCGAGTAGTCTTTGCAAAGCGTCGGGAATGTCTTCCACTTCGGCCCGCATCTTGGTGTGAAAATCAAACATAATATATCATCAGCTTTCATTGGAAATCTGCAGTTCGGCGACAAAATCATAGGCATCACCGCGATAGACAGAGCGGGTGAATTCGACGATTTGGCCGGATGGCAGATAGGAAATTCTTTGAATGCGAAGCCCTGCCGAACCGTCTGGCAGATGCAACAATTCGGCATCCTCGCCGGTCAACATGTCGGCAGAAATACGTTGGATTGCACGGCTGGGTTTGTTGCCACTCTTTGCCAAATGGGCGTAAAGAGACTCCCCGATATTTTCCGGGTCGGGCAGCATCTGTGAGGACAGGGATGCCCGCTCAATGGCCAGAGGCTGACCGTTGGCAATGCGCAGCCGTGATATGCGTGCGACATCTGCGTTGGCCGTCAGCCCAAGGGTGATTGTCTCTTCCGGTGAGGGTGGAAATATGCCCTTTTCCAACCATTGCGACTCGCCCTTCAACCCGCGTCTTTGCATATCCTCGCTAAAGGACGTCAGACGAGACAATGATTGCTGGACGCGCCCGGCTTGAGGAGCGACCGAAGTCCCTGATCCCTGTTTCTGGACCACCAGACCATCGCGAACCAGCTGCTGTACAGCCTTTCGAATGGTAACCCGAGACAGGTTGCTGATGTTGGCGAGTTCTCTTTCAGACGGCAGCGCTGTTCCGGCTTCTAGTTGGCCGGAGCGGATAACTGATTCAATATGTTGGCTCAACTGCGCATAGAGCGGCCCGGAATGAGCCCGCGACCAGGTTTCGGGTGCCAACATTTCCAGAATATCGGATGCCATATTATTGACCTCCTTGTGAAAAATGTTTTCGGGCAAGATTTGCAGCACCAACAACCGCATCACCCAAAGGTTCACTAACCCGCCCGCGGTAATAGCTGGACAGCATTTTGGCGTAGATCGGGCCCAGACCGCCGATCATGCAAAATCGCGGTGCATCGTCTGATAATATGTGATCGAGTGTCTCTTCAATGTCGGAAATGGCGCGCCGCAGAATGCGTCGGGCGATGGGATCGCGCTTGTCGAAATATTCAAATACCAGCGGAGCCAGTTCGCCGAATTCACCCGGCCGCGCCGTGTGGGCATATTCAACCACCGTTTGCGGATCGTTTTCAAACCGGTTCAGCACCGTTTTCGTCAAGGCCGACCCATGATGAATGCCGTCGTAACTCAGCAATGTTTCCTGCAGCAATCGCCTGCCAAGCCATGAGCCGCTGGCCAGATCACCAACCGTAAACCCCCAACCTCCGACGGTACGCACTGTATCGGCCATGCGAGAAATAAAAACACTGCCGGTGCCAATGATCGCCGCAACGCCGTCAGCATCGCCGATTGCGCCTTCCAGAGAGATCACCGCATCGGTTTCAATATAACAGGACTTGAATGGCATTTCCTGAACGAAACGTTGGGCAAATTCTCCAATATTGGCGCCCGCCAACCCCATGTAGGTGGGAATTGACACAAGATCGGCCTCTGCCAGACCAGCTTCCTGCAGTGCAGCACGACTAGCCGACAATACATTGCTGGCGGCACGATCATAGTGAGTCATTATATTGGCGGAACCTGACCGACCGGTTCCCAGAGTTTCTCCAAGCTGGTTGACCAGCAGTGCCCGGCACCCGGTGCCGCCGCCATCAATTCCCAAAAACACATCCAAAGAATTTGTCATGCACTCAGTATACCAATCTAATACCATTTACCAAGGGGTATTTTTCGTATTTGTGGAAAAATATTTATTTCTCTTTAAAAACAATACTATAAGGATTTTTCTTATGTCGCGGAGAAAAAATAGTTAACGATAGCTGGACAATTGGTATTATTTTGGCATTATGTCGGGATGGAAGTTTCAACGACCAATTCTCCCGCCACTGAATCCCTGCATGCTTCGGCTGCAGGGATCGACGGGCGCAGTCCTGATCAGATTTTAGGCCTGATACATCAGGGGCAATTGGCGGCGACTGACGCGGTAAAACACGGGCTCGGACAAATCGCAGCTGCCGCAAAACATATGGCAGAGTGCCACCTTGCAGGCGGCAAGCTGATATATGTTGGTGCCGGCAGTTCTGGCCTGATGGCTCTGGCAGACGGGCTTGAACTACCCGGCACGTTCGGCATTCCCATGAGCCAGATCCGCATCCTGTTTGCTGGTGGCAACGAAAGCCTCGCCGACATGAAAGGTGGCCCGGAGGATGATGAAGAACAGGCACGCAAAGACGTAAACGCAGCCGGTATCGAGCCCGGCGATTGCGCGATCCTGGTTTCCGCCAGCGGCACCACGCCTTATACATTGGCCGCCCAACGGCTTCTTCAATCACTTGGAGCAACAAGTGTTGGTCTGGCCAACAATCAGCCATCACCGTTGCTGGATAACAGCGATTTTCCGGTTTTCCTGGCGACGCCACCGGAGGTAATCGCGGGCTCAACGCGCATGGGGGCCGGTACTTCGCAAAAAATCGCTTTGAACATGCTTTCCACCCTGATGGGTATTCATCTTGGCCATGTCCATGATGGCATGATGGTCAATCTAGTTGCCGACAACGCAAAATTGCAGGACCGTGCAAGGCGTATGGTCACCAAAATAGCCAAGTGCAACGAACAAACGGCCGACCACGCCTTGGCATGTGCCGACGGGTCGGTAAAGATCGCAGTCCTTCTCGCCGCCGGCCAGAAGAACGTAAAACAGGCTCAGCAGCTGCTGGCCGCAAACCGGGGGAAACTCAGAGCGGCACTTTCCGATCTGACTGTTTCGCAAACCTCAGACTAACCGCGCCGCAGGCGCACAACGGGAGATAGATATGAAACGTAACTCACTCAAACTCATGCTGCTGGCATCTACCATTATGGGGGCAGCAACAGCGACCCATGCGGCAGATGTGACGCTGACCATCGAAAGCTGGCGCAACGATGACCTTGCCATCTGGCAGGAAAAAATCATTCCGGCTTTTGAAGCAGACAACCCCGGCATCAAGATCAAATTTACCCCCTCTGCCCCGGCAGAATATAATGCGGTTTTGAATTCCAAGCTTGAAGCCGGATCAGCCGGTGACTTGATCACCTGCCGTCCATTCGACACCTCGCTTGCGCTTTATAACAATGGCCATCTGGCGTCGCTGGCTGACCTGGAAGGAATGTCAAATTTCTCCGCAGTGGCAAAGTCAGCCTGGATTACAGATGATGGCAGTCACCCGTTCTGTGTGCCGATGGCGTCAGTGATCCACGGATTCATCTATAATGCCGAAGCACTGGAAGATGCCGGTGTCAAAGTACCGACCACCGAAGCAGAATTCTTTGCCGCCCTCGATGCGATCAAGGCCAAGGGCAACTACATCCCAATGTCTATGGGAACAGCTGACCAGTGGGAAGCTGCCACAATGGGCTATAACAATATCGGCCCGAACTACTGGAAAGGTGAAGAAGGCCGCAATGCGCTGATCGCCGGTACCCAGAAACTGACGGACGAAGGTTGGGTGGCTCCCTATCGCGCTCTTGCCAAGTGGAAAGATTATCTGGGCGATGGATTTGAAGCTCAGTCTTACCCTGACAGTCAAAACCTTTTCACATTGGGTCGCGCCGCCATTTATCCGGCTGGCTCCTGGGAAATTTCCGGCTTTAACGCCAATGCAAGCTTCAAGATGGGCGCTTTCATCCCACCGGTGCAGAATGCCGGTGATGAATGCCACATTTCCGATCACACCGATATTGCTATCGGCATGAACGCGAAGACTGAAAATGCAGCGGCGGCAAAAACCTTCCTGAACTGGGTGGCATCTTCTGAATTTGCAAAAATCTATGCAAATGCCCTGCCCGGCTTCTTCCCACTGTCCAGCGCTCCCGTGGCACTGGAAGATCCGCTGGCCCAGGAATTCATCTCCTGGCGTTCAAAGTGTAAGTCAACAATTCGCTCGACTTACCAGATCCTGTCACGCGGCACGCCAAACCTCGAAACCGAGACATGGAATGCCTCTGCGCAGGTGATCAAGGGTGCTGAAACCCCAGAAGCTGCCGGCAAGCGGCTTCAGGACGGTCTGGCTTCCTGGTACAAGCCACAACAGTAAAAACAATCAATCAGGGCCGTGCGAAAGTGCGGCCCTTTTTTTAACCAAATCAGAGAGATGGGGACCCCAATGGAAGAAAAATCTCACAAGCCGCCTTTCAGATCACACATTCTGGTGTTCCTGGCTCCTGCATTCCTGATCTACACCTCGTTTATGGTCATACCGCTGTTCGGCACGCTTCAAATGTCGCTGTATTCACAAATCGACGGGGTGCAGAAATTTGTCGGTCTGGCCAATTTTGCAACGCTGTTCGGTGACGAGCGATGGGCTCAAAGTTTCTGGAATGCGCTGGTCAACAACACCTGGTTCTTCGTGATCCATATGCTGGTTCAAAACCCGATCGGCATACTTCTCGCGGCTCTGCTGAGCAGCAACAAACTCCGTATGCGGGCGTTTTACCGCACCTCTATTTTCATTCCGACCATCCTGTCATTTGTGATTGTCGGTTTTGCCTGGAAACTCATTTTAAGCCCGCTGTGGGGAGTAGCTCCCAGCATGTTGGACGCGATTGGTTTAAAGAGCCTGTTTGCTCCCTGGCTGGGCAAGGAAGAATACGCGCTGACCACGCTGGCGCTGATTTCAGTGTGGCAGTTTGTCGGTATCCCGATGATGCTGATCTATGCAGCCATGCTGTCGATCCCCGATGAGGTTCTGGAAGCCGCAGAATGTGATGGACTGTCCGGCAATGCGCAGTTCTGGAAAATCAAGCTGCCGCTGATCCTGCCGTCAATTGGCATCATATCAATCTTGACTTTTGTCGGTAATTTCAACGCGTTCGACCTGATATACTCGGCTCAGGGGGCGTTAGCCGGTCCAAACTACTCGACCGATGTGCTCGGCACATTCATGTTCCGCACCTTCTTTGGTTTCCAGTTGCAATTGGGCGATCCGAATATGGGATCAGCAATCGCGTCGGCAATGTTCTTCATCATCTTGTGCGGTGTCTCGATCTATCTGTTCGGCATCCAGACGCGGCTGCGCCGCTACCAGTTTTAGGAGGGCGCCATGACCACGTCCCAACCCACATCTCAGTCCATTTCCAATCCGATGCTGTCATCGAATACAGCACGCGCGATTGCTGCACATGCGATCCTGATCACCTACACAATAATCGCGTTGTTTCCTGTCGTCGTGATTGTCATCAACTCGTTCAAGTCACGCAACGCGATTTTCCGTTCGCCGCTTTCGCCGCCGAATTCAGAAACATTCAGCTTGATCGGCTATGAGACCGTGATCAAGCAGGGCGATTTTCTGCTCTATTTTCAAAACAGTTTGACGGTCACTATCATATCGCTGACCATGGTGCTGTTCTTTGGAGCCATGGCAGCCTTTGCCTTGGCAGAATACCGCTTTAAATTAAACCTGCTGACCGGTCTGTATCTGGCCCTCGGCATCATGATCCCGATCAGACTGGGCACGGTGGCCATTTTGCAAATGATGGTGGCCAGTGGTCTGGTCAATACGCTGACCGCGCTGATCCTGGTCTATACCGCACAGGGATTGCCGCTTGCCATCTTCATTCTGTCCGAATTCATGCAGGGAATTTCCGACGATCTGAAAAATGCTGGTCGAATTGATGGCCTTTCGGAATATCGAATATTCTTGCGTCTGGTCCTGCCGCTGGTACGCCCGGCGATGGCAACAGTTGCGGTTTTCACCATGATCCCGATCTGGAATGATTTGTGGTTTCCGCTCATCTTGGCACCGGCTGAAGAAGTCAAAACCGTCACCCTTGGTGCCCAGGTGTTCATTGGTCAATTTGTCACCAACTGGAACGCCGTTCTGGCCTCTTTGTCACTGGCCATCGTACCGGTTCTGATCCTCTATCTGATCTTCTCAAAACAACTGATCAAGGGCATCACGTCAGGAGCCGTCAAATGAGCAATACCGACCAACCTTTGCGTGTTCTGGTGGCCGGGCTGGGAAATATGGGGCGCAGCCATGCGCTGGCATATCATGCCATTGATGGCTTTGAGATTGTCGGGCTGGTCAACCGGTCCAAGGTTGAACTGCCTACGGAGTTAAAAGACTATCCGTTTGGGCATTCGTTTGAGGAAGCCTTGGCCGACCTGAAACCAGACGTGGTGTCGATCAACACCTATTCCGGCACTCATGCAGATTATGCGATCGCGGCGATGGAAGCCGGTGCTCATGTGTTCCTGGAAAAACCCATAGCAACAACCGTTGAAGATGCAGAACGGGTGGCCGAAGCTGCAGGACGGCTCAATCGCAAAGTTCTGGTCGGCTACATTTTGCGCCACCACCCATCATGGATGACGTTGATTGAGCGCGCCCGTGACCTTGGTGGGCCCTATGTATTTCGCCTCAACCTTAATCAGCAATCTTCGGGCGATACCTGGAAAACCCACAAAAGCCTGATGGAGACAACCTCACCAATTGTCGATTGTGGGGTGCATTATGTTGACGTGATGTGTCAGGTCACCGACGCCAAACCTGTCAAGGTGAGCGGCATGGGATTGCGGCTCAGCGAAGAAATTGACGCTGAAATGTATAATTACGGACATTTTCAAGTCACATTCGAGGACGGGTCTGTTGGCTGGTACGAGGCCGGTTGGGGCCCCATGATGTCGGAGACGGCATTTTTCGTTAAAGACATCATTTCTCCCAATGGTTGCGTGTCGATCATCGTTCCGGAGGGCACGAAGTCTGATGATGTCGATGCCCATACCAAGACATCGCTCATACGCGTTCACAGCTCAAAGGTAAGTCCGGACGGCAGCTTTGTTGCTGACGATCAGGACCTGTCGATGGATGACGAACCTGACCATGACGCGCTTTGCGCGCGTGAACAGGCCTATCTGTTGAAGGCCATTCGTGAAGACATCAGTCTAAATCGACATCTTGAAGACGCGGTGCAGTCTCTCAGGATCTGTCTCGCCGCTGACACAAGTATCCGCACCGGCAAAGAAATTCATCTCTAGGATTGGGGTAATATTTTGGGATCTCTATCACTTAAAAACATTCACAAGTCATTCGGCGACGTCGAAGTTTTGAAAGGTATCGACCTGGAAGTTGAAGATGGCGAGTTCGTCATTTTTGTCGGACCGTCAGGCTGTGGTAAATCGACCTTGCTGCGGATTATTGCCGGGCTGGAAAACGAATCTTCCGGCATCATTGAAATCGACGGTGAGGTAATGAATGCGCAGCCGCCGACAAAGCGTGGCATTTCAATGGTGTTTCAGACCTATGCGCTGTACCCGCATCTGACAGTACGGGACAATATGAGCCTCGGGCTAAAACAAACCAAAAGACCGGCGGAAGAAATCAAATCTCAGGTTGCACTCGCTTCGTCCATGTTGGCCCTGGATGAATATCTCGACCGCCGCCCCGCGGAATTGTCTGGTGGACAACGCCAGCGTGTGGCGATTGGCCGGGCAATTGTACGCAAGCCAGAATTGTTTTTGTTTGACGAACCGCTGTCCAATCTCGATGCCGCATTGCGGGTTAATACCCGATTGGAAATTGCCCGCCTGCATCGCCAGCTTTCAGCAACGATGATCTATGTAACCCACGACCAGGTTGAAGCCATGACGCTGGCTGACCGCATTGTTGTTCTCCATGATGGCATGGTCGAACAGATTGGCACGCCAATGGAGTTATACAATTCTCCTGCCAACAAATTTGTTGCCGGATTTATCGGCTCACCACAGATGAATTTTATCCCGGCCCAAGTTTTGAGCGATGACAAGGCAACAACTATTGGTATTCGTCCCGAACATATTATATTGACCCAGGAAGATGGAGATGTGTCTGGAACAGTCTCTCATATTGAGCGGTTGGGGGGCGACACAAATGTGTATTTGGATTGCGGAGAAGCTGGGCTTATCTCTACGCGGCTGTTTGGTGAGCACGATTATGAAGTCGATTCAAAACTGTCCGCAAAGTTTGACCCTGACCGTGTCTACCGTTTCGATCAAAACGGCGATACCATCACGGCATAGCACTTTTCAGGCACCAGTCTTTTGATGTCCCTGAGCGCCCGCCAATCAGTTTCACTGCTGTTTCTGGTGAATGGATTTTTGCTTGGAACCTGGGCAGGAAAAATTCCTGCCTTTGCTGATCGACTGTCATTAAGCGAAAGCTCGGTCGGATTGATGATCGTCGTGTTTGGTGTTGGTTCAATCCTCACAATGCCGGTGATTGGCGTGGTAATTGCCCGGTTTGGAACGGCCATTGTAACAAAGTTTTTGAGCATTGCCGCTGCGACAACGATATTGTGGATTACCCTGTCGCCCAATGTCGCACTGGCCGGGGTGGCCTTGTTTGCATTTGGTGCTTTTATTGCCGGCATGGATGTGGCGATGAATGCCTTCGCCGTTGAGGTGGAGAAAAAAATCTCCAAACCGATCATGTCTTCCTGCCACGGATTTTGGAGCCTGGGCGGGCTTGGTGGAGCAGTTATAAGCGGCTATTTTCTGGAATTTTTTGACCCCTATTCCCACGCCATTGTTACAACTTTGTTGTCAGGGTTGGTGGTAGCGGCAGCATTGCCTCAACTGAAGAGCAGCGGTTCGTCGGCTCCTCTTAAAAAAACCAAATTGGCATTTCCACGAGTGCTGCTGCCCTATCTGGTGGGATTTGTAGCCTTGTGCGCTGCAATGCCCGAAGGTGCCGTGCTCGACTGGAGCGCATTATATCTAAAGCAGGAATTGGGAGCCAGCGCCCTGACGGCTACATTTGCCTTTGGCGCATTTTCGGGAACCATGGCGATCGTTCGGTTTTTTGGGGACCCGATCCGTGCCCATTATGGAGCTGTGCGGACTATGCGTGCCTGTGCCATAATAGCATTTGCAGGCCTGTTGATCGCAGGAACCGCCAATTCGGCAACCATCGCAATTGCCGGATTTCTGATTGCCGGTCTGGGAATGTCCAATCTGGTACCGATAGCGTTTTCAGCGGCCGGAAACCTGCCCGGCCTGGCCCCGGGAATCGGATTGTCGATGGCCACCACAATTGGCTATTCGGGTCTGCTGGTGGCGCCAGCCAGCTTTGGATATCTGGCTGAAATTTTCAGTTTCAGCTCGGTGTTTACGGGACTGGCTGCAGCCCTGTTGCTGGTGGTGTTTTTGGCGCAGATTGTCAGACATGCCGACGGAAATTCAGTCGATTCCGGATGATGGGCTTATGTCGAAAGCTTCAGCAATAAGGCTGTGGCGTCATCGCTTTGTTTGAACCGAGGATATTTCCGACCATCTGAATCTGTTACCCGTTCAATAAAACGCAATTCCTCCATCAAAGCATCAAGCCCCTGACTCAGCGCGGCATCAAGCAGCGTTTCAGGTGAATATTGCTGATAGTCCGTCACCAGCGCCGAAAAACCGTCACTGCACAAAAGCGCGTGGCAACCGTCGCTGAAGGCAAAGGCCTCAGTCGACAGGTTCTCAGCCGCCATTGGTTCCAGCCCCAAAGTCCACACCCCACTTTCCACGGTATTTTGCAGAACCCTGATCGACCGAAGATTCTGCAGCGTGGCAGCATCTTGCAGAAGGTTTTTCTGACTGCCAAATCCACCTACACGCTGCAGATGTTGGGCAGCGCTTTTGCTTTCAGCACCTTCAAATCTTTTCATTGGATTGACCAGTTTCACCCCGCTATCGATCTGCAGAAACAAAGTGCAGTCTCCAAGCCCGGTAAACCGGACATGGTTTTGATACAGATGCAACATGGCAAAGCTGGCGGATGGCCAGGCATAGCGCGGTAGGGAATGTTGATCCGCAGCGGTGAAAAACTCTTCGCGCATCTGGCCGATGAAAGTAGTCACACTAGGCGCGATATCCGAATGGCGAGAAATTTTTTGCTCAAAATGGGCAACCGCTTTTGATGCCAGCCAGGCTGCATCGGTGCCATTTTCGACAAACACTTGTCGATCCCCCAAGCCGGTTGCCCCATCGATGACAAAGGCACAATCAGCATTATGGCCAAGTGCATCCTCGTTGGTTCGGTCGGTCGAGCCCGCATTTGTTATGGAATCTACGACGTGGAGTTTGGAGGCCATAAGGAACCGTATTCTTTTATTAAGTCGACATTATCGGGATTGGATTTTCCGGGCGTCGCATGGATTGTACTGACGCCGCGCAGCCTACATGAAATCGGCAATAAACGTCAGCCATATCAGCAATTTTTACCCCCGTGAGTGGAATTGTTATGCCAGCTAGTCAGGTCAAATTTGACTGCCTATAGTCGATGCAATTACCAGCTTGGGGGACACACTCTTGAACTCTGAACGAGGAAACCAGCAAAAGCCGATGAGACAGATCATTGCCATTCATCAACGTGAGCTACACAAATCATGAACTGGCCATCAAACTCCAATGGCGTGCTGACACCGGAACAGATTATTGAGTTGAACCGCAGGTTTGAATCCAGCGACGCGCTGCTCGGCTTTGATGTATCGGACGATTTTGTTCAGTTTAATCAAAAGGATGACATGTTCACCCGCGCCTTTTGGGATGACACGATAAAGTCCAAGGATACCGATGCTTTTTTTTCATCCTACCGGATGGAAGCTGCCCCACGCCGCGGAGAGGGCTTCAATCAAAAAGACTTCGCCTTGCGAAATGCGGCCTGGGCGATTTCAGACATATTTTCCAACCGGGGAAATGATATCGGCGAGCGGGAGGGATTTCAGGCGGCCATCAAAAATGACACGCCCGTTGCAGCCGACCAAATAACGGTTGATGACCCAGCAGCTGAAAGTGCCGAGATCAAGAAATTGGCAAAGTTGTTTGGTGCCGATCTGGTCGGCATCACGGAAGTCGATCAACGCTTTCACTATTCTCACCGAGTTGATACGCGCGACTTTACGGAAGTTCCAAATGCCCTGCCTGAGGGTGTCACTCATGTCATCGTCATGGGTCATGCAATGGATGTTGATCTGGTCGATACCTATCCTTCGGCTTTGGCAGGCGTCTCCACCGGGATGGAATATTCGCACGAAGCTGCAATTGTCGTGCAGCTTGCCACCTATATTCGCAATCTCGGCTTTGAAGCAATTGCTTCAATGAACGATACCGCGCTGGTTATTCCCTATGCGATCAAGGCCGGTTTGGGAGAATATGGCCGCAACCAAATGGTGTTGACGCCCGAGTTCGGGCCGAGGATCAGATTTTCAAAGATTTTCACCAATCTGCCACTGACTGCAGACACGCCTCAGCCACTTGGCATCAAGCAATATTGTGAAAACTGCACAAAATGCGCCAAGGCCTGCCCTCCCAAAGCGCTGCCATTCGGCGAACCCACAGTAAAGGCTGAAAACCAGTCGACCCTTGCGCATGTCAGGAAATGGTCGGCTGATTGTGAAAAATGTTTTGGCTATTGGGCAAAACTGAAGACTGATTGCGCGATTTGTATGCGGGTATGTCCGTTTACCCACAAAAGAAGCTGGATGGACCACCTGTGGTTTGCCCTGGCAACCAGCCGCTTTCGACAGTTGGCACTTTGGCTGGATGCTCGGCGTGGATTGCCGGTCCGACTGAAACCCGGCCGATGGTGGGACAGGCTGCGCAACCATCGGTAAACATCAAAGCGAGATTGGCACAAGCGCTGTTCAATTCCTGCAGATGATGAGCCAATCAGTGGCTTTGACTATCCCTCCAAGCCCCTGCCAATGTCGAATATGCGGTGTTCGTTTAAACGTCTAAGATAAGTCCGAAACTCCCCAAATCACACGGGACTGGATGGATGGTTGAACCTTCTGCAGACAAGCCCTCTCGGCCCAATCAACTCAAACGCACTCTGACCCTACCCTATGTGGTTCTTTATGGTCTGGGCGTCACGGTCGGGGCGGGCATTTATGTGCTTGTCGGAGAAGTTATCACCCGTGCCGGGGAACATGCTCCGTTTGCTTTTTTGATTGCCGGGCTGGTGATGTTGTTGCCCGCCGCCGCGTTTGCTGAACTCACAGGACGTATGCCGTTTGCGGCGGCCGAAGCGCATTTCGTCGGAACCGGATTTAATTCGCAAAAACTTTTCCTGCTGGTCGGTCTCGCCGTTGCACTGGTCGGACTGGTGTCTTCAGCCGCAATTGCGCACGGGGCGGTTGGGTATCTTTCACAGCTGCTCGATTGGCCGATCCAGACTCTCTTGATCATGGTCATCCTCGTGACGGGCATCATTGCCGGAATGGATATTCGCAGCTCAATCGCCATGGCCGGCTTACTGACATTGATAGAGATTGGCGGACTTCTGTCGATTGTGATTGGCTCAATCTGGTCTGGCAACGATTTGGTGCTGCAGGCCACCAAGGCCGTCCCCACGTCAATGTCACCCATGCTTTGGGGAGGAATTGCCGCTTCCAGCCTGCTGGCATTTTTTGCCTTCATCGGATTTGAAGACATCGATTCTATAGCCGAGGAGACCGTCAATCCTCAAAAGACATTGTCTCAGGGCATTTTCATCACGCTGTTTGCCAGTATTGTGATCTATATTCTTGTGGTCCTTGCATCGCTCGCCGCCGTGTCCGTATCCGACATATCAGGGCACCGGGCACCGCTTGCCATCGTATTTGCCAAAACCACCAATTTCTCACCTCTGATCATCACCGTGATTGCAATTATCGCCACGGTGAACGGTATTATTGTCCAACTGATTATATCCGGGCGGGTGATATACGGGCTGGCAAACCGAGGCTCGCTGCCACGGGGTCTGGCGCGCATCAATAAAACAACAAATACCCCAATTGTTGCCACAGGCCTTTCGGTTGTTGTTGTTTTGGCACTGGCTCTTTCATTTCAAATCTCACGCCTGGCTGAATGGACATCGGTGATCACTCTGGCGATATTCATCCTGGTTTGTGCTGCGCTGATCAGGATTAAAAAATCCAGCACCCCTGCTCCAGAAGGCACTTTCATAGTTCCTGTCTGGGTGCCCTATGGCGGCATTTTTGCCTGCTCAGCACTACTGCTGGCTGGCCTGATCGCCGGTTAATGACAATGAACAACACGGCCCTCAAGTCGAGACGAGAACGTTCACCTAAAATGAAACCATGAACCTGCATCACCTCTCAATCGTTGAATTGGTTCTTGTCTTTGCAATAGCCGCTACAAGCGTATGGTTTGCCGGGACCCGACTTGCCATTTATGGTGATGAACTTTCTGAAAGACTGAAAATCTCAAAGGCATTTATCGGTCTGATTTTTCTCGCCACGGTCACGGAACTTCCGGAAATCGTCACAACAATCACCGCAGCTCAGGTCGGCAATTCTGCGCTGGTTTTGGGAAATATGTTTGGCGGCATTACAATGCAGACGGCCATTTTGGCTGTTGCAGATTTTTTCGTTGTCCGAAATGCCTTGACGTCCTGGCCACGAAAACCAACCCACGCACTGCTTGCGGTTTTGCTTATTGTTCTCTTGGCGATGCTTCTGGTCATCACATTCTTGGGAGACTTTGCGCTGGCGCTAAATGTTGGTCTGGGGGCAATCCTGCTGTCCGGCGCTTATCCCGTGGTGATTGCCATGTTGCGGCGCTATGACGAAAAAGAAAGCTGGGCACCAATTGACCTGCCGGACGAAAGCCAGCAGGAAGTTGGATTTTTGTCACATGACAATCACTTGGAAGAGACACCGACCCGTTCGCTGCTGCTGTTTTCTGCTCTGACCGCACTCACCATTCTAGTTGCCGGAGTGGCTTTGGCCATGACGGCGGATTCAATCGCGGAAAAAACCTCGCTGGGATCTTCATTCATCGGCATATCGCTGCTGGCAGCGGCAACATCTCTTCCAGAACTCAGCACCACCTTCGCGGCTGCCCGTATGGGGGCGTGTACCATGGCGCTGTCCAATGTTTTCGGCAGCAACCTTATTATGTTGGCCCTGATATTGCCTGCTGACATGGCCTATCGAAATGGCCCGATACTCGCCGAGGTGGAACCCAGCGCACAATTCAGCCTCGCTACCGGAATCGTGGTGACCGCCATATACGTTGCAGGTTTACTCATCAGGAGAACGCCCAGCCTGTTGGGTGCCGGACTGGATTCCTGGCTTGTCATGACGGTTTATTTGGGCATGCTGATTTCAATGTTTTACTGTAACTACTCAGCTACCCTATTTCTGCTGCCATTAGGTGCGACAATTTGATT
>JAALLE010000077.1 GCA_011087605.1 Hyphomicrobiales bacterium
ATTGTCGCACCTAATGGCAGCAGAAATAGGGTAGCTGAGTAGTTACGAAAATTTGTCAATCGGCAATGATGGTTTTGGAATGCGGGAGATCGAGTTTGGTCGATTGCAATCAACTGTGGTGGTGCGGCCCGTTATGCGGTCATTTGCCCAGCATTGATTTTTAGGGAAATTTTCCCTTGCAAATTACTTAACATGTTAATAATATTTCTCCCAACAAGGAGTATTGATGCCCCATCTCATCGTTGAACATTCTGCAAATCTGTCTGACCAGCATGATATGGCTGACCTGGCCCGGCGTCTCAGCGAGGTGGTGGTTGCGACTGGAATATTCCCGCTGGCAGGTGTGCGGGTGCGCATGCACTCAGTTGCAACCGGTTCTATCGCTGACGAACATCCCGACAACGCCTTTATTGCAGTTATCATGCGTATTGGTGCCGGTCGGGACTTGGAAACTCGCCAAACGGGCGGGCAGGTTGTGTTTGATCTGCTGTGCAACACCTTCGCAGACGCCATTGAACAGGGTTTTATGGCCGTCTCTGTCGACATTGAAATCAATGATCCGGATATGTCCTTCAAGCGCAATGGCATTGCGGGACGTTTGAAAAGGGAAGCAAATTAATGTCTGAGCTGCAATCCAATCTCGATCGCCTCTCTGGTCACCTGAAACAGTTTGAAGGCAAAGTCCTGCCGCACCGCATAAATGGTGAGGACGTGACCTCCAAAAATACCATGCAGAGCCGTTCACCGGTGGACGATAGTGTGATTTGTGACGTGGCCGAAGGGTCAGCAGCAGATATAGACGCAGCTGCCAAAGCCGCTCATGCTGCATTTCCTGAATGGCGCGACATGCCCGGCAAACAGCGCAAGAAAGTTCTCCATGCGGTCGCCGATGCAATTGTCGCGCGGGCCGATGAGATTGCGCTGGTAGAAAGTTGGGACACGGGACAGGCCATACGTTTCATGTCGAAAGCGGCGTTGCGTGGTGCTGCCAATTTTCGGTATTTTGCCGATCAGGCAGAAGCTGCCCGGGATGGCCAGACCCTGCCGTCTCCGGATCATATGAATATTACCACCCGTACGCCAATCGGGCCGGTGGGTGTGATCACCCCCTGGAATACGCCTTTCATGTTATCCACCTGGAAGATCGCTCCGGCGCTCGCTGCTGGATGCACCGTGGTTCACAAGCCGGCGGAATGGTCGCCGCTGACCGCCCGCCTGCTGATTGAAATTGCCGAGGAGGCCGGTTTACCGAAGGGCGTTTGGAACATGGTCAACGGCCTGGGAGAGGAAGCCGGGAAAGCCCTCACCGAACATCCGATGATCAAGGCTGTTGCGTTTGTTGGTGAAAGTTCCACCGGATCCGCAATCATGCGACAGGGGTCGGAAACCTTGAAACGGGTGCATTTTGAACTGGGCGGCAAAAACCCCGTCGTGGTGTTTGACGACGCCAATTTTGACCGGGCTCTGGATGCCGCCATTTTCATGATCTATTCGCTGAATGGCGAGCGCTGCACCTCTTCTTCGCGGGTTCTGATTCAGGCGGGTATTTACGATCGTTTCGTCGCCGCGCTGGAAGACCGGGTGCACAAGCTTAGAGTTGGGCATCCACTCGACCCGGCCACGGAAATAGGACCGCTGATCCACCCACGTCATCTGGCCAAGGTGACGTCCTATCTGGACATAGCCAAGGAAGACGGTGCGCGCATTGCGGTTCGCGGAGAGGCTGGCGATTCAGATGGTTATTTCGTCAATCCCACATTATACGCAGATGCCACGCAGACGATGCGGATTGCACAGGAAGAAATTTTTGGACCGGTGCTGACCGCAATGAAGTTCGAGGACGAGGCAGAAGCCCTGGAGATCGCCAATTCTGTTGCCTACGGACTGGCTGGCTATGTTTGGACAAATGACGTGACCCGTGCCCTCAATTTTAGTGAGGGGCTCGATGCGGGCATGATATGGGTCAATTCGGAAAATGTTCGTCACCTGCCAACCCCGTTTGGTGGCACAAAAGCCTCCGGTATTGGCCGCGATGGCGGCGACTGGTCGTTTGATTTTTATATGGAAACCAAAAACATCGCCATCGCCTTGGGCGAACACAAGATCACCAAGTTGGGAGTATAATTATGGCCCTGCCTCCAGTTGTCCTAGACCCGCCGTTCAACATTCTGCGTATCAGTCATATCGAAATGAATGTGACAGATCTGGCGGCATCAAAAAAATTCTACAGCGATGTGCTTGGCCTTGCTGTCACCGACGAGACCGATACGCGGCTTTATATGCGCGGCATGGAAGAGCGCAGCCATCACTGTGTTGTGCTGGTCCAGTCGGACACGGCCAGCGTAGCAGCCATGGGTTATCGTGTCTGGGCAGAGGAAGAACTGGACAAGGCCCATGACTGGTTCAAAGAGCAGGGACGTGATGTCGCCTGGGTGGAACGTGCCCATCAGGGACGTACTCTGCGCACATCCGATAATGCCGGCATGCCGATTGAATTGCATTATGAGATGGATCGTTTGCCGCCTATTCACCAACAGTATGCCCAATACAAGGGCGTCAAACCGCTGCGAATAGACCACTTCAACTGCTTTTCCACCAATGTTGATGAGGCGACGGCATTTTATCACAAAATGGGCTTCAGAACGACTGAATATACGGCTGACGCCGAATCCGGGTCCTTATGGGCCTCCTGGCTGCACCGCAAAGGGGGCGTGCACGATCAGGCGTTCACCAATGGTTATGGTCCGCGTCTGCATCATGTAGCGTTTTGGGTGCCGCACCCTCTGGCAATCCTAGATCTGCTCGATCTGATGGCAACCACCGGATATGTCGCCAATATTGAACGCGGACCCGGCCGCCACGGCATATCCAATGCATTTTTTCTGTATATTCGTGATCCCGACAATCACCGCGTCGAAATTTACTGCTCGGATTACCAGACAATCGATCCCGATCACGAGCCGATTCACTGGGATTTGAAAGATCCTCAGCGCCAAACACTGTGGGGTGCCCCGGCTCCTAAGTCCTGGTTCGAAGAAGGCAGCTTGTTCGATGGAATTGAGGTCGCAGAACCGAGTCTCAAGGCTCAGCCCATCGTCGCACCATAACAATAATTTTCCACGCGATTTGCTCGATTTGGGGACAAATTGGCCATTGACAGGCGGTTCACGCCGCAACAGGCAAAAAATCTTGCGACAAGTGGGGTTTCCTACCCCCTAACAACTGGACAAAATGGTCCGATACGGAATAGAGAGACGCAGGGTAGTATGTTGTAGGACGTGCCGTGGCGCGCGCTCGCCTGTATGCCAGCGCGGCGCAGGGCAATAGTCTGCCAAAGAATGTAATACCGGAGAGGATAACTCCATGAGTGAAGCACACGCGAGCGACGCAACCCGCCGCGATTTTCTTTACATTGCCACCGGCGCTGCCGGTGCAGTTGCAGTTGGTGGCGTGGCTTGGCCACTGGTCATCCAAATGGGCCCCAATGAGCGTGAAAAAGCAGCCGGTGGTCCGGTCGAGATCGACATCTCGGCGGTGGAGCCAGGAATGCTGATCACTGTTATTTGGCGTGGTAAGCCCTATTTCATCCGTCATCTGACTGCCGATGAAGTTGCTTCAGCCAAAAATGCTCCGGAATCCGATTTTCGCGATTTTGCAGCCGCAGACAGCCGCATCGCAGCTGCTGAAGGTGCCGCTGAAGAGTGGGCGATTGTTGGCGCTAACTGCACCCATCTGGGCTGCGTACCGACCAAGATTGATACAGGCCTTGAAGGCTGGCTATGCCCTTGCCACGGATCAAAATTCGATGTCACCGGCCGAGTGATGAAAGGTCCTGCACCTACCAACCTTCCGCTGCCACCGTTCGTCTTTGCCAGCGAAGAAAAACTGGTCATCGGCCAAGACAAAGCAGGAGCCTAAATCATGAGCGGTCATTCCACTTACAATCCGACCACCGGTTTCGGCAAATTCATGGACGCGCGGATGCCGATAGTGCGTCTCGTCCATGACAGCTTTGTTTCATTTCCGGTGCCTCGCAACCTGAACAACTGGTACACATTTGGTGGCATTTTGGCTGTCATGCTGGTTTCTCAGATCATTACCGGCATCGTTATCGCCATGCATTACACGCCGGAAGCGACCATGGCATTCGACTCAGTGCACTTGCTGCGCCGCGACGTAAGCTACGGCAACACATTGCAAAGCTGGCATGCGGTCGGCGCGTCGATGTTCTTTATTGCCGTTTATATCCACATATTCCGTGGCCTGTATTATGGCTCCTACAAAGCGCCGCGCGAGGTGCTTTGGATACTCGGTGTGGTTATCTACCTGTTGATGATGGCAACCGCATTCATGGGCTACGTATTGCCCTGGGGTCAGATGTCCTACTGGGGTGCACAGGTGATCACCAATTTCTTCTCCGCCATTCCATTGGTCGGCGACACCGTGCGTGAATATTTGCTGGGTGGTTATGCAGTCGGCAACGCCACGCTGAACCGCTTTTTCTCGCTGCACTATCTGCTTCCCTTCATGATTGCTGGCATTGTCGTCCTGCATGTCTGGGCGCTTCACGTAACCGGCCAGACCAATCCCACCGGTGTTGAAGTTAAATCCAAGCAGGATGTTATTCCGTTCACACCATATGCAACCGTTAAAGACGCGTTTGCGATGGTCGTGTTCATGATCATCATGTGCTACTTCGTCTTCTTCCTGCCCGACTATCTCGGTCATGCCGACAACTACATTGTGGCGGACCCGCTGAAGACCCCGGCACATATTGTTCCTGAATGGTACTTCCTGCCGTTTTATGCGGTATTGCGGGCCATTGACTTCAATATCGGCATTCCGTTCACCGACATCGTTTTGATCGACTCCAAGCTTGGTGGCGTTTTGGCGATGTTTGGAGCGATTGCAGTATTGTTCTTCGTGCCATGGCTCGACACGTCAGATGTTAAGTCTGCGAATTATCGCCCGACTTATAAAATCTTCTTCTGGCTGTTTGCCATCAACGCCGTGTTCCTGGGATATCTCGGTTCCCGCCCTGCTGAGGGCATCTGGATCCCACTGATGAAAGCGTCAACCTTTTGGTATTTCCTTCATTTCATCGTCATTATGCCGCTGCTCGGCTGGTTTGAAAAACCATTGCCGCGACCAGCCAGCATTGCCGATGCGGTATTGGCAAAGTCCAGTAGCGATACGGCTGAATCCCAGGCGCAGAGCTAGACATCTAACGCAACACCGCAGCTGTTGCTGCGGTGTTCAACCAGTTTCAGGTAGCCAGACGGGCAACCGGTAAAGAAAGAAACAAAAATGAAGACGGTCTTCACAAAATTCACCTCCAAATTCTCCGCTGTCATCGTGGCGTCAAGCCTGGCTCTGGCGGGTTCGACATTTGCCTCAAGCGCAGCCGAAGATGAAGGCGGAACACCGCACTATCCTTTGATGAAGCCGGTTGAACAGAGCTGGAGCTTTGCCGGTCCATTCGGACATTATGACAAAGCCCAATTGCAGCGTGGATTGAAAATCTACACTGAAGTCTGTGCTGCTTGCCATTCAATGAATTTGCTGTCCTATCGCAACCTTTCGGCCTTGGGATACAGCGAGCAGCAGATCAAAAATTATGCGGCAGAGTATGAAGTAACCGACGGTCCAAACGATGACGGCGAAATGTTTGAGCGCCCGGCGCTTCCAAACGACCGCTTCAAGGGGCCTTATGCCAACGAGAAGGAAGCAGCGTCAGCCAATAATGGCGCGCTGCCCCCCGACATGTCGCTGCTGGCCAAGGCACGTGCTCCCGAGCGCGGCTTTCCGACGTTTATCTTCGATATTTTCACCATGTATGCTGAAAATGGCGCAGACTATATCTACTCATTGATGACTGGTTATCAGGATCCACCCGAAGGCACTACGGTTCAGGATGGACTGCATTACAATCCATTTTTCGTTGCCGGTACTTCCCTCGCGATGGCGAACCCGCTGTCTGACGATATTGTCGAGTTTGACGATGGCACCAAATCCACCGTTGACCAGCAGGCTCGCGATATTGCTGCGTTTTTGACCTGGGCAGCCGATCCAAACCTGGACCAGCGCAAGCAGCGTGGTTTCATCGTGATCCTGTTCCTGATCGTTTTTGCTGGCCTGCTTTACTTCACAAAGAAGAAAATCTGGTCAGACGTTGCCCATTAAGCAATCATCGGAAAACTAATTTGAGGCTCTGGAATTCTGTTCCGGAGCCTTTTTTGTTGAAACCACAGCTCTGAATTTGATTGGAAAATCCTTATGGAAGAATCCCTGACACAGGAACTCAATATCGCCATTAGGGCCATTGAGGACTATCCAAAACCCGGCATCATTTTCCGTGACATCAGCACTTTGTTGCAGAATGCCAGAGCCTTTCGCCGAGCCGTTGATGCGCTGGTGCATCCTTATGTTGGAATTGGTCTTGACCAGATTGCAGGGATCGAAGCGCGCGGGTTTATCCTGGGTGGGGCGATTGCCCACCAACTGACGTCCGGCTTTGTGCCGATCCGAAAAAAGGGAAAACTGCCCGGAGAAAAGGTCTCGGTCGCCTATAGTCTGGAATATGGGGTTGATGAAATGGAAATGCACCGCGATGCCGTGAGCCCCGGTGACAAGGTTTTGCTGGTTGATGATTTGATCGCAACGGGTGGTACCGCAGAAGCGGCCGTTAAACTGCTGAAGGAAATGGGCGCTGATGTCATCGCCGCGTGCTTTGTGATAGACCTGCCTGATCTGGGTGGTCGAAAGAAAATTGAATCTTTGGGTGTACCGGTTCGCACCTTGATCGAATTTGAAGGGGACTGAGTTCGGCGCAGCTCGAGCTTCGGCCGAATGCATCGAGCATCTCAGTCCAGTCTGATACTCACAGCACCGCCCATCGACAAAACCTGAATTCCTTCTTGATTTGTCCCATAGGAATTCACCGTCAATATTCCCCAACCAGGGCGTCGGGCGCTGGTGCGCTTGCCGGTTATTGTTGAATAGAAACTGATGGTGTCACCGGGATAGACCGGGGCAGACCACCTCAAGTCTCTCAGACCGGGCGAGGGACCAATAACCGGTTCAGTGCCTTGATAGTTGGTGAGCCGAAGCAACTCACTTTCGAAATTGTCAATATTGTGCCGCATCCAGACCGAACCTGTGTGCCAACCAGAGGCGCACAGGCGTCCAAAAATACTGTCCTTTGCACCTTCTTCACTGACATGAAAAACTTGCGGATCAAACTTCCTGGCAAAGCGCAGGATTTCTTCAGTTTCGAATGTGTGTTGGCCGAGATCCAGCCGCATGTCGGTTTTCAGCAATTGATAAATGGGCGTTTTGCTCATGACTGCGTACCGGCGGATGCCTTGAACATGCCAACACCCTTGGTTCTCATGACGTCTTCGCCGCGCTGGTTCCACATTTTGTAAACAAACGAGACGATACCAATGGCGGGGTTGGATTTCGATATTCTGCTGGCCGTTACTTCAGCGCTTGCCGACAATGTATCCTGAGGCCGCACGACATTCAGCCATCGCACTTCCTCGAGGCCAGGAGAGCCTTGTGAGGGGGAGTTGAGCAGATAGCCATCGCAGATCATCCGCATCAAGATCGACGATGTGTGCCAGCCAGAGGCGATCAGACCACCCACCTGCTTGGCTTGCTCGGAATTGCCGTCGAGATGAAATGGCTGCGGGTCAAATTCCTGCGCAAATTCAATCATCTCTTCTGCAGTGATCGTGTGTGGAGGTAGTTCAAATACCCGACCCACCGTGAAGTCTTCAAATGTCAGCAAGATAAAACCTCCCCAGTTGAAGCAGATAAAATTTCTGTATTTCCTGTCAGGTATTGAATTTAAACAGCATCACATCGCCATCCTGAACGACATACTCCTTGCCCTCATCGCGGGCTTTGCCAGCTTCCTTGGCCGGAACTTCACCGCCCAATGTCACGTAATCATCATAGGCGATGGTTTGTGCGCGGATGAAACCACGTTCGAAGTCGGTGTGAATTACACCGGCGGCTCCCGGCGCTTTGGTGCCCCTATGGACGGTCCAGGCACGGGTTTCTTTTGGCCCGGCGGTGAAATATGTAATAAGCGACAAAAGCTCATAGCCTTCGCGAATAAGCCGCGACAGGCCACTTTCTGTAAGACCGTTCATCTCCAGAAATTCGCCTTGTTCATCATCGGGCAATTGGGCAATTTCTTCTTCAATTGCAGCGGAAATTACGACGGTTCCGGCACCCTGTTCGGATGCCATGGTCGCAACTTGTGCCGACATATCGTTGCCGGACGCCGCATCATCCTCACCAACATTGCAGACATACAAAACTGGCTTTGAGGTCAGCAGTTGCAGTCCCTTGAGAATGGCCAGGTCTTCAGCCGCGATACCATCAAGCAATTTGCGGACCGGTTGGCCATTTTGCAGCAGTTTCAACGACGCTTCCATCATCGGCAGGATGATGATCGCTTCCTTGTCCTTTCCGGTGGCGCGTTTGCGAATCTGCTCAATGCGACGCTCAAGACTGTCGAGATCCGCCAGCATCAGTTCGGTTTCGATTGTCTCGGCATCGGCGATCGGATTGATCGCGCCTTCAACATGAGTGATGTCGTCATTTTCAAAACAGCGCAACACGTGCACGACGGCGTCGACTTCGCGAATATTCGCCAGAAACTGGTTGCCCAGCCCTTCACCCTTTGAAGCGCCGCGAACCAGTCCGGCAATATCAACAAACGAAATACGGGTTGGGATAACTTCCTTGGATTTTGCAATTTCAGCAATTCTTGCAAGACGCTCATCCGGTACCGCAACTTCGCCGGTATTCGGTTCGATGGTACAAAACGGATAATTTGCAGCCTGCGCTGATGCTGTCCGCGTCAAGGCGTTGAACAGAGTGGATTTGCCAACATTGGGCAGGCCCACGATTCCACATTTAAATCCCATTTTGACGCTCTTTTCTTTTCTTTAATGCCGGGAGGACGCGATTAGTTGTCTTTGTCGCCGAACAGTTTTTTCAACATGTCAGCCATCGGACCGGTTTTCGGCACATTTGCCGCGGGGCCGTTCTTGTTGGCCTGCCGGATATGGCTTTTCTTTTTTGCAGATGTTTGTCCGCGAGCGCCTGATGGCTCGTTGGATTGGGTGCGCAGCGCCAGGCGATTCATAAATCCTGCATCATCACCTTTGACCAGCATTTCGGCATTGCGGCCGATTTCGTCCAGCAACGGGTCACGCCAGATCGCGTCAGATTTTGCAAAATCGCCAAGCACATGACCACTGACGCGGTCTTTTTGACCCGGATGACCGATGCCGATGCGGACCCGTCGATAATCTTTGCCCAGATGAGCATCAATTGAACGAATGCCGTTGTGACCGCCAGCGCCACCACCGATCTTGATACGCACTTTTCCAGGTGCCAGATCAAGTTCGTCGTAAAGCACCACAATATCTGACAGTGGTATCTTGTAGAAACGGGCAATCTCACCGACCGCCCGTCCGGATTCATTCATGAAAGTAGTCGGTTTGGCCAGCAGGCATTTATGTCCGGCAATCTGGCCTTCTGAAATCAGCGCCTGGAACTTTGGCCGCCACGCGGGAAAGCTTTCATGGCGGTGAATTTCATCCACCGCCATGAATCCAACGTTATGACGTTGTCTTTCGTATTTTGGACCCGGATTGCCCAGGCCAACAATGAGAAGCATGGGATCGTCCCGTCTTCATCAAGTTGATGCAAATTCAGGCTTATTCTTCGCTTTCGCCGTCGCCGCCGCTTTCGCCGTCGACTTCGCCTTCTGCACCTTCTTCATCACCTTCCAGACCTTCTTCATCTTCTTCATCAGCATCTTCAGAGCGCAGGGCTGCCGGAGTAGCGATGGTCGCAATGGTAAAGTCACGGTCAACAATGGTTGGTTCAACGTCATCGGGAAGATCAACTGATGAAATGTTGATGGAATCACCAATGTCGAATGGTTCCAGATCGATTTCGAAACCGTCGGGGATCGAAGTCGCAGGTACGTTGACTTCAACGGTATGACGCACAACGTTGAGTACACCACCAGCTTTCAAGCCTGGGCAGATATCTTCGTTGATAAAGTTGACCGGAATTTCAACGGTCACAACCGTACGGCGTGAGACGCGCAGCAGATCGACGTGCAAAACCTTGTCTGAGACAGGATGCAGCTGATAATCCTTTGGCAGGACCTGATGGGCCTCGCCGTCAACGTCAATCGACAGAATGTTGGTCATAAAACCACCAGCGTGAACCCGCATGGTGACTTCCTTGTGGGACAGGGCGATGCCGAGAGGGGGTTTCTTGTCGCCGTAAATCACGGCAGGCACCATTGAATTTCTGCGCAGCTCGCGTGCGGCCCCCTTGCCTACACGGTCACGCGCCTGGGCCTCGAGCTTGTTTTCTTCGCTCATAATATGCTCCTAAGCGTTGGTCAGAGGTTGCTGCCAGAACCGTTCAGTTCAAACCAGCTCAATCCAGGAGTGTGATCCGACAAAGTGTCATGATTTCCAGATTGACCCGTGTTCCCTCCAGGGGTGTCGACACGGTGGCGGTGCTATAGACCCAAGCACCGTTTGGCGCAAGGGCTTTGCTCAATTTAGCGCCACACCAATCAAGGCTGCATCACGCTAATCAAACAGGCTGGAAACCGATTGTTCGAGCGCTGTGCGGTTGATGGCTTCGCCAATCAGATCGGCTATCGAGATCACTCGGATATTATGGGCGGCCTGAACAGCCGGTGTTGGCTCGATGGTGCTTGTAATCACCAGCTCTTTCAACATCGAAGAGGTGATCCGGGCGACGGCTCCACCCGACAATACGCCGTGCGAAATATATGCGGTGACCGAGACCGCACCATTGGCCAGCAAGGCTTCTGCTGCGTTACACAAAGTGCCGCCGGAATCGATTATGTCATCAATCAGAATACAATCGCGACCGGAGACATCACCGATGACATTCATCACTTCCGATTCGCCAGGCTTGTCGCGGCGTTTGTCAACGATTGCCAACGGGGCATTGAGGCGTCGCGCCAGGGCGCGGGCGCGCACGACGCCACCAACATCCGGGGACACAACCATCAAATTGTCGACATTGTAATTTGCCCGCAAATCGCGACTCATAACCGGCACCGCAAACAGGTTGTCGGTCGGAATATCAAAGAACCCTTGAATCTGACCAGCATGGAGATCCAACGTCAACACGCGATCAGCTCCGGCTTCGGTAATCAGATTAGCAACCAGCTTGGCCGAAATTGGGGTGCGTGGTCCGGGCTTTCGGTCTTGTCGGGCATAGCCGAAATAGGGCAGCACTGCTGTGATGCGCCGCGCTGATGACCGCCGCGCCGCGTCGATCATAATCAGCAATTCCATCAGATTGTCATTGGCCGGATAGGAGGTCGATTGCAGGATGAACACATCCTCACCGCGGACGTTTTCCTGAATTTCGACAAATATTTCCTGATCGGCAAAACGCCTGACCTCACACTGGCCGAGCGATATGTCCAGATAGCGGGCAATTTCCTCCGCCAGACTCTTGTTAGCGTTTCCAGAAAAGAGCTTCATGCGGGTCTGCGATCTTGCATGCGGAGTTTGTCGGCCACTCTTAACAACAGCTTGACCATTTCGCCAGCCAGATTCGTCGCTTTATCCCCATTACAAGACAATAAACTCCAGACCGTGCTTGCTCAGCGGTTCCGGTTTGCCTTCGGTGGTCAGGTAGGTCTGCCCCAACGACATGGCTGTCTGGCTGTCACTGTCCATAATGATCATATGAGCAAACAGGGTCATATTTGGCGCTACTTCGGTTGGATTGCCGGCAAAAAACATCGGTCCGTCCATCCAGCAAGGGGCGTATCGGGCGCCGACAGAATAGCCACATGCATTGAGGCGGTGGCGGGCAAGCCCGGCTGCGTCCAATGTGCGGGTATGGGCGTTGAATATATCGCCAAAATTATTGCCAACGGTCATTGCCTCTTCGACAGACAAAAGCGCATCACGCGCCGCTTCAAAGAATCGTTCATGATCAGGTTTTGGTTTGCCAACCACCAGTGTTCGCATCATGGCCATGTGGTACTGGGCAGAAACACCCGCCCATTCCAGCGTCAGCTGATCATTGGCAGATAATTTGCGGCGTCCGGATTTGTGGCGACACAACAAAGCGTCTTCTGCCGATCCAATGATAAAACCATTGCCCGCATAATCGCCGCCTGCTTCCAGTATGGCACCTTGCATGGCGGCCAGTATCTTGGCCTCGTCTGCACCACCTTTTGTGGTTTTCAGAGCAGCGTCAAAAGCGGCATCTGCATGTTCGGCGGCCTTGCGCACATGGACAATTTCTTCCGCGCTTTTGACCAGTCGGAGACGGTGTACCAGATCGGACGCGTCTGATGTATCAGCAAAGCTGCGCAGCGCATCGTCGACCTTTCGGCCATTTGCTGCATTCAACCCCGGCGTGTCATATTCAATGCCGATTTTGTTGCCGAGCAAGTCCATTTGAGACAAAAGATCGCGCAGGTCGATTGCCGGATTGGCAGCGCCGCTGTCAGTCCAGATGACAATATTTTCAATATTCGATGTATGCCGCGCCTGCCGCAAGTCTGCTGAACGTGTCAGCAAAGCCATATCGCCATCCGCCTTCACCACAAGACATTGGAAAAAGCAAAAGCCGAATGTGTCGTAACCGGTAAGCCAATACATGCTTTCCTGGGCAAACAGCAAAATTGCGTCCAGTTCACGTTGCTGCATGGTTTCGATCAGCTGAGCTTTTCTGTTGGCAAACTCCTGCTGGGAAAAATGTAACATGTCCGCGCTCCTGTCAGCGGTTGTTCATGACAATGGCCGACAATTGTCGACCATAGTCAGATTCGTTGCGATGCGTTGTGCGGCGATAGGAATAGAAGTTGTCTTCTTCGCCATAGGTACAGCGATTTACGGCATTGGCTCGTATCCCGGTTTTGGCCAGCCTGTCGACGATATATCCAGTTAAATCAAACTGATAGTGATCGGTTTTGTCAGAAGTGGTAAAATATCTTAAATTTTCTGCAGACCTGGAGAGAAAAGGGTCAGGAAACCCCGGTCCGACCTGATAGTTTTTTTGCGAAATGGTTGGTCCCAAAATTGCGGTGATTGATGCAGGTTGAGCACCAATCTCCACCATCTTGGCAACCGTATTTTCCAACACTCCGCCAAGAGCGCCTTTCCAACCCGCATGGCAAGCACCGATAATCCCTGCATCGGCATCTGCAAATAACACCGGGCCGCAATCTGCAGTGACAACTCCAATCGCCAAACCCGGTTGATTGGTTACCACGCCATCGGCTTTGGGGCGGTCATTTGTCCAGGCTTGGTCGGCAATAACCACATCGGGCGAATGCACCTGATAGGGGGCCGCGAGTTTGTCTTCCGCCACCTTCAATTGCTGCGTGATGCGACGGCGGTTTTCCACAACATCCTGGCGATTGTCGCCGGAACCCAGTCCGGCATTCAAACCGCTGTAAATTCCCTTGGATACGCCTCCCTGACGGGTGAAATATCCATGCTTGATCCCCTCTAGATCGTCTAGCAACTGGCTTTGAATTGGTAATAGTTTGCTCATGGTACCCGCGAACCAGCTTTTGATGTTCAAACCTAACCGATGATTGACCCGGTGCAACTGGAATTTTGATCAGGAGAAACCCGACAAGCGTTCGCTGAGGCCGGTGGGAGCGGCAAATCCCATCACCTTGAACAGGTCGCCCATTCCCTGTGGCGATGCCAGCCGTTCAACCGCTTGTTGTAAATTCGACTGAACATCGGCCGGACGGCCTGTTCCCATTCGTCCAGCCAGTTCCAGCAGGCCCATCGACAGCAGAAATTGACCCTGAGCGACCGGTTGCGGCACGCCACAACCGGTGCTGTTTGCCACCGCACAGAGCGGGCCAAAGTCCACATGGCTGGTCAGATCGGTGTTTCCAAGCTGCTGCAGCGGATCGGCATGTTCGTGATCGCGCACCGCTTGAAACGTATCTCCATAACCGGATTTTAGATGGCCATAATCAATGAACAGGGCAGCACCGGTATTTGATTTTATCAAGTCCGCCGTCCGCGCCACGAAGGCTTCGCGAGCCGGCGCCGTTTCAAACAGAGTGCCTTCTGGCTGTGCGAGATGGTCTGGCGGCAATTCGCTGAGTTCTAGTCTGTTGGGCCGCAGCACAAAAGTCAGCTTCTCTTCGACGACGCCAACGGCCCGTTCCAACCAGTCAGTACCGTGCTTGCACCATTGCCGAAAGGGCAGGGCGTCCAGCAACTCGTTGGCGATTATCAGGGTTGGCCGGTTCGGCAGGTCGTCGATATCACCAATCCATTTGATGTTGGCTTGTGTGGGGAGAATATTTTTCTGCGCCTTGCGCAATGTTGGGCTGACTTCAACCAGATGGACATGCTTTGCTGCCACGAAGTCCGGGAGGACTTGCGTCACCTGGAGCAGGTCCTTCATCAGGGTGCCGCGTCCGGGGCCAATTTCCACCAAATTGAAGTCCAAGGGTGACCCCAGGGCCTGCCAGGCCTCCATGCACCACACTCCGATCAGCTCGCCAAACATCTGGCTGATTTCCGGAGATGTTATGAAATCGCCCGCGGGGTTTTCGCCAGAAGCCTTTCCGCCCACAGGATGACCGGTCGTATAATATCCAAATTCGGGATGGGTCAGGCAAATTACCATATATTCGGCCAGTGGCATGGGGCCGTCCGTCGCAATGCGTTGACGGATTTCCTGCTCCAGCGGCGTCAAGATGCGGCCTGATCTTCAGTGTTGTTGTGCCATGGCGTGCGATTTTTTGCCGAAATCATGCCCCAGATTCCTATGGCCAGCATCGGCAGTGACAAGATCATGCCCATTGTCAACCAACCTCCAGCGAGATAGCCGATATGCGCATCGGGCTGGCGAAAGAATTCAACGATAATGCGCGATAGGCCATAGCCGACCACCCAGGTTCCACCAATGTAACCCGGGGTTTTGAGCTTTTTGAAGCGGAAGATCAGGATTGCCAGAACGCAAAACAATGCAAATCCTTCAAGTCCGGCTTCGTAAAGCTGGCTTGGATGGCGGGGCAGGGGGCCGCCATTGGGAAATATCATCGCCCAGGCGACATCGCTGGTCCGCCCCCACAATTCAGAATTGATAAAGTTGGCAATGCGGACAAAGAAAATCCCAAAGCAGGAGGCTGCGGCAATAACGTCGAGCAGGGAATAGGCAGAAAATCCACGCGACCGGGCAAACAGGATCATGGCGATGATGGAGCCAATCGCCCCACCATGAAAACTCATTCCACCATCCCAGACCGCAATTATTTCAAGCGGATTGCTCAAGTAATAGGACAGATTGTAAAACAACACATAGCCCAGTCGACCTCCAGCAATTATGCCGACCACCGCCCAGGTCAGAAAATCGTCCAATTGGACTGGTTTTATTGGTGCTCCGGTTTCTGGCCACAGGTCAGGCGTGCTGACCACTCTTTTTGCAAACATCCAGCCCAGCAGAATGCCGACAACATAGGCGATGCCGTACCAATGAACGGCAAACGGGCCAATTTGAATCAGAACCGGGTCGATGACCGGAAAGCTCAGGGTTGAGATAATATTGGCAAACGGCTGCATGGAGGAAGTCCGATGGTGCTGGTGAAATAGGTTCTGCCTGTAAACTCCCGCGGCATCAAGCTGCAGCAAACTGGTGGTTGAAGTCGTGGGTGCGAGGCCTTAGGTAAAGGTCGGAACTTAAATTCTGGAGCAAAGTCATGAACCAAGGCAATCAAGGACCATCCCGCCTGATGGATGAGTTTGCAAAACTGATGACCGATGCTGCTGGTGTTGCGCAAGGTGCGCGGCGCGAAGTTGAAGGCGCCATGAAAAGTCAGGCAGAGCGATTTTTACTGCAAATGGACCTGGTTCAGCGCGATGAATTTGAAGCCGTAAAAGAAATGGCATCAAAGGCGCGCATGGAAAATGAAGCGCTGAAAGCTGAAATTGATGAGTTGAAAACACTGGTTCAGGCATCTGCAAAAAAACCGGCTGCCAAAAAACCAGCTGCGAGCAAAACCGCTGCCAAAAAATAGCAGGTCGATGGCGCTGATATCCGGCAAATAATTTGTCCGTGGATAAGTTTTGAAATTCTGATTCTTTTGAATCGTTTACTGGTGCAATCCGAAACTTTGATTCAACGCCCAAGCCTGTGATTCTGTGCATGATTTGCACAGCGGGGTTCGTTGCGACGCATCTCGTATTATGGTGAATCCATTAAATGATTCGGGACGGTTTAGCGTTTCAGGTTTTTCCCGCGAAGATTTTATCGTTGAGCGGACATCTCGTGTGCGGTGTCTGGATGAGTAGTGATGCTTGAAGGAAGAGCGAAGTTTGATGGGCATTAGTGAGTCACTTATGGAAAGAGGCAGCCATCCGGTCGATGCGATTGAACAGGTTGCGGATTTCAATAAATGGTCGTTTGAACGTTCAGCTGATGATGAAATTGCAATTCTTGTTCAAGGTATTTGGACGGATTACAGCGTTTCCTTTTCATGGATGGAAGATTTTGAGGCCCTTCACATTGCCTGCGGGTTCGATATGAGGGTGCCCAAAAAACGCCTCGTCGAAACCATGCGACTGTTGTCACAAATCAACGAACAATTGCTGTTCGGGCATTTTGAAGTTTGGCCTCAGGACGGCTCGGTTCTGTTTCGGCAGGCCATTCCATTGTCCGGTGGTGCGGAGGTCAATGAAGCACAAATCGAATGTTTGTTGCAGGCGGCATTGTCGTCATGCGAACGGTATTACCAGGCATTTCAATTCGTCGTATGGGCTGGGAAGTCCGCGACGGAGGCGTTGGACAGCGTGCTGTTCGACACGGTTGGCGAGGCATAAGTGTGATGTCCTCCCAGTTGCACGTCTCGCCGACCATATGCCTGATAGGTGCTGGAAATATGGGTGGGGCAATGCTTGGCGGATGGCTTGCGGCGGGCCATGATCCGGCGACCATCACGGTCATTGATCCCAAACCTCCCATATATATGTTGGATCTGATGGCAGAACACGGCGTCAATCACGTCATCGATGCCAAGGATGCCAAGCGGCCTGATTTGATTGTGGTTGCGGTCAAACCTCAGATCATGGAAGTGGTGCTGCCCGGTCTGGTTGGTCTTGTTGATGGTGAAAATGCGCTTGTGTCGGTTGCGGCTGGCACCACGATTGCCCAAATTTCGGCACCATTTGCTGACGTCAGTCCGCGGATTATTCGCGCCATGCCAAATACACCGGCCATGGTCCAGCGCGGCATAACGGTTTGTGTGCCCAACACACGTGTCAGCGATGCGCAAAGGTCAAACGTGACAAAGGTTTTGTCGGCGATAGGTGCGGTGGAATGGGTTGAGGATGAGTTGTTGATGGATGCCGTCACCGGTGTCTCGGGAAGTGGTCCTGCTTATGTATTCCATCTTGCCGAAGCTCTCGCCGAAGCTGGTGAAGCGGCGGGCTTGCCGGTTCAACTGGCAGCCACGCTGGCCGAAGCAACAATAAGCGGAGCTGGTGAATTGATGCGTCAGTCAGAATTGTCACCCTCACAATTGCGGCGCAATGTGACTTCGCCCAATGGTACAACTCAGGCGGCGCTTGAAATTCTGATGGCGACGGACGGTTTCCCGGATCTGCTGCGTGAAGCTGTTGCCGCAGCTGCAAAGAGATCTCGCGAACTGGCTGGTTAAAGATGACCGAACAGATTACCTTTGATGATTTTTTGAAGGTCGAAATACGGGCCGGAACAATCGTCAAGGCGGAAGTCTTCCCCGAAGCCCGAAAGCTTGCCTACAAGTTGATGATCGATTTTGGACCACAGATTGGCCAAAAGAAATGTTCAGCTCAAATTACCGTCCACTACCAGGTCGATGAACTTGTTGGACGTCAGGTTATGGCAGTGACCAACTTTCCACCCCGTCAGATCGGACCGATCAGGTCGGAAGTCCTGACGCTGGGTTATGCTGACCAAAATGGTGACATCGTGTTGGCCGCAATCGACAAACCAGTCCCCAACGGTGAACGACTGATGTGAGATTTTGGCCCGCATAGGTCAAAATGGTTCCATTTATCCGTGAACGCCTCTAGGCTTATGAAAGCTAGGCCAGAGTGCTGATAACCGCCTCCCCGGCACCGTATTGTCGATCAAAAGAGGGAATTTTCGTGCCCAAGATCCCATCGTTGACCACGCCGGACGAACGGTTCCTGAATTTGCCGAACTGGCCCTATGAGCCTCACTATCTGAATGATCTCCCCGGGTATGAGGGATTGCGGGTACATTATGTTGATGAAGCTCCGCACAACACCGAACAGACCTATCTATGCCTTCATGGGCAGCCCACCTGGAGCTACCTTTACCGGAAAATGATCCCTGTATTCGCCGCGAGCGGTGCCCGCGTGATAGCGCCGGACTGGCTCGGATTCGGCCGCTCCGACAAACCCATCAACGATGCGGTTTACGACTTTCATTTTCACCGCAACATGATGATGGCACTGATCGAGCGGTTGGATTTGAACAATATCACATTGGTTGTGCAGGATTGGGGTGGACTGCTTGGACTTACCTTGCCTCAGGACATGCCAGAACGTTTCGATCGATTGTTGATCATGAATACCGTGTTGGCGATGGGACGTGCCCCGAGTCAGGCGTTTTTGGACTGGCGGGCATATGTTGCCGCCAATCCGGACATGAATGTCGGCGCATTGATGAAGCGGGCCACGCCAATACTCAGCGAAGCCGAGCAACAGGCCTATAGTGCGCCATTTCCGGACATAACATTCAAAGCCGGAATGCGCCGTTTTCCGGAAATGGTGATGGTCGAACCCGGCATGGCGGGTATCGAAACCAGCAAGCGCGCCGCCGATTTCTGGAAGTCTCAGTGGCAGGGGAAAAGTTTCATGGCGATTGGCGTGCAGGATCCGGTATTGGGGCCAGATGTGATGATGAAAATGCATAAAATCATCAATGGGTGCCCGGAGCCCATGATGGTAGAGGACGCAGGCCATTTTGTGCAGGAATGGGGGGCGGAAGTTGCAAAACGGGCCGTTCAAGCTTTTACGTAACTACTCAGCTACCCTATTTCTGCTGCCATTAGGTGCGACAATTTGATTC
>JAALLE010000013.1 GCA_011087605.1 Hyphomicrobiales bacterium
GTCTGATGGGCCGTCTATAAAAGCATCAGGTTGGGGTAGCTGGGTAGTTACGATTGTTTACGCATTATCGCTAATGATGCTGATGAACCGGTGCGAGGCGAATTTCGCAAGATGATTGAAGCCACGCAGATGGGTATCTCGGTTCCCGAGGCCTGCGAACGGCTTTACGAAAGCGTGCCAACGCCGGAGACCAATTTCTTTTCAATTGTGATTGCCATTCAATCCTCCGCCGGTGGTAACTTGTCGGAAGCTCTGTCCGGGCTTTCCAAGGTGCTGCGTGAACGGCGCAAGATGGCTGACAAGATCAAGGCGTTCTCAACCGAAGCCAAAACCTCGGCAACCATCATTGGCGCACTGCCATTCCTTGTGGCGCTGGCAGTATATATTACCACGCCGGGATATCTCGATGCGCTGTGGGAAACCCAGAGCGGTAAAAATGTCTTGCTGTTCATTGCCGGTTCGATGGGGCTTGGCGTGGCGATTATGAAAAAAATGATCAACTTCAAATTCTAGAATTTCTTCCTCTCCAGACTGTGTAAAAAGTGACCCAGAGCGATGTTTGACCAACTCACAGAACCGGAAAATCTATTGGCGCTGCTGACTGCTGTGGGCGTGTTTGCGTCTATCCTTGTTGTTGTCATGCCAATGCTGAAGACCGATAATCTGGGCAATCGCATGAAGTCGGTGGCTTTGGAGCGCGAAAAGCTGCGGGCGCGCGAACGGGCGCGCATGGTGAGTACGGTAAAGGAAGGTCGCAGGAAAAGCGCCAAGAAGCGTGAACCCGGTGCGCTGATAAAGCTGATCGTAGACAAGCTCAACCTGCGCAAAGCATTGGCCGATGAAAAAACCGAACTGGAACTGATTCAGGCCGGATTTCGCGGACAGTCTCCGTTGTTTGTATTTCTCGGACTGCGGTTTGGCTTGCCATTTGTTTTTGGCGCAGCTGCCGTCGTTTACTTCTATTTTGTCAAGACCCGTGTTGAAGGCGATGAAGCGTCCATCAAGCTGTATTGTCTTGGAGCGGCGTTTGTCGGATTTTATGCACCGCTGCTTGTGGTGCGTCAGATTGTGAAAAAACGCCAACTCAGCATTACCCAGGCATGGCCCGACGCATTGGACCTGAGCCTGATCTGTGTTGAATCCGGCATGAGCATCGAGGGAGCTTTCCGCAAGGTAGCGGCCGAAATTGGCCCTCAATCGGTTGCCTTGGCCGAGGAACTGATGATCACAACGGCCGAACTTTCTTTCCTGCAGGAACGGCGCGTGGCCTATGAAAACCTGACCAAGCGGACCGGGTTGGAATCGGTCAAGAACGTTGTTCTGTCGCTTATTCAGTCGGAAAAATATGGAACGCCGCTTTCTACCGCTCTGCGTGTTCTCAGCCAGGAAAATCGCGACATTCGCATGAATCTGGCGGAAAAAAAGGCGGCATCTTTGCCTCCAAAACTAACCGTTCCGATGATGGTCTGCTTCCTACCCGCACTGTTTTGCGTCATTCTAGGGCCTGCAATGATCCGTACATTTGCAACATTTGCGGCTCAGTAGTTGAAGGCATATTGCATTTGTTTCCGGCAGGTTGCCCGGGATCCCGGCAGATCACTTTTCCATTGAAACCCAGCGCCGATTGCCACATCTTTTGAAGATGATTTATGTTCTTGCATTCCCACACTTTGAGGCGAATGTTTTGCAATCCCTGGCCGCATTCAGGGGCATCCATGAACCGGAACGAGCGGCACTTGTGGCACCGCATGTAACACTCGCATTTCGAATACAAAACACTCTTCCCAAAGACATGATTGCGCTGTGCCAGCGAGTGGCCTCGCAGAAGAAGAAGTTTTATGTGGAGTTTGACACGAGCGAAGTGGTTTATGATCAGTTTGAAGACGTGCACAAATTGTTGCTGGCAATTTCGGTTGGTCAAGTTGAGCTAACCGCATTGCATGAACAGCTTTACGAGGGGCTGCATCGTCAAGAACCGCACCCTCATCTGGCATATCACCCGCACATGACCATAGCGACAAATGCGGATCCGGTGATTATTGAGAATATTGACCTGACTTCAATCGGCCCATTTCCGATCAAAGCAACGATCAACAGTCTGGAAGTTTTGAAGCTTGAAGATGGTGGATTGTCGTCAATTGCAAACGTGCAACTTGGCACGTAGTTTTGAAGACAAAGTTTTTCGCTAGGCAATTCTGTCAGTCCTGCGGATTATTCCGGAGACAACTTTAGGCCAAATTTTGCGATAATATTGGAGCGACCAAATCAACATCAGGGGTGCCAGGATAAGCCCCATGATGTTTTTCATAAGGTGGAATTGGCCGTGGAACAGTTCTGACAAAGTATAGAATAACTCGACCACCCAACTCCAAATCGATAGTGCAATTTATAAATATTTCAAGTTTCTCTCCACCCGGATGCCGCCTGATCAGGTCAATCCAAACAAGGAATCCAGTCCTTCTGTCGTGATAACCGAAACCGCCGCTGTGACCACAAAGAAAAACACAGCTTTGCTCATGGTCAGGTCCAGTGAAATTCGCATCAGGCGCAGCCCGACAAAGATTAACACACCAATCCAGAATACGCTGATCAGATTCAGCAAGCTGTTATCTGCGCCGGAATTGGCAGCGCCGCCAAATGAAACTGCCAGGATAATCAAAGGCAAGAATGCAACCGAAATAATGGGTGCGGCCCAGTTGTGTACCGCAATTGCTGCTGGAAATCTTTGCTGTTCCTGAGGTGTTCGGCAAAGCAGATACAGGGCAATGAGAGAGGCGGCATAGCCAATCAGTGCAATTACAAGGTGGCCAAAAACGAAGTAGAGTTTGCCAATCTCCCGGGAAGCCGAAATGGTCTGGGCATTATACAGGATTGAAATAGCGGCAATGTCGATAAGGCCGGCAATGGCCAGCCCGGCAAATGACCAGCCAATGCCGCGGCTCGAAAGATCTATGCGTGACATGCCGCTGGCGCGACCCAGCATGACATCGATCACCCCGGCCAGATTCTCTGTCAGGTTGGATTTTGAAACAGGTGCGGGCGGCACGTTCAAACCGTTTCCCGTTTGAAAAACCGTTGGATGAACTGCGCATATATGTCGGTCAGCGTGTCGAGATCTTTCAGGGCCGCCCTTTCATCAATCTGATGCATTGTCTGACCAACAAGGCCAAATTCGACAACCGGGCAGACATCCTTGATGAACCGCGCATCGGAAGTGCCACCACCAGTGGACAATTCCGGGCTTGTACCAACCACTTCAGAAACCGCAAAGGACAGTGCTTCAATCAACCTGTCATCGCTGGTCAGAAAAACATGGCTGGGGCGCTCGGTATAGGTGACGGAATAGTCTACCGGCGGGCGCGGCGTGTCGCCGACATCGCCTCTTAATGTACTGTCGTTTGAAGCTCTGTCCAACCGCCGCTCCATCTCCTGTTTGATGCTGTCGGCAGTCCAGGTGTCGTTGAAGCGAATATTGAAACGAGCCGAGGCCTTGTTGGGGATCACATTGAATGCGGGATTGCCAATATCAATGGATGTGACCTCCAGATTGGTCGGTTGAAAATCGTCAGTACCGTCGTCGTAAGGTTCGGCCATCAGGGCTTGCGTCAGCGCGATGATGCCGCGAGAAGGATTGTCCGCCAGATGAGGATAAGCGGCATGACCCTGTATGCCGGCTACATGAACGGTGCCCGAAATCGAACCACGGCGACCGATCTTGATGGCATCCCCGATGGCGTTTGGATTGGTTGGTTCTCCAACAATGCAGGCGTCAATTTCTTCGCCCTGCTCAATCAGCCATTCGAGAATGGCTTTGGTACCATTTACTGCTGGCCCTTCTTCGTCGCCGGTAATCAAGAAGGATATCGACCCGGGGATCGTTTCATTTTGCTCAATCAGTTGTTCCACGGCTGCCAGAAAACAGGCAATGCCCCCCTTCATGTCAACCGCGCCTCGACCAACCATGAATCCGTCGACCACAGCTCCGTCAAATGGCTGACTGGTCCAGTCATTTTCATCGCCTACCGGGACGACATCGGTATGACCAGCGAAGCATAGATTGGGTTTTTGATTCCCCAAGCGTGCATATAGATTTTCAACATCCGGTGTGTTGGGGGCGGAGAAGATTTTTCGCTTTACCACAAAGCCCAGCGTTTCGAGCCGGGTTTGCAACACGTCCAGTGCGCCGCCTTCGTGTGGTGTGACGCTGGGGCAGCGAATGAGGTCTCTCAGCAGTTCGGCGGCTGGTGATAGTTGGGAGATATTTTTGGTCATGCCATGCGTTTAGCATGCAAAGCCGTTTGGTCAATCATTCTTCCGGAGAGTAATAATTGTCAACGCCGGGCAGCAGCATAACAGTTGGTCGTTTAGGCAGATTGAGCAGCGAAACTTTCAGCCTGTTTTCCCGCAGACGTGTGATGGCGAATTCCTCGCCGAGATAATTGAGGAAATTGGGCATCGCGTCATAACTGCGCACATGCATCGGCAAGACCACAGAAGAGCGCAAACGCTTGAGGATTTCACGGGCGCTGAGATGGCTCATGGTCAAGCCACCGTCAACCGCAATCATCACTACATCCAGTCGACCGATCTTGGCATAATGGTCTTCGCTCAACTTGTGATGCAGATGTCCCAGATGGCCAATACACAGTCCCGCCACCTCAAAGATGAATATGGAATTGCCGTCTGGCACGCCAGACCAGCGCAGAATATCGGTTGTGACATTGCGGATGAGTACATCACCGACCATCAGATGATGCTTGGCTATAGCACCATTATCTCCCCAACCCTTCAGCACGGCTTCGATCTTCGGGTCCGGGGTGTTGGTATAATGGGAGGAATGGGCGTGGTTCATGGTCACCACATTGGGGGTTACCGGATCAGCCAGCCAGCCGGCAAAATCTGTGGCGATTTTTATGCCTGTGGGACTTTCAATGAGATAGGTTGAGTGACCCTGAAAGGAAATGGTGACGTCATATTTCGACGTTGCCACCGGGACGGTAAAACTGGCGAAATGAACCGGCAGTTCTGGTGTGTGGATATTGTTGGCCACGGCAAAGCAGGTGCTGGGTATCGGTTTTACGGCACTTTGCGCATTGGCATGAGGTGCTGCTGCGATCACCATTGCGCCCAAAAGTAGGGCAATTCCCCTGATTAACACTGACATCGCCGAGCACCTTCCGTCCACAATCCTGTCGCGGGAAGGTTAACCGCTGGCGGCGTCACTGCCAATGGAGCAAAACTAATTGTGAACGGCGCTACTGAACGGGGGGCGGGCCATAATTGTTATCTTCCGCCTGGCCCTTCAAGACGCCAAGCAGAACTAACGGAATGACCAGAAAGCCCGAAAGAAAAAATCCGGCCACAACGATAATCAGCGCATAGTGTCCCGGATGACCCAGGTCGTGCAGGCGTTTATGGCACAATGCATAGATGCAATAGGTCGATGCGAGGGCCACCAGACCCAGTACGATGACCCACATTGTAAATTGGCCTGAACCTTCGCGCGCAGCAAATAACTGAGATACCACAACCCACCATATGCAGAAGATCAGGGCGATGCCCAGACCATAAGTGGCGCGCCTGATCCGACCCTTGCGAGAAAACAGCGCCCAATATACAGATTGCGGTCCGCCTTTGTTCGCCATTGTCATCCCTTCTGGAGCCTTTTGACCGGTCAGTCGCGCAACAATTCGTTGATGGCTGTCTTTGAGCGGGTTTTTTCGTCAACGGTCTTAACAATGACGGCACAGTACAGACCCGGTCCGGGCTCGCCATTGCCCATCGGCTTGCCCGGCATGGTGCCGGCCACAACCACGGAATAGGCGGGTACCTCACCATAGGTGACGGAGCCTGTGGCGCGGTCGACGATCTTGGTCGACTGGCCGATAAATACGCCCATGCCGAGAACCGCACCTTCCCGCACGATGCATCCTTCGACAACTTCGGAACGGGCGCCGACAAAGCAATTATCCTCAATGATCACCGGGCCGGCCTGCAAAGGTTCCAGAACCCCGCCAATGCCAACGCCACCAGAAAGATGAACGCCTTTGCCGATCTGGGCACAGGATCCAACTGTTGCCCAGGTATCAACCATGGAGCCTTCGTCGACATAGGCTCCAAGATTGACGAATGATGGCATCAAAACCACGTTTTTGGCGATATGAGCCGAGTGGCGAACCACGCAATTTGGCACGGCGCGAAACCCGGCGCCGCGAAACTGATTTTCGCCCCAGCCTTCGAACTTAGATGGCACTTTGTCCCACCATGTGGAGGCACCGGAACCGTTGGGGATGACGTCCATATCGTTGAGACGGAAAGACAGCAGAACAGCCTTTTTCAACCATTGGTTCACAACCCAATTGCCATCGTTGCCCTTTTCCGCGACACGGGCTGAGCCGTTGTCAAGCAAATTGAGGGCGTCGCCCACCGCCTCGCGAATTTCGCCCTGCGTGGTGATGCCGACATTATCACGGTCGTCAAAGGCGGCTTCGATGGTGGCTTGAAGGTCTGCGTGGCTCATCGGGTGTGTCCTGAAAACAAAGATTTTCGCCTTTATAACGAAGCCGATTGCGGGAGCAATGGGGAAGTGACCATTTGGCAAAAACTCTGTTCCCCTTTGACCTGCATCGCTGAGACTTGTAAGGGCAGGTTTGTTTATTCTTTCGGAACCAGTTTTATGCCCACCAAACAATTTCCGCTGCCGCACAATCCATTAAAAGGGTCGCGGCGGGACCGCGAGCAAGCCAAGGTCGTGCCGGATACGCCGCAAACCCGTTCGCCTGCTTATAAACTGGCTTTTGATGATGCGGAATTTCTCTGCCGCCCCGAAACTCGGCCGATTCGGCTGCAGCTGGAATTGTTGAAGACCGAGATGATGCTGGAAGAGGCCGGCATTGTCTCCACAACGGTGTTGTTCGGTGGGGCCCGTATTGCCGAACCGGGCAAGGATCCGTGGGCTGCAAAAAACGACACTCAGCGCGCCAGCCTGAAGGCCAGCAGCAAATATTACACCGAAGCCCGCAAATATGCGCAACTTGCGTCGCAGGCTTCCAAAAAGACCGATTTTACCGAATATGTCGTTGTCACCGGAGGTGGTCCCGGTGTGATGGAAGCCGGATCACGAGGTGCGCTGGATGTTGGGGCGCCAAATATCGCGTTGAACATAGTCTTGCCTCATGAGCAGGCACCAAATGAATTTGTCACTCCGGAATTCAGTTTCAACTTCCACTATTTTGCCATTCGCAAAATGCACTTTTTGATGCGCGCCAGTTCGGTTGCTGTCTTTCCTGGCGGATTTGGTACGCTGGACGAATTTTTTGAAACCCTGACACTGATTCAGACCGGGCGTATGGAGAAGGTGCCAGTATTGTTGTTTGGCAAAAATTTCTGGGAGCGGGTTATCAATCTAGAAGCGCTTGCGGAAGAAGGTACAATTTCTCCCGATGACACCGATCTGTTTACCGTCGTCGATTCGGCGGAAGAAGGATGGCAGGTCGTTTCCAAGTTTTATGAATTGGAAGACTAGCTGATGCCCGAAGCATCTCCAGAGGAAGTTGCCTTTGCCGAGCGCAAGGGCAAGGCGCGCAAGTTTTTCGCAGATGAGTGGATATTCGTGCGCGGCGTTCCGGCGATGAAATTCCTGCCACCCGAAGGACCCGACGAAGTTGCCTTTGCCGGGCGTTCCAATGTGGGCAAGTCGTCTCTGATCAATGCACTGACGGCAAAACGCGGCCTGGCGCGTACGTCCAATACGCCTGGACGTACCCAGGAATTGAATTTCTTTGTACAGGATGGGCAGTTTGAAGATGGTATCCCGCCGCTGGCTCTGGTCGACATGCCCGGCTACGGCTTTGCCAAAGCTCCAAAGGATGTGGTCGACAACTGGACCAAACTGGTTTTTTCCTACCTGCAGGGTCGTTCGACGTTGCGGCGGGTCTATGTGTTGGTGGATTCCCGCCACGGTTTGAAAAAGAATGACGAGGAAGTGTTGGGCCTGCTGGACAAGGCCGCTGTGTCCTACCAGTTGGTGCTGACAAAATCCGACAAAATCAAGCCACCGGCTCTGGTAAAATTGCAGGCGGAGACTCTCAAGGCGATTGAAAAACGCCCGGCGGCCTTTCCGCAGATTGTTGCGACCTCCAGCGAAAAGGGCAGTGGTGTTGACGATCTGAAAGCCGCCATCCTGTTCGCCATTGGTCGCGGCTAGACTGGTGCCCTGCGGATCAACCTAGTCGGACAAGGTCTTTGTCGATTTTTTGCACAAAATTTCAATAGCGTCGGCCACATGGGTTGAACCGATGGCGTGATCGTCGCGTTCAACCCGCAGCAAATGCGCCTGATGCAATACGTCGGTATGGGTCAGACCTCTGGGCGGTTCAAAACAATAGCAAGCCAATTCGATCAGTAATCCCAGAGGTTCCCTGAAATAGATCGAATCCATGAATCCCCGATCCTTGTTGCCACTGTGTTTGATCCCGGCTTCGTCCAGCTTTTTGATCGCCCGGCGATAGGTTGCCTTGGAAATGTTGAAGGCGATATGGTGAACGCAGCCTGCATCCTCGGGCGTGCGTTTGTGCTGAGGTTTTCGCGATTCATTACAGAAAATTGTGATCAACCGCCCGTCACCGGGATCGAAGTAAAGGTGGTTTTCATCCGGGTTGTCGAGATTGGGCTGTTCAAACACGAATGGCATGCCGAGCACACCTTCCCAAAAATCGACCGAGGTTTTTTTGTCAGCGCCCATCAATGTGATGTGGTGAACGCCCTGTGCTTGCAACAATGTCATTTAGTTCTCCCAATACTGAAATGCACGCTAACACGTAATTCCAGCAGGTCACACCGCGATCAGTCCAGATTTCAATTGCACAGAACTAATCGAAAGAGACCTTGCCGCGCAGTTTTTTGGTCTGTCCGCGTTTGACCTTAGAATCGGTACGTTTTCTGCGGGCGTTCATGCTGGGCCGTGTGGGCTTGCGTTTGGGGGGAGGTGGCTTGGCGGCCTTCGCCAACAATTCAATCAGACGCGTGCGGGCATCGGCCCGGTTTTTTTCCTGACTGCGATAGCGGGTGGCCTGAATTACAATCTCGGATTCGCTGTTTAAACGGCTTCCGGCAAGTTTTTCTGCTTTCGAAATGACCGGCCAGGGCAGGGTGGCACTGCGTCTGGGGCTATAGCGAAGCTGTACGCCACTGGCAACTTTGTTGACGTTTTGACCGCCCGGTCCACCTGAATGGATGAAGCGTTCTGAAAGATCGCCCTCCAGAATGTACAGGTTCTCATAGATGGGGATGCGGATTTCGGCCATGCTGATTTGTAATCGGCAAGCTATTTGAAATCAAACAGGAGAGTTCGATTGACAATCAGGTGATGGTTTGGGGATAAAGCTTCAAACTAATCGTTTGAAAAAAGAAGCATCCAATGGCTCCCACCAAAAAAATTGATAAATCTCAGCTGCGGTCGAAACTGTGGTTCGCCAATCCTGATGATTATGACATGACTGCGCTCTACATCGAGCGCTATATGAACTGGGGCCTGACCCGCGAAGAACTGCAATCCGGCAAACCGATTATTGGCATCGCCCAAAGTGGCTCCGATCTGTCTCCCTGTAATCGGCACCACCTGGTCTTGGCCCAGCGGGTTCGTGAAGGTATTCGCGAGGCTGGTGGTATCGCCTTTGAATTTCCGGTGCACCCAATCCAGGAAACCGGCAAACGCCCAACCGCGAATCTGGACCGCAATCTGTCTTATCTGGGGCTGGTTGAAACTCTGTTTGGTTATCCGCTGGATGGCGTGGTGTTGACCATCGGGTGTGATAAGACCACCCCGGCCATGTTGATGGCGGCCGCAACCGCCAATATTCCGGCGATTGCCCTGTCTGTCGGCCCAATGCTGAACGGCTGGTATAAAGGACAGCGCACCGGGTCCGGTACGATTAAATGGCATGCCAAGAAGGAACTGTCGAAGGGTGATATTTCCTATGAGGAATATGCTGACATTGTTGCTTCTTCCGCACCGTCGCCGGGCTATTGCAATACGATGGGAACAGCCACAACGATGAATTCACTGGCTGAGGCGCTTGGAATGTCACTGGCCGGGTCCGCCGCGATTCCTGCCGTACACAAGGAACGTGCGCAGATGGCCTATTTGACGGGCAAGCGCATTGTTGATCTGGTTTGGGAAGACGTCAAACCTTCTGATATCATGAAGCGAGAGGCATTTGAAAACGCCATTGTCATCAATTCGGCGATTGGCGGATCCACCAATGCCCCGATCCATCTGAAGGCCATTGCCAATCATTTGGGTGTTCGTCTCGACAACCAGGACTGGGAAGATCTCGGCTGGGATATTCCGCTGATGCTGAATCTGCAGCCGGCAGGAGAATATCTTGGTGAAGACTATCATCATGCTGGTGGGGTTCCAGCCATCGTCAACCAGTTGATGGAAGCAGGAAAACTGCCAAACCCAGATGCAATGACCGTCAACGGCAAGGCGATTGGCGAGAATTGCAAAGGCGTGGAAGTTGCCGATGACAAGGTCATCTGGCCGTTTGACAAGCCGATGCTGCAGCAGGCCGGGTTCCTGAATTTGAAGGGCAATCTGTTTGATACGGCGATCATGAAAACCTCGGTAATTTCCGACGAGTTTCGCGACCGCTATCTGTCCAACCCGGATGATCTGAACGCCTTTGAAGGTCGCGCGGTCGTGTTTGACGGGCGCGAAGATTACCACGCGCGCATCAATGATAAATCGCTGGGCATCGACGAATTTACGTTGCTGTTCATTCGCGGCGCCGGGCCAATTGGTTATCCGGGCGGTGCGGAAGTGGTCAATATGCAGCCACCGGACGATCTGCTGAAGCGCGGGGTGACATCTTTGCCTTGTATTGGTGATGGTCGTCAGTCGGGCACGTCGGGTTCGCCATCGATCCTCAATGCGTCGCCGGAAGCCGCTGTGGGTGGTGGTCTTGCGCTGATTGAAACCGGAGACCAGGTGCGGATTGACCTGAATACCCGCGAAGCCAACATCCTTATTTCCGATGAAGAGTTGAACAAGCGCAAGGCGGCGGTCGCCGAAAAACTGTCGAAAGGCAGATTGGATTACGTGCCCGACCACCAAACGCCTTGGCAGGAAATTCAACGGGGTATTGTTGACCAGTTTGAAGAGGGCATGGTTTTGAAACCGGCGGTAAAATACCGTGATGTTGGTAAAATTATTCCCCGCGACAACCATTAGGGCGTCTCATGAGAATTTTCGGACCTCATTGTACGCTTGGGGAGGGGCCGCTCTGGCACCCTGAACGAGAGCGTCTGTACTGGTTCGATATTCCGGTTGGTCGCCTGCATGTTTGCAATTATCTGGGCGACCAACACCATTTCTGGGATTTTGGCGAGCCGGCTTCAGCTGCCGGATGGCTCGACAAGCAAACCCTGTTGGTGGCGACCGCCAGTGGTTTGCAGAAATTTGATCTTCCAACTGGCCGCTGGGAGACGGTTATTGATCTGGAGTCAGACAATCCACTGACGCGGTCAAATGACGGTCGTATCGGCCCGGACGGTTCGTTCTGGATCGGCACAATGGCCCGTGATGGCAGTCCGCATGAAGGGGCATTTCATCGCTACCACAACGGGAAGATCGATTGTCTTGCAAGTCGGGCCAGCATTCCCAACGCGACCTGTTTCTCTCCAGATGGGAAAACCGCCTATCTGGCTGACACTCGCAAGCAGATTATCTGGAGATGGCCGCTGGATGATCTTGGTAATCCCGTCGGTGAAAAACAGACTCACATCAACTTGAGAGATGAGAATATTAACCCTGATGGCGCGGTTTGCGATGCCGAGGGGTATTTGTGGAACGCGCAATGGGGTGCCTGGCGGATTGCCCGATATGCCCCCGATGGTTCATTCGACCGGGCAATTGATCTGCCGGTGAGCCAGCCAACTTGTCCGGCATTTGGTGGCCCCGATCTGAAAACTTTGTTCATCACCTCAGCATCAGAAGGTTTGAGCGAAAAAAGCCTGGAAAATCAACCAGATGCGGGGAAGATTTTGGCCCTGGACCTGGATGTATGCGGACTGCCGGAGCATCAGGCGCGTATCTGAAGGCAAATACACATTGCAGAAATCGAAATTAATTCGATAGTTTTAGAAGTTCCCGGCAGAATTATACCGGATGTTTACCATCGGCCAGCTAAAAGCTTCATCAAAAGCCTGCGAAATTTATCTAAATTTGTTCACGTCGTGTTAACTTGCGATGTGTGAACATGGTGCCAACCTTAAAGGAGGGTACCATGTCCCGAGCTCAGTCGCATTCTCTCAACGAAACCAGCGTTCCGATACCGGAAAGCTTGTTTGGTGAGTTGGCCCAGGCGGAACCGATCGACGCGGTTGAAATCGCCAAGGAACTGCCTTTACAAAACCGCGCGCGCCTTGCCGCATTTTGTTATGCTCGTCGACATCTTAACCACCTCGGTCTGCTCGTTGCATCAACGTGTGATCTGGTGACCCTGAAGCGGGTGATGGGAACTGCCGGGGAAGTGGTGTACCGCCAGTCCCGTGATGTGGAAAAAACGCTGGCTGCTGAACGCGGTGGCCGCGATTCTGCAAGTAAGATTACGCTTGCCACAGCTGCCAACGTTGTTCCGATCAGATAAATAAATCCATCGGCACATCTCCTCGTCATCACTGCAGAGGTGATGACGGGAAAATTCCTTACATAATATCCTACTGACGAAGGGGCGGCTTTTGCCGTCTCTTTGTGTTTTTGGGTTCCAAAATCACGACGATTCTGCCAAGAAGCCGAAGCGAGAAACAGAGTATCGTATCTACCTGCAGGCTGAAATGCTGCCATCGTCACCGCCACTGTTTAATTAAGTTTGGAGAAAATCAATGAACCCGTCCTTTGATTTTCGAAAGTGGTCTCATCGAGCCTCAGACTGGGCCGCTGATTATCTTGATGGTTTGGAACAACAACCGGTTCGTCCAAAAGTTGTACCCGGTTCAATCGCTGCCCAAATTGGTGATGCTGCCCCCGAAGCTGGCGAAGCGATGGAGGAGATTTTCGCCGATTTTGAGCGCATCATTCCAGCAGGCATGACGCATTGGCAGCACCCCCGATTTTTTGCTTATTTTCAGTCAAACGCGGCGCCAGCCGCACAACTGGCCGAACAATTGGCAACCGCTTTTGCCAGCCAATGTATGCTTTGGCAGACATCTCCGGCGGCGACAGAGCTTGAAATCAAGATGGTTGACTGGCTGCGTCAGGGGCTGGGACTTCCAGCGCAATTTAAGGGATCGCTTCAGGACACCGCTTCGTCAGTTACGCTGTGCGCAATATTGACCATGCGCGAACGGGCGCTCAATTTCACCGGCAATAAGGAGGGCATTTTCGGCAAAGCTCCGCTGCGCGTTTATGCCTCTGGCCGTACACATACTTCCATTGATAAAGCAATGTGGGTGGCCGGTCTTGGCCAGGACAATCTGGTAAAAATTCCGACCGGACCGGGACCGCTGTTTTCAATGGACGCAGATGCGTTGCGCGTGGCGATTGCCGCAGATCGCGCGGCTGGCATGGTCCCGGCTGGTATCGTTATTTGTGTTGGTGGCACTTCGGTCGGGGCGACGGATAATGTGGCTGAAATATGCCAGATCGCGCGCGAGGAAGGTCTCTACACTCATCTTGATGCCGCATGGGCCGGTTCGGCAATGATTTGCGAGGAATATCGTCATTTGTGGGCAGGAGCAGAAAAGGCAGATTCCATTGTCATCAACCCTCACAAATGGCTTGGCGTTCCGATGGAATGTTCGCTTCATCTGGTGCGTGACCCGGAAACCCTTGTGCGCACACTGGCTATTCAGCCGGAATATTTAAAGACCCATGGCAAGGACGGGATCGTCAACTTCTCGGAGTGGTCGGTTCAATTGGGCCGCCGGTTTCGGGCGCTGAAAGTCTGGTTTTTGCTCCGTGCCTATGGGCTTGAAGGTTTGCGGGAGCGCATTCGCAACCATGTAAATTGGGCCGAGGAGCTGGCGGAACGTCTAGCCAGGGAGCCGGATATCGAGATTGTTACAGAACCGGTTTTGTCGCTGTTTTCATTTCGCCATGTGCCGCAGGGTTGTCCCGACATCAACGCCCACAATATTGAACTGGTCAATGCGATCAATGATGACGGTCGCATTTATCTTACTCAGACTTTGCATGAAGGGGCGACCGCCATCCGATTTGTCGCCGGTCAGTTCGACATGAGCGAGCGGGATATCGACATTGCCTTTGATGCGATCATTGAGGTGGCCCGTGGTTGACCATCATCTATCGTCAACCTCGATTACCAAACGGCTGGCGGATCTGGGCAGTGCCCGCTGGACGCTTCATTTTGAAGCCCGGCGGCGGGTGGCCGCCGGTGAAGATATTATCGAATTGACAATTGGCGAACCGGATGTGCCAACCCCGGTATCATTGATCGATGTTGCCGATAGCGCGATGCGCGCCGGTCGTACTGGCTATGCCGGTGGTCGCGGAGAGCCGGTATTGGTGGATGCGATTGCGGCAAAATATTCAAAACGCTCCGGACGGGAAATCAAACAGGATAATGTATTTGCGTTTCCCGGTACCCAGGCAGCTTTATCAATTTGCATGATGGCAATGGTGGAACATGGTGACGCCGTCCTGGTGCCTGACCCTTATTATGCCACTTATGAAGGAGTGGTTCGTGCCACCGGCGCCGAATTTATCCCCGTGCCGATGAGTGCGGACAATGGTTTTTGCCTGACTGTTGAGCAGTTGGAAAATGCGCTGGTGCCGAATGCTCGTGTATTGTTGTTGAATTCGCCTCATAACCCGACAGGTGCGGTGTTAAGTGAACAGGAAATCGCCGCCATCGGCGCTTTTTGCCAAAAGCACAATTTGTGGATTCTCAGCGATGAAGTGTACGAGGATCTGATATATGGCAAACCTTTTGCCTCGCCGTTTGACAATGATGATCTTGCGGAGCGTACAATTGTAGCTTCGTCGATATCCAAGTCCCATGCGGCTCCCGGCTTTCGGTCAGGATGGGCGGTTGGACCGGGCTGGTTCATCACCGGCGCCCAATCTGTGGCGGAGACGATTCTGTTTGGAAACCAGCCCTTTATCGCCGACATGACGGCCCATGCGCTGAACAATTCCAACGATACCTCCAAAAATATGGCAATTGCCTATCAGCGGCGCATTGATGTGCTTTTGGAGTTATTCGCTGATTGCTCCGCTCTCAAGCCATTGCGGCCAGATTCCGGCATGTTCATGGTGGTGAATGTTTCGGCGACGGGCATGAACGGCAGCAATTTTGCCAGGCGTCTGCTGGATTTTGGTGTTGCTGTCATGCCGGGGGATTCATTTGGAGCGCAGGCGCTGGATTTCATCCGCCTCAGCTTGACTGTGGAAGATGAAAATCTGCGGCGGGCCGCACAGCGAATTGTCAATTGCGCTGAAACTCTGCAGTCGGGTGAGCAATCCACCTGATTGCGGCAGCGCGATCTGTGGTCTTAAGGTCGCGCAGATCGGCAATGCCATTTTCGGTAACTATGATGTCTACAAGCGAGCCACTGATGGTTGTGTGGTCGAGCTCGTTGACAATGGTGCTTTTGCCGGCGCGCCCGGCGGTGGATCGCAGGACGATGATGTTGCAGCCACCTTGCGAGCGTTGAGCGCCGATGGCGAAGTCTGGCAGGCCGCCCGGACAGGAAATGATGCGTTGTCCAATGCGCTCCGCGTTGACATTGCCATGCAGATCTACTTGCAAGGCGGCGTTGATTGCATGAAAGCGCGGTATTTTCGCCAGCTTATCGGGATGATGGGTCTGGGTGATTGGTTTGAATTCAAGTGCTGGATTATCGTCCATCCATTGATAAAAACGGGAACTTCCAACGGCCATCGTGGTGGTGACTGGGGCCGCGAGGGCTCCTGCCTCGACCACATCCATGATGGTATCATTGATCAGGCCGGTGTGAATTCGAAGTCCGCGCAGCCGTGATAGCGACCGCATGATGGCGTCGGGCGTTCCGCCCATGCCGACTTCGACCGTGATGTCGTCGCCAAGGCAGCTGAGTACGTTATCGGCGATCTGCAGATCCGTGTCGTCACTGACTGAAACTGCTAACTCGGGTAGCAGCTCATCGAGTTCCATGACCGCATCAAATTTCTCCATGGCAATCCCGTAATTGGTTCGTGGCACATGGCGGTTGATGATGGCGATTACGAAGGGGTTTTGAGCCAGAACCTGCGGCACAATGCCAACGCTCGGCCCAAGTGAGACCTGGCCTGATTGATCGGCAGGACTGACCTGCAGGACAACAATATCGGCGCGCCGTTGCCCGCAAGCATAGGCTTGCGCCTGTTGAAACAGGCTTTCGCGGATGACGCGGACCTTTCCGTCATTAACCGCTTGGCGCAAGTGCCCTCCCGGCATGACGGTGGAGACCGATATGCGCGGATCGCCGAGATAGTTGCAGGGTGCACCGGGCATAAAGGTTTCCACCGACAGGCCCGGCCACAGATCAACGTTGTCGATGAGCTGTTGGCCGATATTGGCGGACTCATTCACGGAGGCATGAAAAACCAGATGTTTCTTCCCCCGCAGACGGTCGGCAATGTCGCACAGATTTCCGATTTCATGCATCCGGTTCAACTCCTTGGCGGCTTGTTCCTGTCTACAATTTCTCAACGCCCGGTGCTATGGGTTTGGATCGCAGGAGATGATAATGACCGATTTGAACAGCAGTTTTTTCAATGTCACCCGAGAAGGTGCCGTCGCGGTTCTGGAGATGAACCGGCCAGACAAGGCGAATTGCATGTCGCCTGATTTTTGGGCGGACCTGCCGCGTCTGGCAGCAGGACTTGATAGTGACTCAAATGTGCGGTGCGTCGTGCTGACCGGTGCCGGAAAGCATTTTTCTGGAGGCATGGATCTGGCGACATTTGCCGATATCAACACGATGCTGCAGCAGGAACCCGGCCGCGCTGCCTATGCATTGCGCGATCTGATTTTGCGATTGCAGGGGTCCCTCTCCAGCCTGGAGAAATTGCGGGTACCGGTGATTGCCGCTGTTCATGGCGCTTGTCTGGGGGGTGGCATTGACCTGATCACGGCCTGCGATCTGCGTATTGCAAGCCGGGATGCCTCCTTTGGAATTGAGGAGATTCATATTGGCATGGCGGCTGATGTGGGGACATTGCAGCGGTTGCCCAAATTGATTCCACCCGCCGTGGTTCACGAACTGGCCTATACGGGTCGTCGATTTTCACCTGATGAGGCGCTGGGCTGGGGCCTGCTGAGTAGTGTTCATGATGATCGTGAGGCGATGCTTGATGCGGCGATGGAATTGGCACAGAACATTGCCGAAAAATCACCATTGGCAATTGCCGGGATCAAGCGGGCGATCACCTATTCCAGAGATCACAGTGTTGAAGATGCGCTGGATCAGATGGCCACCTGGAATGCTGGCATGTTGCGACCAGAAGATTTGCAGAAAGCGATCAGTGCAAAGACGCGCAAACAGGAAGCGGTTTTCAGCGATCTGCTGAGCACTTCCTTGTGAGATGAACCGGTTGGTGGAGCGGTTAGTCAGGCTGCGGTGCCGCCCGCCTGTTGCTGATGAGCTTCCATGGCCTGAACCATCAGGTGGAAAATATCTGTCAATTGCTGAAACTCCACCGGATCCCCCCCCTGATCTGGATGCTTGTTCATGGCCTGACGACGATAGGCCGACTTGAGATCTTCCATGGTGTAGGGTTGGGTCGGATCCATGCCCATGATTTGCATACGCGCGGCGTTGATCCGGGCGACACGCATGGCCTGGGCCTGCATTTGCGCCTGAGCCTCTTGTTCGGCGCGTTGACGATCCTGTTCCATACGCTGGTTTTGCTGTCGTATCGCCTGGTTGAAGGCGGCATGCTGTTCGGCCTTTAAGTGCGCCTCTTCGGCAAGATCACCAACCCGGGCGAAACGCACCCCAATTTCGTTGGATTTACGCCAGGCAACTTTACAACGGGCGATCAGGTCGTCGGACCGGACAATCAGCAGAAAGGTGTCCGCGATGCCCTGAGCGTTTACGATGCTTAGCCGTGCACCTGAGGAATGTATGTCCCGCACGGTACAGGGAAAATTCATTTCTGCGCCATCAACGCAGATTGTGGCCGCTTTGGTTTTTTCCACGCACTCTTCGCGACGGTCTACATGACGCTTTGGAGCCGCTTGTCGGCCGCGGCGAGCTGATGACGTAAACATTCCGAAATAGTGTCCCTCGTTGGATTTGCTGGCGAGCGAATTTTGGCACAACTATCTTAATTGGACGTTGCGGGAGTGGGCAAAATGCCAACGGCCCTTGATATGGTTAATACATTATGTAGTGTGCGCTCAGTTTTCAGATAACAGGTCCAACAATAGGGGAATTTTATGAAACTGGTGCGGTACGGAAAAGCAGGTCAGGAAAAACCGGGATTGATCGATGAAGATGGCAATCTGCGGGACCTGTCTCGTAAAATTGGCGATGTTTCCGGGGATTTCCTGTCGGACAAAAGCCTGAAGATGCTGCGCGGACTTGACGTGAAGCGTCTTAAGAAAGTTGAAGGTCGCCAGCGTTTGGGGCCGTGCGTTGGCAGCATCGGCAAATATATGTGCATCGGGCTAAACTATTCTGACCATGCTGCCGAAACCGGAGCAGCAATTCCCGAACATCCGATCCTGTTCATGAAGGCCACATCGGCAGTTATTGGCCCAAATGACACAGTGGTCATGCCACGCGGTTCCAAAACCACTGACTGGGAAGTTGAGCTGGGTGTCGTCATTGGCCGCAAGGCGAAATATGTATCCGAGAAGAACGCTCTGAAATATGTTGCCGGCTATTGCGTGGCCAATGATGTTTCGGAACGTACGTTCCAATCAAAGCTGACGGGTCAATGGACCAAGGGTAAAAGCTGCGACACATTTGGCCCGACCGGTCCGTGGCTGGTGACTCGTGACGAAGTTAAGGATCCTCAGAACCTCGCCATGTATCTTGATGTCAACGGCAAGCGTATGCAGACCGGCAGCACCTCCACGATGATTTTCACGGTCGCCCAGATTATTGAACATCTTTCGGGCCTGATGACCTTGCATCCCGGCGACGTGATCATCACCGGTACACCTCCCGGTGTAGGCCTGGGTATGAAGCCAAAGCCGAAATTTTTGAAGGTCGGCGATTCAATGGAACTTGGGATTGAGGGTCTGGGCGTTCAAAAACAGAAAGTTAAACAGGACAAATAATCCTGTCCGTCAGAGTGCTTGCCTCAGTGGTTTGAATTGCTACGATCATTGACGATCCAATCAAGGCTTCGTCATGTCTGAAGAAACACGCGATTACAGCACTTTGGGAATCAGCGCCCGACGGGCCGTTGAAACAGGTCTGGCGTCGGCTGAGTGGTATCACAGTGATGTGCCACGCGCCAAGTTGAAGCAATTAATGTCCCGTACAGATGGCCCGGCTGTGCGTGATACGCTGATCTGGCTTGCCTGTCTGCTGGGATTTGCGACCATCGCAGTCATATTGTGGCCGAGTTGGTGGAGTGTTCCATTTTTTCTCGCCTATGGTGTGCTTTACGGATCTGCGGGCGATTCCCGCTGGCACGAATGCGGTCACGGAACTGCATTCAAGACACGATGGATGAACCGTGCGGTCTATCAGCTGGCATCCTTCATGACGATCAGAAATCCAATTGCCTGGCGCTGGAGCCATAGCCGCCATCATTCCGATACCATCATTGTTGGCCGAGATCCGGAAATCGTGTTTATGCGCCCACCAAATTTGATGCGGGTTGGGGCCAATTTTTTTGGCCTCTGCGACAGCTATCAAGGCCTTAAAAACATGGTCAATTATGCATTGGGGCGCATCGGGATTACATTCCCGAACCAGAAAGGGCCAGGGCGATTGCCGTGGCGCGTGTCTGGTGCCTTATCTATGCAATGGTAATCGGTTCGTCGGTATGGATGCAGTCTGTTCTCCCATTGATGCTGGTCGGGCTGCCGCGTCTGTATGGGGCATGGCATCATGTGATGACCGGGTTGCTGCAACATGGGGGATTGGCGGAAAACGTCACCGACCATCGTCTCAACAGTCGAACGGTCTACATGAACCCGATCAGTCGTTTTATTTATTGGAACATGAACTATCACGTTGAGCACCACATGTTTCCCATGGTGCCGTATTTCGCGCTGCCTCAATTGCATGAGCTGATCAAGCATGATTTGCCACCACCAAACCAGTCAATTGGGGACGGATATCGTGAAATGTGGCCCGTACTGTTGCGCCAGTTGAAATACGAAGACGACTTTTTGGTGCGGGAACTGCCAGATACCGCACAACCTTACCGGGGGGAGTTTCACGCCACCGGTTGAACCGGCCTGAATTGATCAGCCAACCAATCTGGCTTTGGCCGCGTCATATTCGCGGATGAGCCGGGCTACCAGTTCGGCGACCGGCACAACTTCCTTGACCGCGCCAACTCCCTGTCCCGAGCCCCAGATATCTTTCCATGCCTTGGTCTTGTCGGTACCAAAATCCATGGTTTTCAGATCCCCCTCCGGGAGGTCGTCCGGGTCCATGCCAGCCGCACGTACCGAGCCTTTCAAATAGTTGCCATGTACACCGGTAAAAAGATTTGAGTAGACAATGTCATCAGCCGATGAATCGGCTATCATCTGTTTGTAGGTGTCCACTGCGCGGGCTTCTTCGGTGGCGATGAAAGCCGATCCAATATAGCCCATATCGGCACCCATGGCCTGGGCTGCGAGCACGGCCTGTCCGGTTGCGATAGATCCGCTGAGCAGCAGCGGGCCGTCAAACCATTCACGAATTTCCTGAATCAGAGCCAGGGGAGACAGGGTGCCGGCATGGCCACCAGCGCCGCTGGCCACTGCAATCAGGCCATCGGCACCTTTTTCAATGGCCTTGTGAGCAAAGCGGTTATTGATGATATCGTGCAGGGTAATGCCACCATAGGAGTGGATGGCTTCGTTCAGTTCCGGGCGGGCACCCAGGGAAGTGATGACAATCGGCACCTTGTATTTCACACACATTTCAACGTCGTGTTCGAGACGGTCATTTGAGCGATGAACAATCTGATTGACCGCGAATGGGGCTGCTGGGCGATCTGGATTGGCACGATTATGAGCGCTCAAAGTTTCGGTAATTTCCGCCAGCCATTCATCCAGTTGAGCTTCAGGTCGGGCATTCAATGCCGGAAATGAACCAATGACGCCTGCCTTGCACTGTTCGATCACAAGTGGAGGGTGGGAAATGATGAACAGCGGTGCGGCTATTGCAGGCAGAGTCAGGCCGTCTTTGAGAATTGCGGGGAGAGCCAATATAGAAACCAGATGTTGGGGATATTGTTGACCTCACACTAGTTATTCTTACGGGCGCGTCAATAAATGTCCGGTTCCAATTTCACAAATGATCAACCTTCGATAGTATGGAACAGGATGCTAACTGCTCGAATCGGTTTGCAAATTTGCTGATCGCGGCTAAAAGCGCGGAGGTGGTTATGTTGGGTGGAGATGGACGTGGCCGGATTTGAAGACCTAATTCGGGGATCGCTGAGCAAGCACGGAGATTCTACGCCGGAAGCCCGGGCAGCGATTTATGATTCTTCCCGTCAGGCGCTGGAGCGCATGCTGAGCCAAAATCAGGCATTGGACCTTGCGGCACAAAGTCTCCAACGTCAGCGGTTGGAAAGTGCAATTGCCAATATTGAAGTTGGATATTTGGCAAATTCCAACCCACCGACCGCGGCCGCCCGTGATTCTGTTGCCCCGAATGCACCAATCCCGGCTGCATCCGGTCCGGTTGCTCCACCGCCGCCAGCCGTACCAGTGCATCCTCCGCAACAACCGAAATCGCCGCAATCGCCGCAATCGCCGCCGCAGTCGCCGCAGTCGCCGCCGCAGTCGGCTTCACCTGTAGCCTCGCCGCCAGTATCACCGCCAGTATCACCGCCAGTATCACCGTCAGTATCACCGCCATCGTCGCCGCCGCCATCGTCGCCGCCGCCGATTCCGGTGTTTCAGCCGGACCAATCTACTGTGGTTGCAAGATCTGACGCTGCTGTTTCAGACCTGGGTGGAATTCGTGTGGAACCGGGAACTGAGGCACCACCTTTACCGATTCCACCAGCGGTTCCGGCAGCAAGTCCAACACCATCATCATCTCCGTCGCCGTCGTCACCGCCGCCGCCGCCGATTCCGGTCAATCTGGGCCTTGACGAAGGTGACGAACCAGAGCCGGTTGAAGAACCGGCGATAGATACCCGTGATGCTTATTCGGAAGCCTATGCGGCTTCGGCTGCGCGTGAGCGTAAGCCTTATGCGAAGCTTCTGCTTTGGACCATCATTGTTGTGGGAATCGGAGTGGCGTCCTGGTGGGCCTACACATTTGGTCCGGCACTGATCGAACAACAATTGGGTGGGAGTGTTCCCAATCCCGGGCAAACGATTGAGTCCGGACAGTTTCTACCCGGTGATGCAGATGGCTGGGTTACGGTTTTCAATCCCAGCGATGATTCAATCAATATTGACGCAGGGGGACGTGGTACGGCTGAAGTTTTCCAAAACCCCAATGAGCGTTTCGTGCGCCTGACTTCTAATGCGGGCAGTTCTGACAACAACCTCAAAATTCTTGTTCCGCGCGGCGTGATGCTGCCATTGAAGGGAGAGGCCGCGACGATCGAGATACTGCTCAAGAGTTCGGCAAAAACCAATCATCAGTTCGCTGTGTATTGCGAATTTGGCAAGATGGGAAATTGCGGGCGCAAACGATTTGCCGCCGGAGACAGGGTGGAGGCGCAGATATTCGACGTCATTCTCAACAATGTAGACCTGGGTCCGGATGAAGATGCCTATCTGAGCTTCAACACGGATGTGGGCGGCAAAGGGCAAGCCATCGATATTTATGCCATTCGCCTGCGGCCGAACTAGAGTCGTTCAGCTTCCGTGGAGAAAATCGGGACCTGAGCCGATTACATTGGAGTCAAGTTTGCCGATTGCTTTGGCGTTTTTACCTTCATAATCCAGCGAAAGAAGTACGTGCCGGATTGCATTGATGCGGGCGCGCCTTTTGTCGTTTGAACGAATGACGGTCCACGGAGCGTGGTCCGTGTGAGTGGCCTTCAACATCTGGTCCCGGGCATTTGTATAGTCGTTCCACTTGCTCAGCGCTTTAATGTCAATGGGCGATAATTTCCATGATTTCAGAGGGTTGTGGCGACGGTCATGGAAACGCTTGATTTGCATCTCCTGGCCGATATTCAACCAAATTTTGAAAAAGGCGATGCCTTCGTCAACAATCTGATTTTCAAAAGACGGTGTTTGTTCAAGAAATTGGGTGGTCTGTTCCGGCGAGCAAAAACCCATTACGGGTTCAACGCCGCCGCGATTGTACCAGGATCGGTCAAACAATGTCATGTCACCATCGGTTGGCAGGTGGCACACATAACGCTGAAAATACCATTGGCCGCGTTCGGCCTCAGTTGGTTTGCTCAGGGCAACGATTTTGGCATGCCGGGGTTTGAGATATTCCCGGAATGCGCCAATTGTTCCCCCTTTGCCGGCGGCGTCACGACCCTCGAATACAATGACAATGCGTTGCCCGGTTTCGAGACGGTGAGCCTGTAACTTTACCAGTTCCAGATGCAGCGCATCGAGCTGGTCTTGATATTGGGATCTCTTCAGCTTCTTGTCATAGGCATAGTCAGCCGAGGTGATTGCCTTGTCGGTCACCCAATCGGGCAGAACCGGGTCGTCCAGATCAAATTGACGTGGTTGGCCAGAAACGGAAATTTCGAGCATGGATGCCCCCCATCAGCAACGCGGCGATACGGCGATACGGCGATACGCGATTGTTTAAACAGATCCGATGATTTCACGAGATCCGCCGTGCGACAAGGAAAATTTGGGTAGGCAGGGATTATCGGCGACGGCGACGTTCACTTGGCGGCTGGAAAGCCAGCTTGTTGTGATATTCGCAATAGGGTTTGTCGTCGTTGGTTGAGTGACCACAAAACGAGAAACCAGGCATGGTGGGGTCGCCGGTTGGCCATTTGCAGGTGGTTTCTGTCAACTGCAGCAAACCAAGCTCGCGTGACACCGGCATGACGAGGTCTTCCACCGGTTTTGGTCGAAATGCGACATCTTCTTCAAAATCGACTTTGATGACGGTGTTACCGACTGTCCGGGTGGTCTGGCGGGTGCGGGAATAATTTGCACCGCCGCCGCTACCACCGCCACTGCCGCCTGCTGCCCGGGCTGCGGGCTTGCGACGTGAGGCGGCATTGGATTTTCCGGCTGGTTTGGCGCGGCCTGAAAGCCCAAGGCGGTGAACCTTACCGATCACCGCATTGCGGGTTACGCCACCCAAATCTGCAGCTATCTGACTGGCACTCAGGCCTTCTGCCCAGAGCTTCGCCAGTCGCGCAACACGATCATCAGTCCATGCCATGTTTCATTTTCCTCATACATTTACCGCCATCGATTGTCGGAATTCAGCACGCAAAAACCCGTCTGCCGGTCAGGGCAAGTTAAAATCCGCCACATTTGTGGGGGGAGTCGGTCGGATAATTGTTGCTGAGCGCTCGGGCTCTCCAACATTTTTCTGAAGCTACAATGGTCCTTGACTCGCCCGCAAGAGTCCCGACAGCAGGACGAATCATTTTTTCACTTTGTTCCCAAGCAAAAGAATCTGGTTCCTGAATTTGTGCGAAATCTGGGGATAAAGGGGGTTAAATTGCCCCCTTACTCTGGGTCAATTCCGAGCCCCGTGAAATTCGAGTGTCCCAACTTCGGTCTCAATCTGCGCATTGACAGGCATCGGGCGATGGTTAAATTGGCGCTGGAAACCGCCCCATGCGACGCGTTGGGCGGTTTTTGCTTTTCTTAATCTCCCGGCGAAAGCCTGAACCCCGTAGTGGATAATAAAGGACCATCATCATGGCCGAAGCGACACCTTCTTCCTCTCTCTTTAGTGCATTTGCCAGAGCGCCGATTCACTTCGAGCGCGGCGAAGGTGTGCGACTGTTCACCAATGAGGGTGTTGAATATCTCGATTTTGCCGCCGGCATTGCGGTTAATTCTCTGGGCCATTCCCATCCCAAACTGGTGAAGGCGCTGGCTGACCAGGGCGAAAAGCTGTGGCATGTATCGAACCTCTATGAAAGCCCGCAGCAGGAAAAACTGGCACAGCGGCTTTGTGACAATTCATTTGCCGAGCGGGTGTTCTTTACCAATAGCGGCACAGAATCCATGGAGTGTGCCTTCAAGACGGCACGGCGCTGGCAGTTTGAAAATGGTGCGCCCGAGCGGGTCGATATCATTACATTTGAAGGTGCCTTTCACGGTCGGTCGCTGGCAGCGATTTCAGCCGGTGGCAATGAAAAATACATGATGGGCTTTGGCCCGCAGGTTGCCGGTTTCATTCAGGTGCCATTCGGAGATCACGAGGCCTTGAAGGCGGCGATCAGTGAAACCACCGCAGCAATTCTGATTGAACCCATCCAGGGAGAAGGCGGGATAATCCCGGTTCCCCATCAATGCCTGAGAGGCTTGTGTCAGTTGTGTGATGAGCACGGTCTGTTGCTGATCTATGATGAAATTCAGTGTGGCATTGGCCGGACAGGCAAACTGTTTGCCCATCAATGGGTTGATGGCGCCGAGCCAGATATAATGGCGATTGCCAAGGGTATTGGCGGCGGATTCCCCGTCGGTGCCTGTCTGGCAACGGAAGAGGCGGCGTCTGGTATGCAGCCAGGCACGCACGGCACGACCTATGGCGGCAATTTGCTTGGAATGGCAATCGGCAACACCGTAATGGATGTTGTGTTGGAAGACGGGTTTCTGGAACAGGTTCAGCAGCGCGCAATTTTTTTGAAACAGAAACTTGCTGAAATTGCAGACAGTTTTCCAGACCAGATCGAGGGCGTGCGCGGCGACGGTCTGATGCAGGGTCTGAAGTGCAAAATTACAAATCTTGAAGTTGTTGGTGCCTGTCGCGACAAGCAATTGTTGACCGTACCGGCCGGTGACAATGTGGTGCGCCTGTTGCCACCGTTGACCGTCAGCGAAGCGGAAATTCAAGAAGCAATCGATAAGATCGAAGCTGCACTGACTGCCCTTCAGGAAGCTGGGTAGTGCCATGTCCAGACATTTTCTTGATATTGCCGCCGTCCCGGCAGGTGAGCTGAGATCCATTCTCGACCATTCCGGCGCCATGAAGAGCGCCCAAAAATCAGGCAATGCCCCAGGCATCGGTGCCCGCCCCTTCGAAGGCAAGGTGCTGGCGATGATTTTTGACAAGCCTTCCACGCGAACCCGCGTGTCCTTCGACGTTGGCATGCGTCAGCTGGGGGGCGAGACCATCATTTTGGATGGTGAGTCCTCGCAGATGGGTAGAGGCGAGACTGTGGCTGACACGGCAAGGGTTTTGTCGCGCTATGTCGATGCAATCATGATCCGCACCACGGCACATGAGCGGCTGCTGGAACTGGCAAAATATGCAACGGTACCGGTGATCAACGGTCTGACAGATGAAACCCATCCATGTCAGATCATGGCGGATGTGATGACATTTGAGGAACATAAGGGGCCAATCAAGGGCAAAACCCTGGCCTATTCGGGTGACGGCAACAATGTCGTCAATTCGATGATGGAGGCGACTGCCCGATTTGAATTCAATTTGAATATTGCTGCGCCCGAAGGATTCGATCCCGATGTTGATTATCTAAACCGCGCTCAGGACGATGGTGGTCAGATTCATCTGACACGTGATCCGAGTGAAGCTGTGTCGGGCGTTGATTGCGTGGTGACCGACACCTGGTCGTCCATGGGCATGGAAGACACATCTGGTGGCCACAACACATTTGCGCCCTATCAGGTGAATGAAGAGCTGATGGCACAGGCTGCTTCCGACGCCATTTTCATGCATTGCCTGCCTGCCCATCGCGGTGAAGAAGTGACCGATGCAGTGATGGACGGGCCGCAAAGTGTGATCTTTGATGAAGCAGAAAACCGACTGCACGTGCAAAAAGGCATTTTGGCCTGGTGCCTGTCGGGCAAATAGGGTGACGGGTGTGGCAGCCACCTGACTGTTGCCGCCGTTCCCTGCCTCTTGAATGATCTTGAAAATGAACTATTTCATGACATGTCGACGGCATGACAATTTTTGGCTCATCACGTCACATTCCGAAACAGCGGCGAATCCAGTCAGGCCACCGACGGCTTATAGTGCTGTCCGGTTCTCCAATATGGAAATATGAACATGTCAGAAGCTACTCTAAACATTGATTTTGCCGGACAAGACGCTGTTATCCCTTTCCAGGTCAACCCTCTCGATGTGCGCGGACGTTCCGTTCAGTTGGGCCCAATGCTTGATTCAATCCTTGAGCGTCACGCCTATCCTGAGCCGGTGTCTCGCTTGTTGGCGGAAGCAATCACGTTGACGGTTCTGCTGGGAACGGCGCTGAAATTTGAAGGCAAATTCATCTTGCAGACTCAGACGGATGGACCGGTGTCGATGATCGTTACCGATTTTACAACACCGGGTTCAGTGCGCGCCTATGCCCGATATGATGAGCAGACACTGAACCAACTTGGTGAAACAGACACCGCCACACTGTTGGGGCGCGGCAGCCTCGCCATGACCATCGATCAGGGTGTCCACACCCAACGCTATCAGGGCATCGTGCAGCTGGACGGAACCAGTCTGGAAGACGTAGCACGTCAGTATTTCCGCCAGTCAGAGCAAATTCCAACAGACATTCGACTGGCCGTTGGCGAAGTTCTGACCCGTCGCGAAGGCCAAACGCCAAAACATGCCTGGACCGCAGGAGGCATTCTTGTGCAATTCCTGCCCGACACGGAAGAGCGCATGCGGCAACGTGATCTGCACGGCGGCGACGGAGACGGCGACGATAGTTTCGAAGAAGATGAGGTTTGGACCGAAACCAAGTTCCTGATGAAGACCATCGACGACATTGAACTGACGGACAGCACCGTTGAGCCAGAGAAACTGTTGTTCCGACTTTTCAACGAGCATGGTGTTCGGGTGTATGATAGCCAGAAAGTGCAGGACAATTGTTCATGTTCTGAACAGAAGGTAACTGATATGCTGGAAGGGCTTTCAGCTGACGAACGTCAGGAAAGCGTTGAACAAGGTGATATTCACGTCAAATGCGAGTTTTGTAGCCAAAGCTATTCATTCGACCCCGCGTTATTTGCTTGATTTTGGAGGCGACTCCATTGCCATTTCACCTGGCATTCGGGCGTGATATATTGCCGAATATTAACTTGAGTGGATTAGGCTGAGCTTTTAGTTTCGCCCCACTTCAGGAGTGGTTCTATGTTGGACAAAGTTGGTGATAAGGACTTGCCTGTCGCCGAGAACGCCTCAAACAGCAATGCCGACGACGTGATATCCATTCTCGCGCCGCAGGATTCTGACGCGCCGGTTTCAAAGAGATCGATCTGGGTAAGCCTGCTCCTCGTGCTGTTGCAAGCGTTGTTGATGGTGGCCATTTTGTTCGGCTCATTCATGCTCGCCAAGCGCATGATTGATGACAAACCCGAACCGAGAAAACGTCGGGCCTTCAAGACAGTTTATACAATTGAGACGGTGACTGCGAAAGCTGCTGATTATCAGCCGGTATTTACTGCATATGGCCAAACCGTGGCCGCCCGCAGCGTAGATTTGAGGTCGCTGGTTTCTGGAGAAATTGTCAATGTCAGCCCAAAGCTGCGATCTGGCGCCAGGATCTCCAAAGGCGACGTACTGATTGAAATTGATGAGTTCAACTATCGTGGTGCGCTTGCCGAAGCGAAGGCAAATTTGCTGGAAGCGGAAGCCAAGGTCATTGAGAATGAAGCCCAGATTTCGTTGGAGATGAGTAAGCTTGCATCGGTGCGAGAACAGTTGGACCTGGCCACCGCTGATCTGGCGCGGGTTGAATCTCTGAAGCAGCGTCAAACTGCGACCCAACAACAGGTTGAAGTTCGCAAACTCGTTGTCAGCCAACGCAAGCAGGCCGTCCGCCTGTCGGAAGATACGATCAACGTACAAAAGGCACGGATCGAGCAGTTGAAGGCTTCCTTGTTGCGCCTGCAGTGGCGGGTTGATCAGGCAAATCGCAATCTTGTTTCAACCAAGCTGGAAGCACCTTTTTCAGGCATTGTCAGGTCAAGTACGGCTGAAATGGGTCGGGCAATTACTGCCAATGATGTTGTCGTTTCCATGTATGAAGCCGATACGATGGAAGTGAAATTTACCCTGACCGACGCACAATATGGCCGCTTGCAAACCGATGATGGTGGGTTGATCGGACGCAAACTGGAAATCATCTGGTCCGTTGGTGGAAAGGACTGGAAATATCCTGCAATGATCGATCGTGTCGGCGCCGAAATTACCTCCAGCCGTGGCGGAGTGGAACTGTTTGGTGTTGTTGGTGATTCAACCGATGCGGTCGCAATACGACCTGGCGCCTTTGTCGAAGTTCGTGTGCCGGACCGGCTGTTTTCCAACACCATTATGGTGCCTGATACTGCTATCTATGGCACCGATACGGTGTATACCGCTGTCGAAGGCAAGCTGGTTGAAAATCAGGTGGAGATCGTCGCTTATGAAGGCGAAAAGGCACTGATTTCCACTGGCTTGAAAACGGGTGATGAAGTCCTGACCACCCGAATTACTGAAGTAAGCGCCGGGCTGAACGTGCGCCGTGAAGGCGAAGCACCGCAACGCCCGGCAGCTGCTCAACGCGGCGGCGGCGGCGAGAACGGCGAGAACGGTAATAACGGCAATACCAACAGAAGCGCTGCTCCGCGTGGCCGCCCGACGCCAGAGGAAATTGCCAAAGTCGCCAAGTCCAACAATCTGACGCTTGATCAGTTTCGTGCGTTATCCCGCGACAAACGGCGTGAGCTGATTGGCACGTTCCGTGCCGGCGGCGCTGACGCCGCCAAAGGGCAATAGGGAGGCGATATCATGGCGTCTCGTGAATTGACCAAACACGCAATGGACCTGACAAAACCGTCGGGTCTGATCAGCCTGTTCGTACGCCATCGCAATGCCGCTAATCTGGTGATGGTATTGATGATCATTTTCGGGGCAATTTCCCTGAGCCGCATCAACACCCAGTTTTTCCCGAAAATCGAAATTCCTGTCATCACAACGACGGTAGAGTGGTCGGGAGCAAGTGCCGAGGATATAGAATCCAACATATTGGAGATTATCGAACCGGAGCTGCGCTATCTGGACGGTGTTGACCGGGTAACTTCTCGTGCTCGCGAAGGAATTGCCTCCATTGGCATAGAATATGAATCCGGCGTCGACATGAAGGAAGCTTTGCGTGAGGCCGAAACCGCTGTCAAAGCTGTCACTACGTTGCCGGAAGATTCAGAAACGCCGACGGTTCGTCAATCGACGCGTGGTTTTGATCGGGTTGCCCGTTTGGCGCTGACGGGTCCGGTTTCAGAAAAAGCCTTGCGCTTTTATGCGAAAAAAATCCGCGACGATCTGATCGAGCGCGGCATCGACAAAATCCTGTTTACCGGACTGCGTACGCGAGAGTTGCATGTGGATGTACCCGAACGGGAACTACGCCGCCTGGATCTGACCATCGGAGACATATCGCGGACCATATCATCGAATTCCCGAGATCTGCCTTCCGGACAGATGGATGGCACAGTTGAAAAACAACTGCGCACGCTGGCCGATGCGGAAACGCCTGAAGGTTTGGGAAATATCGAAATCAAGAGTTTTGCCAGTGGTGAAAAAGTCCGGTTGCACGATGTGGCCAGGATTACCGATGGTTATAAGGACGGCGAACCGCGCGGCTTCATCAATGGTGAAAACGCCATTCAGATCGAAATTCAACGCGCCGATTCTGCCGACACACTGCGCACCAATCAGATATTGACGGGATATCTCAAGGAGATCGAGGGCACCCTGCCAGCGGGTCTTGAACTGTTGCAATACGATGTGCGGGCCAATGCCCTGACCGACCGTATTATGCTGCTGGTTACAAATGGCTTGGGAGGATTGGTTCTCGTTGTTGGCATCCTGTTTATCTTTCTAAATGCCCGTATCGCCTTTTGGGTGGCTGCCGGTATTCCAGTTGCCATGTTGGCAACTATCGGGATCATGTGGCTGCTCGGGCAGACCATAAACATGATTTCCCTGTTCGGACTGATCATGATGCTGGGGATCATTGTCGATGATGCCATTGTGGTGGGTGAACACACGGCAACCCGGTTCACCGCCGGTGACGGGCCGTTTGAGGCGGCCGAAAATGGCGCCGGGCGCATGGTCATGCCGGTGTCGGCTGCGATGATTACAACGATTGCCGCCTTTGCACCCATCTTGGTAATCCGTGGTGGCATCGGGCAGATTATGGGCGTGCTGCCAATTGTCGTGATTGCGGTGATCATTGCCAGTCTTATTGAATGCTTTTTGATCCTGCCCGGTCATCTGGCTCACACGTTGCGACCTCGCGTGGCGCGGCGCTGGTCTTACTGGCGACAGTTTACAGTTGCGCTGCTGATTGGCGTTTTTGCCGTATCCGTTGCCGAACCGGGCAAGGGCGGCTGGTTTATTGAACTGACGAACGGCATCCTTGCCTGGCTTCGTGGTTATGTTGCCATTCCGCAAATGCCCGGCTCGCCTGAGCAGATCGTTGACTTCATCCAGCAACAGCGGGAGTCAACATCGTTGCTGATGTTCATCGGTGGGTTGGCGATCATAGCCTATGTGGCGTCGGTTCTGCTGGAGGTGGTTTTTTCCCTGATAGCCCGCTGGCGGCAGCGGGGACGTTCTGAAAACGAAGTTGTCACCGACGGTGCCTTCCGCAGAACTTTCGACAAGGGCTTTAACTGGTTCCGTGACAATCCATTTGACCTGTTGGTGCGCGGTTCATTCTCCTTCCGTTATTTCACAATTGCCGTGGCAGCCGCACTGTTTGGCGTTGGCGTGATCGGGATGATCATGGGCGGCAAGGTGGGCTTTGTATTCTTCCCGTCTGCAGAAGCTGAAAACATTAATGCGCGCATCGTGTTTAATGCCGGAATGCCCGAGCAAAAAGCAATTGAAGCGATCAACCGCATCGATCAGGCACTGCGCAAGGCAGAACAGGACCTGACCGGTGGCAACGAGAAACTGGTGATCGCCTCATTTGCGACACTGGGCAAAGCCGGACGTTCCACGGGAGACAATGTCGCCAGTATCCGTGTGCAATTGACAACTTCGGAACAAAGAACTGTCCGCACCCCCGAGATTACACGAGCCTGGCGCAGAGCCCTGCCAAAAATTGCCGGTGTGCGTCGTGCAGCGCTTTATGAATCGCGCGGTGGTCCACCAGGACGTGATATTGATATCCAATTGCAAGGCCCCGACATCGCTGTATTGAAACAGGCCGCAACAGCGATAATTCCGCTGGTGCAAACAGTTGAAGGCATTTCGGGCGTGTCGGATGATCTGCCCTATGGCAAGCCGGAACTGACCATGCAGCTCAAGGATCGTGGTGCCTCGTTGGGCTTTACAATCGATGCAGTTGGCCGTCAGTTGCGCAATTCGTTTGAAGGGGCCATTCCGCGACGTTTTGCAGATGGAGATGACGAGATCACCATTCGCGTTTCAAAAGTCATGCGCAGCAATGGCACGGCAGCTTTGCGCAATTTCAATTTGAAAAGCCCGGCTGGTGAATTTGTTCCCTTGTCGGAAGTTGTGTCGATAACCGAGCGACAGGGCTTTGCGGCCATTGAGCGCATTGACGGCAAGGCGACCGTCTCGGTAACCGCTGACATCGATACGGAAGTAAACACAACCGAAAAGGCCATAGAAGAGCTGGAAGCTTCCGATTTGCAGCAGATCGTCGATCGCTATGGGGTCAGTTACCGATATTCGGGGCGCGATGAAGAGCGACGCAAGGCATTTGCCGACCTGCAGATCGGTGCACTGATTGCCTTGGCGGTGATCTATATTGTTCTTGCCTGGGTATTTGCCAGCTATTGGCGTCCTATTGCGGTGATGTTGATCATTCCCTTTGGTGTTGTTGGCGCAGTCTTCGGCCACTATTTGTTGGGTCTGAAACTGACCATTTTGTCGTTTATCGGATTGCTTGGCCTGGCCGGCATTCTGGTCAACGATTCGATCATTCTTGTCAGTCGCCTTGATGAACGATTGCGAGAAGGTAGCTCGCTGAAGGAAGCTGCCATTGGTGCCGGTCGCGACAGGCTGCGCGCGGTTCTGCTGACATCGCTGACGACAATTGGTGGACTTATTCCATTGATGTTTGAAAAGAGCCTGCAGGCGCAATTCCTGTTGCCGATGGCAACCACCATGGTGTTCGGGCTGGCGTCAGCAACGCTGCTGGTTCTGTTTCTGGTACCTGCATTTGTTGGCATTGGTGAAGATATTCGCAAATTGCTGGATCTGCTTTTCGGCAAGAAACAACCGCCCGCCAAGAGCGGCACGGTTCTGCAGCCTGCCGAATAATTAATCCAATTGTGATTATGGGCAGCAGGCTCAGGATCGCCAGAATCGAGGGCTGAGTAGCACCAGCACGGTGAAAAGTTCCAGCCTGCCGAGCAGCATTGTGATGCATAAAATCCATTTTGGTGCATCACCCAGATCCTTGTATGTTCCTGCAGGCCCGATAATGGCACCGAGCCCCGGTCCGACATTGGAAATTGCCGACCCTGCACCCGACAAGGCCGTAACCGTATCCACGCCGGCGACGGAAAGTGCCATCGCGGAGATGGCGAAGGACAGGATGTAGAGGAAGAAGAAACTCATCACCGCCGAAGTAACGTCTTCGCTGATCGGGCGGTTGTTGAACTTCTGAGTGAAGATGCCATGAGGATAAAGCACCCTCGCCAGGTGCTGGCGGACATTTTGAAAAAGCACCTGAAAGCGGAAGATTTTAATTCCACACGAGGTTGATCCGGCGCAGCCACCGATGAACATGATGAAAAAGAAAAACGCCACGGCGACCGGCCCCCAACCATCATAGTCTGTGGTTGAATAGCCTGTTCCCGTGAGGATTGAAGTGACGTTGACGGCAGCAAAGCGGAAAGCGTCCAGACCACCGCGCACGCCGACCGTTTCCTCGATCATCCAGGCAAACAGGATAACCCCAACCAGCAACAACATGAATGTGCGCACCTGACCATCGCGCAACAGCGGTTTGCCATCACCCTGCAGCGCCTGCACGTAGAGCAGAAACGGCAATGACCCGATGATCATGAATATGATGGCAATTGTATCAATGGCCGGATTGTCGAAGAATCCAAGCGACGCATCGTGGTTGGAAAACCCACCCGTCGCCACCGTCGTCATGGCGTGCACAACAGCGTCAAGAACGCCCATCCCGGCAAACAGATACGCCAACATGCAAATGCCCGTCAGATTCAGAAAAATAAGCGTGATAAACCCCGAAATCTGGGTCGCTCGAGGCAATATTTTCTCCGGTGTTTCAAAGGCTTCCACCTTAAACAACTGCATGCCGCCAATCTGCAGCATTGGCAGCACCGAAACCGCCATAACAATAATGCCCAGCCCACCTAGCCATTGCAGAATGCCGCGCCACAAAAGCGTGCCGGGTGGCAATGTGTCGAGGCTTGTAATGACTGTCGCACCGGTCGTAGTAAGCCCGGAAATCGATTCAAAAAACGCATCGGTATAGGTCGGGACTGCAGATGACCAATAGAATGGCAGCGCACCGAAGGCCGCCAGGGCAATCCACACCAATACCGTCATCACAAATGCCTGTCGGGTGGACAGACCGCTACTACTGCCGCGGGTCGCCAGGAACATCAGCAGCCCGATGCCCATCGTGGTGATTGCAGCAACGCCAAACACCTGCCAGTTGTCATTGCCGGAGGCGAGGTCGACAAATGTTGGCAACAGCATGGCTCCACCGAGCATCGCCAACAGCACGCCGATCACCAGGATGATCGGAGTTGGGTCGAATACCGGGCGTCGTGCAACGCTTGATGAGGAAGACAAGGACATGGGTTAATTCATCACACGCCGCGCTGTGGGCAGATCCAGAGCAAATGCGGGAATATCAATTTCAAACGTCGTATTGTCGGCTGACTGCATGGTGTATCGCCCGACCATAAAACCGGAATCGGTGCCCAGCGGACAGCCGCTTGTATATTCAAAAGCGTCCCCCGGCTTCAATACCGGCTGTTCTCCAACAACTCCTGCTCCTTGCACCATTTCGATCTTGCCATTGCCATCGGTAATTTCCCAGCAGCGCTCTTTCAACTGGACGGTCTGGCGCCCTTCATTGCGGATTTCGATCGTATAGGCCCAGACATGCTGGCCGGCCTCCGGATCGGAGCGATCTTCAAGATAGGCCGGCTCCACAAACACGCGAATATTGTGTGTCAGCGCCATATAGCGACCGTCCGATGTGGTGGCCTGAGACTCATTCTGGCTCATGGTTTGCAGCGTCCGTTAGCTGTTATGGATATCTTCCAGGGTTCCATTGGATTGATAATATCAATGGCAGGTTCAATGGTTTAGGCTCTTTATAACCGAATTGAGGAATTTCATCCAACTATGTTTGACAAGTCTGTCAGAGCGGTGATCGATCCATTGCTTGACCGCATTGCAAGGTCTTTGGCCGAATACGGAGCAACGCCAAACGGCGTCACCTGGCTGGGGTTTGCGCTTGGCGTCGCGGCCGCGGTGAGCATAGCATTTAACTCCTATTACTGGGGTCTCGCCCTGATGTTGGCATCGCGCCTGTGCGACGGGTTGGATGGTGCAGTGGCCCGAGCGGACAGTTCCCATAGGGGCGCAACAGATCTGGGTGGATTTCTCGATATTGTGCTGGATTTTGCTTTTTACGGGATTATTCCATTTGCCTTCATACTGGCCGATCCGACCAACAACGCTCTGGCAGGTGGACTGCTGCTGCTGGTGTTTTACGCCAATGGCGCAAGCTTTCTGACGTTTGCGCTGATGTTGGAAAAGCGTGGACTGGAGGGGCGCGAGCGGGGCAGCAAAAGTCTGGTCTATACGGCGGGACTTGCCGAAGCGACAGAAACAATTTTTGTTTTCATGCTGTTCTGTCTGTTTCCCGACTGGTTCAGCGTGATCGCCTACGGGTTTTCCGTCATCGTGGTGATAACAACTGTTACCCGGTTTGTGCTCGCTTATCAGGTATTTGGCGAAAACTAGCACCCAAATACCAACTCCAAACCCACCCGCGCGGCGGGTGTGTCTCATCAGCACCGGTCGGGACAGCTTTGAAACGTGTTGTGGCAATGCCCAGTTGAGAGCTGCGTTTTAGACTCGCCAGCGCAGCAGGTGTTTTTCAATTTGCGTCAGTGCGGCACTGACGCAAATTCCCAAAATGCTCAGGATTGTTACCCCCACGAACAGACGCTCAAGGTCATACAGCGCTCCGGCTTCAAGAATATAGGCACCGATGCCATATTCCGCCCCCAGCATTTCAGCGGCAACCAGCAGGATGATGGCAATTGCAAGACTGACCCGCAGGCCCGACAGGATACCCGGCATGGCTCCGGGCAGGACAATTTTTCTGACTATCGAAAACCAGGTTAGAGAAAAACTCTGACCCATGCGGATCAGGGTCCGGTCGACATTGTCCACAGCACCATAGGTGGCAACGACAGTTGGGGTGAATGTGCCGAAAGCGATCAGCGCGTATTTCGACCCCTCGTCGATGCCAAACCAGATGACAAATAGTGGTAAGAGGGCGATTTTGGGAATAGGAAATATCGCTGCGACAAGCGGGACAAGCCCGGCGCGGACCAGCGAAAACAGCCCGATCATTATGCCAACACCTATGCCGACGGTGGCGCCGAGCAGCGCGCCAACAATCAGTCGCGAAACGGAAGGCAAAAGATGTTTCCACAGCAATCCACTTTGAAACAGTTCAACAAAAGTAGCGAGGACATCTGAGGGTCGAGGCAGGGTCAAATTGCTGATAAATCCCGAACGGGTACCGGCTTCAGTCGCCAGCAGCAGGATGATGAAGACAGCCAACCCGATCCAGCGACGTGATTGTGGCACAAACCCACCGCCCCGGAATCGAACAGGCCTGCGGGTGTCCTTCGTCGCTGCTGCTGTCGCCTCCGCGGCCCTCGCCTCCGCCGCCTTCGCCGCCGTCGCCGTTGAATCAGCCACTGATCAACTCCTTGTCAGCCGCCTCTGCCTCATCGCGCATCATTTGCCAAAGGTGTTGCTGTTTGCTCTCCAGTTCAGGGTCGCCCGGACGCCGCTGATCGAGGGGCAAGTCGATATCAACCACTTCACGGATTTGTCCCGGTCTGCGCGACAGGATAACGATGGAATGCCCAAGCCGCACGGCCTCGTTGAGATTGTGGGTTACGTAGACAGCGGTGAATTTTTCGCGGATCCACAGGCCGATCAGATCATCCATCAGCAATTCGCGGGTTTGACTGTCGAGCGCCGACAAAGGCTCGTCCATCAACATGACTGCCGGATTGACGGCCAATGCCCGGGCGATGGCCACACGTTGTTTCATGCCACCGGATAATTGCCGGGGCAGGGCGACTCGAAAATCAGATAGTTTGGTGCGGGCCAGCACGTCGTCGATTATCGTCTTGATGTCAGAGGCGTTCAGATGATGATCTTCCAGCACCAGGCTGATGTTTCCTTCAACCGTGCGCCAGGGCAGCAGCGCAAAATCCTGGAACACATAGGTCAGAGGATTGATCGAATGTGCAGGTGGTGAGCCAAGCTGCAATACCTGTCCGCTTGTTGGTTGTTCCAGACCACCAATCAGCCGCAACAGGGTGGACTTGCCGCAACCGGACGGTCCAACAACGCAGACGATCTTGCCTGTTGGAATATTCAAGCTGATGTCCTGCAACACGGTCAAACCATCATAGGAATGGCCTATATTCTCCAGTTGCAGGTCCATTGCTTTACCACCGCGGAAAGAAATTGGGGCAGTCAGCAACTGACGGCCCCAAGGGTTTTACTTCTGTTCGACGTAGGACGAATCGACCAGCGTGTCGAAGGTGATGCTGTCCTTGACCAATTTCTCGGATTTAAACCAATCCAATTGGTCCTTGATGGAGGTCGTATTCAAAGCCGCATTGGCGCTGATGCGCATGGCGCCATTGCGAATGCTGGGGGCGGCCTTTTCGTAAGGACGATCGACATAGACATATTTGTGAACCAGTTTGACCATGTCTTCTGCTGCGGCATCGCCAGCGGTTTTATCCACCAGCGCGGCGTTAAAATCTGCAGCTCCTTTGGAAAACGCACGCAGGAAGGCCTGTGTCGTGTCGCGGTTATTGGCGGCGTTGTCAGCAGATGTGAACACTACTGTCACCTGATAGTCTGGAATATAGTCGGCCACGTTGCCGATAATATGAACCGCGCCACCCTTGTCGAGGGGCTTGGCGATGTGGGGAACGATGGACCAGGCGTCAACCTGTCCGGACTTCATGGCACCAATAATTGCGCCAACCTTTTGCAGTGGTTTCATCTTGAGCTGCGCGCCTTCCTTGGCGGCAATCTTGGACCCCATATAGTGAAAGGATGAACCGGCCTGCGTCATTGCCCAGGTTTTTCCGTTGAGCTGAGCTGGAGAGGTCAGACCGGCTTTGTAGGCGGCATCGGAGGCGAGAATTTTCTGGCCATCAATTCCGGCTTCTTCCTGCAATGCTCCCCCGATGACTTTGGCAGCGCCTTTTTCGGCCAATGAAATGAGGCCGCCAGAGATCGCTGTCACGGCATAATCCACATCTTTGGAGGCAACGGCGACGGCCATTGGTTGTGCGGCCTGAAAGAACTTGAAGGTGACATTGAGCCCTTCATCTTTGAAATAACCACGCTCCATGGCGACAAAACTCGCCGCATGGCTGGTAAAGCGTAGCGCCCCTACATTGATATCAGTATCGGCAGAATATGCGGTGGTCGACACAGCTGAAACTGTTGCCGCCGCCCCCAAAAGACCGAGGAGTTTGAGACCCGATCTGCGATTATATTTTTTCATTGTACTTCTCCCTGAAGTTGCTCTGGAAATTATTTGTTCAGTTTGCCTTGATGCCTGCGAGATCATCGATAATCGGACAATCGGGCCGGTCATCACCGTGGCAATTTTTTGAAAGTATTGACAGATTTTGACGCAGCGTATTCAGCTCGTCGATTTTGCGATCAATCTGGGCAATCTTGTCTTCGGCCAGGGATTTTACATCCGAGCTGGCGCGGTGTTCGTCTTCGTAAAGCGATAGCAGCAGCCGACATTCCTCAATCGAAAACCCAAGGCTGCGTGACCGCTGCAGAAAGCGCAGGCGATGCACATCCTTGTTGGAATAATCGCGATAGCCGTTGTCCGCTCTTTGCGGTTTTATCAGGGCAATTTCTTCGTAATAACGGATGGTCTTTGCCGGAAGTCCAGATTGTTGGGAGGCGAGGCCGATATTCATCCTGCTGCACTCAATTTCTGTTTGCGCCAATTGATCGATCGGACAAGCTGCTAAAATGGCAGTTTCATGCCGGGAGGGATTGGCAGCCCAACGGTCAGTTCAGCCGACTTTTCGCGGGCAATATCCTCTGACCGCGACTTGGCCGCATTGTGGGCTGCGATAATCAGATCTTCAAGGATTTCCTCTTCTCCTTGCTGCAACAGGGACGGATCAATCGTCAGACCTTTCATCAGTCCTTTGCCATTCAGCGTCACGGTGACCATGCCGCCGGCGCTCATGCCTTCTGCTTCCAATTGCTCAAGCTCAGACTGCATATCTTCCATCTTGGATTGCAGTTCTTTGACTTTACCCATCATGCCCATCAGGTCTTTCATCGCGTTATCTTCCTTTAGTTGAAATAGTCGTCCAGCCCACCTGCGCCCGGATCTTCCTGATCTGTGGACGGGGTGGATGTGGTGGTGTCTTCGGTGTCCTCAACATCGTCTGGATTGTCGAGCGCTGCATCCTGTGCAGAGGCTTCGTCCAGGCCATCTTCGGTTTCCAGACCAGGAAAGCGAACATCGAGAATCTTGCTTTTCGGAAATGTCTTGAGGACCGCTGCAACCACGGGATCAGTTTCCGCCTGGGCGAATGTGCGCTCACGTGTTTCGGTTTCGACTTCTTTGATCGTCGCACCGCCCTGTATTTCAGCGACGACAATCTCCCATTGCTGACCAGTCCACTGCCGCAGGCGGGCGTCGATGATCTGAGCCATGTCGCGCGGCGCATTGCCGACAGGATGAAATTCAATACGGTTGGGCTCAAATGAGATTTCGCTGAAATTATTTCGCAACATCAGTTTGAAGCGAATATCGCGTTTTTTTTCAGCGATCTGCAGTAAGTCATTGAAATTCAACACCTGTTCAAAGGTCTGTTGAGATGCGGCATCAGATTGTGGGGGTGTTGATTGTGGAACAGGTACGAGTTTCGGGGCCGTCCTTTGCAGCGGAGCCTCAGCCTCGGCAACTTGCGGTTCGTGGTCGACCACGAGAGTTGGTCCATTGGCCACCTGACGCATGGTCGTAACGCCGCCGCCACCGCCGCCGCCGTCGCCGCCGCCACTGATGGGTGTGGACGCAGAAGTATTTGCATCTGCCTGTGAAGATGCAGTTCCCCCATTTGGCGGGACGGAAGTGGGGGCGTTATCGGGTGTTGGGGGCGAAAGTTCGCCGCTTTGCAGTTTTTTGATCACCTCGTCAGGCGTTGGCAGATCGGCGGCGTGGGTCAGTCGGACCAAAACCATATCAGCTGCCGCCAAAGGGCGTGGAGACGCCTGGACTTCGGCAATGCCCTTCAACAGCATTTGCCAGGCACGTCCTAAAATTCGTGGGCTGAGTTGCTCGGAAAAAGCTTTGCCGCGGGTTTTTTCATCTTCTGACAATGATGGATCGTTAAGTGCCGTGTCGACATAGCGCAGGCGCGTGACAAAATGGACGAATTCGGCAAGATCAGTGAGAACCGTCGCCGGATCTGCACCAACGTCATATTGTTCTTTTAGTTCCTGCAGGGCGGCAGAAATATCACCCTTCATAATCTGTTCAAACAGATCGATTACACGCGCCCTGTCGGCCAGTCCGAGCATCGAACGCACTGCGTCGGCTTCAACCTTGCCATCACCCGTGCCTGCGGCGTGGGCTATGGCCTGATCGAGCAGTGAAAGTGAATCACGCACCGACCCTTCCGCGGCGCGGGCGATCATGGCAAGCGCGGTGGGATCGGCACTGACGCCTTCCTGATCAATGATCTTGGCCAAATAGTCGGTCAGTTCTCCGGCTTCAATACGGCGCAGGTCAAACCGCTGGCAGCGTGACAGGACGGTGATCGGAACTTTGCGAATTTCGGTGGTTGCAAAGATGAATTTGACGTGTTCCGGGGGTTCTTCAAGGGTTTTCAGCAAGCCGTTAAAGGCCGCCGTCGACAGCATGTGAACCTCGTCAATGATGTAGACTTTATAGCGGGCGGAGACGGGTTTGTAGCGAACGCTGGCAATGATCTCTCGAATGTCACCAATACCGGTATGGGATGCGGCGTCCATCTCAATAACGTCGACATGGTTGCCCTCCATGATCGACCCGCAGTGAACGCCGAGCCCGGCAAGATCGAGGGTTGGCTGTTGGACATCGTCTGACTCAAAATTCAGCGCCCGCGCCAGAATGCGTGCTGCGGTTGTTTTGCCGACGCCACGAACGCCGGTGAGCATATAGGCCTGGGCTATTCTGTTGGTTGCAAAAGCGTTGGTCAGCGTGCGGACCATCGGCTCCTGGCCGATCAGGTCGTCAAAATTTGAAGGGCGATATTTGCGGGCGAGGACGCGATATTCGGATTCTGCGCTTGTGTCACTCATTACGCCCTGCAGAAGCTCCAAATATTGTTTTTGTCTTCGATATTCCCGTCTGCAATGGCAAGCTCAACATGCAAGCGAAAAGATGGGTGGAAGACTGGCTTAACGTGACCCGATCCGGAATCTCGTTGGGGCTGCTTCGTTCCCGACCTGACCCGATTGGCGAGTGGACCGTCCACAAACCAGCCTTCCGAGGACAACATATCATGTGTGTGCCCCCCAATTGCAAGTAGGAAATGTCGGATCAGCTGATAGACTGTCGGGATGAGTAAAAACGATCCTGTATGGCAACTTGATTCGCGCTTGCAAAACGACACAATTACCGTGTTTGAAAATGGTGGCCTCACCATTTTGCTGATGAATGACCAACGCTGGCCGTGGTTGATTGTGGTTCCCAAAATTGTTGGAGCCGAAGAATTGCACGATATGGACCCGCAGATTCGTCAGGCGGTAATGGATATTGCGGTTTCGACTGGCGAGAAGCTGAAATCTTTCGCAAATTGTGACAAGATCAACATTGCCGCCATTGGCAATATGGTCCGGCAACTGCATATACATGTGATTGCCCGCAGCGAGGGTGATGCGAACTGGCCGGGTCCTGTTTGGGGTCATGGTCAGGCCGAGAAATATGATCAAACTCAGGTCGACGAACTGGTCGGCAAATTGAAAGAAAACCTCTTTGACACGCCCCTTTCTTGACCCGGACTATTGCCCCGAAGAAACCAGCGCCCGCCTTGCCTATTCAGGGGGTCGGCTGGATCGTCTGTCGGAAGATCGTTCTGAAAGCTGTGTCACAGATGCTTTGGCCGCGCCCGGCACCTGTGTGATGGGTTTTGCCGGTGGGAGGGTCTTGGTATCTTTTGCAGGCGATGAACCCAATGGCGCCTTTTCAGTCGATGAATTGTCGCCATTTCATCCCCGGCTGGACCGCGCGATCATGCTGGGCAGCAGCGGTGGCCACGACATGCTGGCTGTACCGCTCGACATCAATCCTGATGATGAAGATTTTGAACTGCCGGAACCATTCAAGGCGATTGATTACCGGTCGCTGGCGCGCCAAAGCCTGTTGTCACACGAGGATCTGGGCAATGCGGCCTATGGTGGCGCAATGCTGGCCTGGCACGCAACAAATCGGTTTTGTGCCCGTTGTGGTGAAGCCAGCGAAATGAGGGCAGGTGGGGCCAAGCGGGTTTGCGTTTCCTGCAGTAGGGAACATTTCCCACGCACTGATCCGGTGGTCATTATGTTGACTGTGGATGGTGATAAATGCCTCCTGGGCCGGTCGCATCATTTTATTCCGGGCATGTATTCTGCTTTGGCTGGATTTGTCGAACCGGGGGAGACGATGGAATCGGCGGTGCGACGTGAGACATTTGAGGAAAGCGGTATCAGGGTCGGCAAAGTGTCCTATCACGCCAGCCAGCCATGGCCGTTTCCCCATACATTGATGATCGGGTGCTATGGTGAAGCGCTGGGAACCGAAATCATCAAGGATGAAGCCGAGCTCGATGATTGCCGCTGGTTCAGTCGTGCCCAGGTGCGAGAGATTCTAGCTGGCAACGGGCCGCAAAATGATGATGGCAGCCCGCAATATTGCATGCCGGCTCAAATGGCGATTGCCAATCGTCTGATCAGCGACTGGGCCGCGCAGGACTAAGCGGAAATTCAATTATGAGTGTGGTGCCGGGTAAGCGTGCCAAGCTTACCATCAAGTACAAATTCAGCCAGTTCATCGGCAATCACGGGGGCGCGCAAAAACCCCGCCCCACCATGGCTTAAACTGTAGTAAATCTGGGGTGCAATCGCAGAGCGTCCAAGTCTTAGATTACCGTCACCAACCTTTGAGCGCAGCCCGGCCGTGACCTTGAGCAGTGGCAGATCGCGGATCTTTGGAACTATTGGTGCAGCGTTTTGATATAGAAATTCGACAATTTCCGGCCCGGGATCCAACGAAGTTTCCCCCGCTTCGTATGTGGTACCAACAATCAATTGACTGTTTTCTCGCGGGCACAGATTGCCCCGGTGATGTTTGATCAAGTGAGTGAGGGGACTGGTCAACGGTGATTGATCAACGATCAGATTGACACCCCGCACCGCTCGGCTTTGTGGAATGTCAGCTGGCAGACCGGAAATGGTGGCAGCCCCCATGCCGGTGCACAGGACAAGTTTTTCGACATCGATTATTGAGCCGTCATTTGTGGAGAGGACAACCCGTCCACCTGTTTGTTCGAGTGCCGTGACCGCCACGCCTTGTTTGATCTGCCCGCCTGCGTTTTCGACGGCCATCGCGAGTGCCTGGCATATTTTTTTGCCGGTTACCCAGCGAACATTTGGCAAAAAGGCGGCAGAAGCAATATTTCCGGAGATTTCCGGTTCCAATTTTTGTGCAGATTGCGGAGTGAGCAATTCAAATGGCTCATTTTGTTCCGCGCGGGCTTTGAGATCCTTGTGGAATTTCTTCAGATCATCCTGCAAGGCAATCTCAAGCTGGCCTTCGCGACGAAACCCGACCGAGAGGCCGCTGATATTCTCGAGATGTTCGGCATAGTTCGGCCATCGCAACATCGCCTCCCGCTCAATCGCCCGCATGGCCGTATTGCCGAGTCGAGGTTCGAGGTATGAGGTGGCAACACCGCTGGCACCGCTGGCGATGGTGTCAGACTCCAGCACCGTGACCGTGGCACTGCGTCGACATATTTCATAAGCCAGCGACAGACCCGCAATTCCAGCCCCAACCACGACAATCATCGCAATACTCCGGCAATCATGTCCCGTTTACTGGCGAATCCCGGGCGTTTTACCACCGTAAACCCCGCATCCTCGAGATTGCGCCGTACCCACCCGGCTGCAGTGTAACTGGCGAAGGTGCCGCCGGGGGCCGTGCGATCTGCAACCAGTTGCATGACCTGCGGTGACCACATGTCTGGATTTTTTGCAGGGGCAAATCCGTCCAGAAACCATGCGTCGGTTTTGGAAAATTCCTGCAACGCCTTTTCGACGGGATTGTGATGTACTTGCAAGGTGGTTTGCGCATCTATTTGCAGAGGGCGAGAAGTATCATCCCAACTTTCCAACAGGATGGCGGCGAGTTCGACAAGCTCTTTGGGTTGCGTCCATTGGCTCAACGCGTGACGCGCAGTCTCAACATCGAGGGGAAAACCTTCGACCGACAGAAATGTCAGCTGTTGTCCGGGTTGCCGCTTTTGTTGCCACAAATGCCAGGTGACCAGAAAATTGAGACCTGTTCCAAAACCCAGTTCGCCAATTGTGAACTTGGGTCGATTGACCCAGCGTTGCGGCAGATCATTGCCATCCAGAAACACATGCCGACACTCTAAACGTCCGTCATGGCGAGAATAATAGTGGTCCTGGAACTGCTGGGAATACAACAGATCGTTGTCATCAAACCGGGTATTGTGAAATTGTCGCGTCATGCAGTGTGTTTGGCGTCACCCCCGGGCAATTGCAAGCACGCAGGTTCCGGCAATTATCCGCAAGCACGACGCCCGGGTTTTTTGTCAGGTGAAGTGACCGCAACGCGGGTCCAGCCAGAATTGAGAAACCCCAGTTTGGCGGCGGCTTTTTTGGTCACGTCAATAACCCGGCCCTTCACGAACGGTCCCCGGTCGTTGATGCGCAGGATCACCGAACGGCCATTGCGCTGGTTGGTCACCCGAACCTTGGTGCCAAAGGGAAGCGTTCGGTGAGCAGCGGTCATCGTATTCGGACTGGCGCGCTCTCCGCTGGCGGTTTTGGAGGTCATCGCATACCAGGATGCTTTGCCACATTGGGTGGCGGCCTGAGCTGGCGTGGCAAGGAGCAGCGCTAGCGTGGTCAATAATGCGGCGTAGGATGGTCTCGTCATCGGGGTGGTCCATAAATTGATCTGGCGGTCGAATTGAGTGCCATGACCCGACATTGTGTCAAAAAAATGGCCCCGCAATTGCTCGCAGGCCCATTCAAATATTGTTCTAGCGACGGGTGCCGTTTGCAGCTCGCCGCTCGCCGCTCGCCGTTATTCGGCGTCGCCTTCGCGGTCTTTCAGAGCCGCACCGAGAATGTCGCCGAGCGATGCGCCTGAATCGGAAGAACCGTATTGTTTGACGGCTTCTTTCTCTTCGGCGATCTCCAGCGCCTTGATCGACAGGTTGACCTTGCGGTTCTTCTTGTCGAACAGGGTGACGCGGGCGTCGATCTTCTGACCAACAGAGAAACGCTCTGGGCGCTGCTCGTCGCGGTCGCGTGACAGGTCGAAACGCTTGACGAACGCGTCGATCTCGGTGTCGACGATCTGAACTTCCAGACCACCATCGGTGACCTTGGTGACTTCAGCAGTGACGATTGAATTCTTGCGAATTTCGCCACCGTCGCCACCGTCCATCGGATCGGCACCGTCGAGTTGCTTGATGCCGAGCGAGATGCGCTCTTTGTCAACGTCAACATCGAGAACCACGGCTTTCACCATGTCACCCTTGTTGAAGTTTTCGATGGCATCTTCGCCGGACAGGTTCCAGTCCAGATCGGACAGATGAACCATGCCGTCAACATCTCCGTCGAGGCCAATGAACAGACCGAATTCGGTTTTGTTTTTGACTTCGCCTTCAACAACAGTGCCCTGTGGGAACTGATCGGCAAATGTATCCCATGGGTTCGACAGGTTCTGTTTCAGACCCAGTGAAATACGGCGCTTTGAAGGATCGACTTCCAGAACGATGACTTCGACTTCCTGAGAAGTTGAAACGATCTTGCCGGGGTGAACGTTCTTCTTTGTCCAGGACATTTCAGAAACGTGGATCAGGCCTTCAATGCCTGGCTCCAGCTCCACAAACGCACCGTAATCGGTGATGTTGGTGATACGGCCGGTAACCTTGGTGTCGATTGGGTATTTGGCACCAATTGAATCCCATGGATCGCTTTCCAGCTGTTTCATGCCCAGTGAGATACGGTGTGTATCCTGGTTCACCCGGATGATCTGAACCTTGACAGTCTGGCCAATGGTCAGGATTTCGGTTGGGTGATTAACACGGCGCCAGGCCATGTCGGTAACGTGCAACAGGCCGTCAATGCCGCCAAGGTCAACAAATGCACCATAATCGGTGATGTTCTTGACGACGCCTTCGACTGTCTGACCTTCTTCCAGGTTCTGGACGATTTCTGAACGCTGTTCCGCACGGCTCTCTTCCAGAACGGTACGGCGAGAAACAACGATGTTACCACGGCGACGGTCCATTTTCAGGATCTGGAAAGGCTGGGGTGTATTCATCAAAGGTGTCACGTCGCGAATTGGGCGGATATCCACCTGCGAACGTGGCAGGAAGGCAGTTGCACCATCCAGATCGACGGTGAAGCCACCTTTGACCTGGTTGAAGATCTGTCCTTCGACTTTTTCTTCAGCTTCGAATTTCTTCTCAAGCTTGACCCAGCTTTCCTCGCGACGTGCTTTGTCGCGCGACAGGACGGCTTCGCCCATCGCGTTCTCAACGCGCTCAAGGTAAACTTCTACTGAATCGCCGATTTTCAGGCCGCCGTCTTTGGCGCCAAAACCGAATTCTTTCAATGCAACGCGGCCTTCAACTTTCAGGCCTGCATCGATGATTGCCATGTCTTTTTCGATGGCAGTGACGGTTCCCTGAACAACCGTGCCTTCCTGAATGGAATGCGCGGCAAGGGATTCGTCGAGGAGGGCTGCAAAGTCCTCCATTGAGGGGTTCATATCTGACAATTTATGCTCCGAAATTCACCGCAAATATCAAAATGCGGGAATGTGCACCGGGGTTTGTGTTTCATTTTATCGGCTGATTTCGCCCCGCCTTCGATTGGTGAAAGCTTTTTTGAGACCTGAAACAGGCCTCAAAATTGGGTGCAAAAGAGCGAAAGGCCGGTTTGCGAGTTAATGGGCATCCTTGAAAAATCTTAATTTTCAATTAGTTCCATCAAGGATGGAACGGATAACCCGGACGTTTTCAGCTGGTTCTGGCTTGCATAACAATGCGCAAAGCTTGCTGGAACGCGGTTTCTATATCCATTTGTGACGTATCGAGCAAGTGGGCATCTTCAGCCGGCTTCAAAGGACTGTCGTCGCGTCCCATGTCGCGCGCGTCGCGGACGGCGATATCTGCCAGAATATCATCAAAATCTGCATCCTCTCCGCGCAGCTGAATTTCATTCCAGCGGCGGCGGGCACGTTCTTGCGGCGAGGCGGTGACGTAGAACTTGACCGCAGCACCGGGGCAAACAATTGTGCCAATATCGCGGCCATCAAGAATTGCTCCGGGCGGTGTTTGGGCAAATTGGCGCTGCAATTCTACGAGTTCCTTTCGAACACCTGACATAGCCGCGACTTTGGAAGCGGCGCTTCCGATGTTGTGATCCGACAGCACCGAGCGGTCGAGCTTTCTCAAGTCGACCCTGCGTGCGGCGGCAATGGCCGTTGGTTCATCATCCAGTGCCTCATCCGCTGTCAGCAACGCATGAGCAACCGCCCGATAGGTCAACCCGGTGTCCAGATGCGGCAGGCCGAGTTCCTGGGCCAGACGTCGGCCCAAAGTCCCTTTGCCGGAAGCCGCCGGGCCATCAATGGCGATGATGAATGATTGGTGCACTTTGCAAATTCCTGCGTGATTGCCTGCGGGTGCTTTAGCCGAACTCAAGGTGATTGATCAATCGAAACCAAAGGGCAAAGCTGTTTGCAAGTGAGCGAATACCAAACTTGCACCTATTTTAACCGGAATCGACAACAGGTCGTTCTAGCGCATGGAATATTCGGTTGAATTCGCCTATATCCAAGCCAGTAAATTCGGATTGGACGCCGGTCATGAAAAATCCTCAAAACAGCAGCCGCACAAGTTTGCCGGAACAGATGAGCACGGCCTATGGATTCAGCCAGGTCGGCGAGGGGGAAAAGCAGGATAAGGTCAATCATGTCTTCCATTCAGTTGCAGGCCGCTATGACGTGATGAACGACATCATGTCGCTTGGCGTCCATCGTTTGTGGAAAGATGCCATGGTGACCAAGGCTGCACCCTCCAAGCGGCCCGGTTGGCGGTCTCTCGATGTTGCCGGGGGTACAGGAGATATTGCATTTCGCCTTGTGGAAGCCTCTGACCGCGCCGCTCATGTCACAGTTCTCGATATCAATGGGTCCATGTTGGAGGTTGGCCGCCAAAGAGCCGAGAAAGCCGGTCTTGGAGAAAATGTGAATTTTATTGAGGCCAATGCTGAAGATTTGCCTTTCGCGGATAATGAATTTGACGCCTACACGGTGGCGTTTGGCATTCGTAATGTACCGCGCATCGACCATGCTTTGGCGGAAGCCTACCGGGTTTTAAAACCGGGCGGGCAATTGCTGGTATTGGAATTCTCCGAGGTTGATGTGCCAATGCTCGATAAATTTTATGACATGTGGTCTTTCAGCGCGATCCCACCAATCGGGCGGGCCGTGACCGGAGATGCTGAAAGCTATCAATATCTGGTGGAGAGCATCCGCAAATTTCCCAATCAGCAGCGGTTCGCCGACTATATTTCCGACGCAGGCTTTGAAAGGGTGAGTTTTCGAAATATGTCGGGTGGCATCGTCGCATTGCATTCTGGCTGGAAGATTTAAGAACCCATGTCGAATATCCGAGCCGGTTTTTCGCTTTTAAGAGCGGTTTATGTCCTTATGCGGGAAGGGGTGGTCACAGCTCTGCCCGAAGAAGGGGCCCCGCCGCCGGTACGCATTGCCAAATCGGTCGCGCGCCTTGTTGAACGCCGCCGTGCGAAAGACCAATTGCAGTCGGAAAACCTGTCCAAGGCGCTGAACCGTCTGGGTCCGAGCTGGGTCAAGTTGGGGCAATTTTTGGCCACACGACCGGATGTTGTCGGTGCTTCGATTGCCCTTGACCTGGAGCTGCTGCAGGATCAGATGGAACCGTTTGGTGTCGACCAGGCCAAGCAAATGGTTGCAGCGACGCTGGGACATCCGGTTGAAGAAATGTTCTCGTCGTTCAGCCCGGCCATTGCAGCAGCTTCCGTGGCGCAAGTGCATAAGGCAACAATTGATCACGAAGGTGATGAAACCGGTCACTATGAAGTCGCAGTAAAGGTTATCCGCCCCGGTGTCAGAGCGCGTTTCCACCGTGACCTGACAACATTTTACAGCGCTGCCCGGTTGATGGAAAAATACATCGAATCTGCCCAGCGCCTGCAGCCGGTTCTTGTGGTCGATATGTTGGCCAAGTCGGCCAAGCTTGAAATGGACCTGCGATTGGAAGCGGCAGCGTTTTCAGAAATGGGTGAAAATACTGCTGATGACGAAGGCTTTCGCGTGCCAGGGGTCGACTGGGAACGTACCGGACGCGATTGCGTCACCATGGACTGGGTCGATGGGACCAAGTTTACCCATGTGGAGGAACTGAGTGCGGCTGGACACGATCTTGCAGCGATTGCCAATGCGCTGAACCAGAGCTTTTTGAGACACGTTCTTCGGGACGGCTTTTTCCACGCTGACATGCATCCGGGCAATCTGTTTGTCGACCAGTCGTCTGATATCGTCGCGGTAGACCTCGGCATTGCCGGGCGGATGGGTAAAGCCGAACGCCGCTATCTGGCAGAAATATTGTATGGCTTTATTACCCGCGATTATATGCGTGTTGCGGAAGTTCATTTCGAGGCTGGATATGTGCCCGATCATCATGACGTGGCGAGTTTTGCCCAGGCGATCCGGGCGATCGGTGAACCCATTCACGGTCAGGAAGCCGATAAAGTATCGATGGCACGGTTGCTGACGCTGTTGTTTGAGGTAACCGAATTGTTCGACATGAAGACTCAACCCCAGTTGCTGCTGTTGCAGAAAACCATGGTTGTGGTGGAAGGGGTGGCGCGAAAGCTGGATCCAAAATTCAATATGTGGAAGTCGGCCGAACCGGTCGTCGCCCATTATGTGCAACGATTGATTGGCCCATTGGGCAAGCTTGAAGAGGCCCGCGACGGACTGCATGCGGTTGGCCGAATGGTGCAACTGGCCCCGGATATGGCAACCCGTGCAGAGAAGTTAAGCCACGAAATTGATGAGATGTCCCGCAATGGTGTGCGGCTGGATAAACTGACCATCGAGGCGATTGGTAAAGCCGAAGCTCAGCACTCCCGTTCCGGGCGCGTGGCGCTGTGGGTGATTGCGCTGGGTGTGGTTGCGCTGGTGTGGAACCACATTGTGTAGTTGAATGGGCAGATGATGATTACGCAAACTCTCCAGGATAAATCCATATTGCTGATAATCGGCGGTGGGATTGCTGCTTACAAATGTCTCGATCTGATCCGGCGCATGCGGGAACGGGGAGCGCGGGTGCGCTGCGTGATGAGCCAGGCCGCCCAACAGTTTGTGACGCCAATGACCGTTGGGGCGTTGACCGGCGAAACCGTGTTTACTGATATTTGGGACAGGGATACCGAACAGGACATTGGCCATATCCGGCTGGCGCGGGAAGCTGATCTTATAATCGTGGCGCCCGCCACGGCTGATCTGATGGCCAAGATGGCCAGTGGGCTGGCCAATGATCTGGCTTCCACGGTGCTGCTTGCTGCTTCGTGTGAAATATTGATCGCACCTGCCATGAACCCTGCCATGTGGGAAAACCCTGCCACCTTGCGCAATGTTGATATTCTGACGGGTGATGGTATCCAGTTTGTCGGCCCCAATCGGGGGGAGATGGCGGAATCCGGAGAAGCTGGCTTGGGTCGCATGGCCGAGCCGATGGAAATCCTGCATCGCGTCGAGGCGATGCTTGATGACCGGCCAAAACCACTTGCCGGCAAGCGGGCGGTGATCACGTCGGGGCCGACACGCGAAGATATCGATCCGGTGCGCTATATTTCCAATCATTCATCCGGCAAGCAGGGTCACGCTATCGCCGCGGCACTGGCGGATGCCGGAGCGGATGTAATTTTGGTATCCGGCCCGGTTAGCCTTGATGACCCGGCAGATGTTACAGTAGTGAATGTCACTTCGACTTTGGACATGCAGCAGGCCGTGGAACGTTCTCTGCCGGCTGACATAGCAATTTTTGTCGCGGCCGTTGCTGATTGGCGGGTGGATGTTCAGGCAGATGAAAAGATAAAGAAGGGTGAAGATGGTGAATTGCCGGCACTGAAATTTGTCGAGAATCCCGACATTTTGAAGTCCGTTGGCACCCTTAAAAAGGATCGCCCGGATCTGGTGATAGGGTTTGCCGCCGAAACTGAGAACCTGGTGGATCATGCCCGGGCAAAGCTGGCTAAAAAAGGCGCCGACTGGATTGTTGCCAATGATGTTTCGCCTGAAAACAACGTTTTTGGCGGTGATCAGAACTCAGTTGTTCTGATCTCAAAGTCCAGCGATGAGGCCTGGCCGAAAGCTTCCAAGGAGCAAGTTGCCCAGCGTTTGCTGGACAGGATTGTAGAACGTTTTGAGGTGATCAGCGTCTGATCATCAGTGAGCGCCGCTCATATCTCCCAGCACTCTTTTGTCCGCTACGGTTGAATCGGCATTGAGCTTGTAGATCATCGGAATGCCGGTTCCCAGATTCAGCTTGGTAATCGTGTCTTGGGTCATACCATCAAGCACCATGACGAGTGAGCGAAGAGAATTCCCGTGGGCGGCGACCAAAACGGTTTCACCTCGCAACACGCGGGGAAGAATTGCACTCATGTAATAGGGCCAGACGCGCGCGCCCGTGTCCCGCAGGCTTTCCCCTTCCTCGCCGGGAGGTGGTGTGGCGTAGGAGCGGCGCCAGACATGCACCTGTTCTTCACCCCACTTCTTGCGGGCGTCATCCTTGTTGAGACCTGCAAGGTCGCCGTAATTGCGCTCGTTGAGTGCCTGATCGTGGATGGTCTCAAGATCGGACTGGCCGACACCATCAAGAATATGCTGGCAGGTTTTTTCGGCGCGCTGCAGTACCGACGTGAAGGCGATATCGAATTTGATGCCTTCTTCGGCAAGTGTATGACTAGCTTCAATTGCTTCCTCGGTGCCCTGTTCGGTCAGGTCGGGGTCCCTCCAGCCGGTGAACAGGTTGAGTTTATTCCATTCGCTCTGGCCGTGGCGAACGAGTACGAGAGTTCCAGACATTTTTAATCCCTTTCAAGACCCAGCACGTCGAGCATGTCGTAGCGTCCGGCCTTTTTGTCATGCGCCCAAAGCGCAGCCTTGACCGCGCCACGCGCGAAGAGCAGCCGATCGGTTGCCCGATGAGTAATTTCGATTGTTTCGCCTTCGCCGGCAAACATCACTGAATGTTCGCCGATAACGGAACCGCCACGTAGAGTAGCAAATCCGATGGCACCTTCATCCCGCGCACCGGTTATTCCGTCCCGCACTTTGACTTCGTGCTCGGACAGATTGACGTTGCGACCGGCCGCTGCGGCTTCACCCAGCAGCAGAGCTGTTCCCGATGGAGCGTCGATCTTGTGTTTGTGGTGCATTTCCAGCACTTCGATATCAAAATCTGATGCTGCCAGCGCCCTGGCCGCCTGACGTACCAGCACGGCGAGCAGATTGACCCCAAGGCTCATATTGCCGGATTTGACAATCCTGGCATGGCGGGCTGCAGCGCTGAATTTGGCTTCGTCTTCGGCACTGCACCCGGTGGTACCAATGACGTGGACAATGCGGGCTTGAGCAGCGAGACCGGCAAATTCAACCGATGCTTTGGGAATTGTGAAGTCGAGCACACCGTCTGCTGCGGCAAAGGCGGTTAGCGCATCATCGGTAACCGCAACACCATTGGTGCCAATACCGGCCAACTCTCCGGAGTCCTTGCCCAGATGGGGGGAGCCGGATAACTCTATAGCTGCTGAAACACTGACACCTTCCACGGCATCCACCGCGCGGATAAGGGTTTGGCCCATACGTCCGGCCGCCCCAACTACTACAAGTTTCATACTAGATATTCCTCATGTTTTGCGTCGGTGGTCTGGTTTCGATGTCAGGCGCCACCAACCCTGTGCAGCGCTGCATAAACCCCACCTTTCTTGGCCACCAGATCGTCATGCTTGCCCTGATCGACAACCCGCCCGCTGTCAATCACCAAAATGGCATCGGCATTGGAGATCGTGGAAAGTCGATGAGCAATAACCAATGTGGTACGGCCCTTCATCAGCTGATCGAGGGCAGCCTGCACCAGGGCCTCAGACTGGTTGTCGAGAGCGGATGTCGCCTCGTCGAGCAGCAATATGGGTGCGTTGCGGACGATTGCCCGGGCAATCGACAGGCGTTGACGCTGACCACCGGAAAGGTTGGTAGCATTTTCGCCAAGCGGTGTTTCATACCCATCAGGAAGAGCGGTGATGAAATCGTGTGCCTGGGCGCTGCGGGCCGCGGTCTCTATTTCCAGATCTGTCGCATCTGGTCGGGCGTATCGCAGATTGTCGCGCACGGTTCCCTGAAACAGAATGGGATTTTGCGAGACATAGGCAAAATTTGAACGTAGGTCGTTGGTGTCCAGTTCGGAGATGTCCTTGCCGTCCACCGAAATGGTGCCGGTCTCCGGATCATAAAAACGCTGCAGCAGTGAAATGATGGTTGATTTTCCACCTCCGGATGGGCCGACCAGAGCCGTGGTCTTGCCGGCCTTGGCAATAAAAGACAATTCGCTGATGACCGGAGGTGCCTTGAGCAGTGGAGCGTCAAAAACCTCGCCTAAATTACCATTTTGTTCGTTGTACCTAAATGTGACATTGGAGAATTCGATATCGCCCGCCGTTGCCGTCGCTTTATCGGTTGGTTGCGTGTCGCTCGGCCGGTTCGGCGCTGGTGTGTCGAGTATTTCGTAGATCATCCGGGCATTGACCAGAGATCGCTCCAGCGTTACCCGCAGACGAGCCAGTTTTTTGGCCGGCTCATATGCCAGCAGCAGCGCAGTGATAAATGACGTCAGATCACTGGGTTCATAGCCATGATGGATCACTCGCCATCCGCCATAGGCAATAACGGCTGCGATCGCAAAACCGGCAATGGTTTCCATCAAAGGACTGGTTCGTGCAGTAATCCGTGCAATCTTGTTGGAACGCTTTTCGGCAAGCTTGGTCAGACCGTTGAGCTTCTCGCGCAGCTGATTTTCCATGGTGAATGCCTTGATCACCGTAATGCCATGGGACGCCTCCTGCATCGCCGTGGCGACCTGGGCATTTATCTGTACTTCCTGTCGGGCAATGACTTTGACCCGGTTGGCATATTTGGCAAGAACCCACAATGCCGCCGGTCCGATGACGAAGACAGCTGATGACATGACCGGATCGCGATAGACCATGACTCCAATCAGTCCGATAAGTGTCACCATATCCCGCAGGTAGCCCAGAATAACCGTATTGAGCATGTCACGGACGCCCAGAATATTCTGATTGATGCGGCTGACGAGAGTTGCCGAGTGCTGGCGGGTGAAAAAGTCGACATCAAGGTCCAGCAGATGGGCAAAAATTCGCCGTTGGTACCGGGCAACGATCGCATTACCGATGCGGTTAAGGATGACCGATTGAAAATAGGTCATCGCACCCTTGATCAGAAATATCGCGACAATTGTAGCCGACAGGACCAGAGCTCTGTTGAAATTGTTGCCATAAAAGACATCTTTTACCACCGGCCCCATCAGCCAGGCGCTGTAGGCGGTGGTTCCGGCAATCACTAAAAGGCAAAATCCGGCGATCAGGTAATCGCGCCGATGGGTGGTGAAGTTTTCAACGGCCATGCGTTGGAAAACACCCATATCATTCTTGGACTTCAGTAAGATGCCAAGCAGATTCTTTATCAATACACTGGCCTTGCTGGATACGGATACGTTATCCGATGGAACTTACGGGTGGCGATGTTATAGACTATCGCGATTATCAATCAAATCGATTGATTTATCAAAATGTCGCACGTGTTTTTGTCAGTAGTGGCGCCGGATTTCACACATCGCGTTGCCAATTGCGATGCGAAAGGTCGATCAGGAAAGTTTGAGGCGCATTGGCGAAAGCTGCCAGCCCCAACAGGGCAGGCAGGGGATGGGTGACAATGAGTGTTGCAATTTGCTGCATCAGTTCGCCGTGCGGCGCTTTGTCTTCGAAATTACTGCGGAAGTCGCTGGACTTCAGGTAGGGCAATATTTTTTGCGCAATGCCACCGCTGATATACACGCCACCCATGGCCATTGATGTCAGCGCCAGGTCACCGGCGATGCGACCCAATGTCGTGCAGAACAGCGACAGGGCTTCCTCTGCTTGCTCATTATCAGTTTGCATTGCGGCAATCGAAATTTCAGCGGGAGTTTGAAGACCGGGTTTAACGCCATCTGCAGCGCAGCAGGCCCTGTACAGATTAACCAACCCGTCACCGCAGACGGCTTGTTCTGCAGATACCCGACCCTCGAGAGTTTCCAGATGTTGCCAAATTTGGGCTTCTCGGGGATTGCGAGGTCCCAAATCCACGTGCCCGCCTTCGCCTGCCACCGGAATCCACTTGCCGGCAGCCCGAACCAGCAGGCCAACTCCCAATCCTGTGCCCGGCCCCAGAACTGCTTTGGTGGCGTTGCTGCCAAGGGCACCACCATCCCCCAAAATGACACCATCTGTGTTTCCCAGATAGGGTAGCGCCAGCGCCTGGGCTTCAAAATCATTCATCAGCACCAATTGTTCAAATGTTGCAAGGCGCAGAAACTGATCGGGTATTATGTTCCAATGACAATTGGTCAGATTGAGACCATCAGACGTGATCGGGCCGGCGGCAGCGATAACTGCGGATCGGGGCTGGAGCTTTGTCGAAGACAATACTGAATGTGAAATTGATTGTTCCAGGCTGTCAAAGTCTGCAGTACGTACCGGATCGAATTCGATGACATCTCCATTTCGCTGTTCGATGATCTGAAAGCGCGCATTGGTGCCACCAATATCACCAATCAAAACCGGGAATTCGAGATCGGGAGTATCAGACATGGATACGTAAAGCCCTGGAACGTTCAACTTAGAAACCTGCAGGGCTGGTCTAATTGCAAATACAAAACAGTTCCAGTCTCTTTATCAGCTAATGACCCATGTCTGTGAAAATGCTTCACAAAAGCTATGCAAAGTCACTGCAAACGTGCAAGACTTTTCCCCATGCGTGTTGCTGCTCTATGGGCAGGAGCAATATTGCGGGTGGGGTTTCAAGCTTACATTTGCCGTATTGCGTCTCAACGCGCCAAAAAATTAATAATTATATCAGGGAAACCCTGGGAAGGAATTAGCTCATGAAAAAACTCATCCTTGGCATGACTGCAGCGGCATTTTCTGCTGTTGCGGCTTATGCTGCCGACGTAAAACCCGCAGTGATTTACGATCTGGGGGGCAAAAACGACAAGTCGTTCAATGAATCTGCCTATACCGGAGCGGAACGCTTCAAAGCCGAAACCGGCATCGCCTATAAGGATTTTGAAATCCAGAACGATGCCCAACGCGAACAGTCGGCGCGCCGCTTTGCCCGTGATGGTCATAATCCAATTGTTGTGATCGGCTTTTCCTGGGCTGCAGCGCTTGAAAAGATTGCTGGTGAGTTTCCAGACACTCAATTCGGCATCGTCGACATGGTTGTTGATAAACCAAACGTTCGCTCGATCCTGTTTACCGAACATGAAGGTTCATACCTTGTCGGTGTGATGGCGGCCAAGGCTTCAAAAACAGGCAAAGTCGGTTTTATTGGTGGCATGGACATTCCGCTGATCCGCAAATTTGCCTGTGGCTATGTGCAGGGCGTCAAGTCGGTTAAGGCTGATGCTGAAGTTTTCCAGAACATGACCGGTACAACCGGTGCTGCCTGGAACGATCCGGTGAAAGGTGCGGAACTCGCCAAGTCACAGTTCGACCGTGGTGCTGACGTTGTTTATCACGCCGCTGGTGGTACCGGCATCGGCGTGTTGCAGGCTGCAGCTGACGCTGGCAAGCTCGGAATTGGTGTGGATTCAAACCAGAATGGCATGCATCCCGGCAAAGTTCTCACTTCCATGCTGAAACGCGTTGATAACGCCGTTTACAACGCCTTTATGGACGTCAAGAACGACAGCTGGAGCACCGGTTTCAACGTGCTCGATCTGAAGGCCGGTGGTGTTGGATACGCCATGGACGACAACAACAAGAGCCTTGTTGATGCCGACATGCAGGCAGCCGTTGATGCTGCCAGCGCTGACATTAAATCTGGTAAAGTCAAAGTCCACGACTATATGAGCGACAGCGCCTGCCCAGCTGGCTAAGCTGAATTCATAAAGTTGTAAAAAAACAAAAGGCCGTCCGGTACTTACCGGGCGGCCTTTTTGTTTGTGCTCACGCTGTCGGGCTGCACCGCTTCGCGGTTTCTCCCTGCGCTCCGTGGAGCGACGCATGTGCGCCGGGCTGCTCCCGCCGCCGCTATTCTCCGCCGCCGCCGCCACTGCCGCCGCTGTCACCACCGTCGATGGCACGCAGGAAGGGCTTTCCAGGCAATTCTTCCTGATCGGGTTCTTGTGAGGCAGCACCAAATTCCAGAGATTCGATCTTGGCGCCGTGGCGGGTCAGCTTTTCGGTCGAGATAAGGATTTGATCAATATCTTTGGCGGTGGAGACAAAATGGGATTGCAGCTTGCGCACCCTGTCATCGAGCCGTGACAGGTCTTCGGTGAATTTGATCACCTCGCCCTGAATGAGATGAGCCTGTTCCCGCATACGGGCGTCTTTTAATACGGCCTGAATCACCTGTATCGACAGCAATAGCAGCGAAGGCGAGACAATAACGATGCGCGCCTTGTGGGCTCGTTGCACGACGTTTTCGAAATTCTCATGAACTTCGGCGAAGATCGATTCAGATGGCACAAACATGAATGCCGTGTCCTGAGTTTCCCCGGCAATCAGATATTTGCTTGAAATATCTTTGATATGGACCTCCATATCGCGACGAAACTGGGTGGCACCGATTTTGACCTGCTCGGGAGTTTCGGCATCCTTCATCAGGTTCCACGCCTCCAGGGGAAACTTTGCGTCAATCACCAGTGCCGGTGCCTGATTCGGCATCTTGATCGTGCAATCGGGGCGGGTTCCGTTGGATAGAGTCGCCTGAAATTCAAATGCGCCCATGGGAAGGCCATCCTGAACAATGGTTTCCATGCGACTTTGCCCGAATGCGCCACGGGTCTGCTTGTTCTGCAGAATGGATTGCAGGCCGACCACATCCTGAGCCAGATTTTGGATATTGCTTTGTGCGGTGTCGATGACGGCCAGTCGTTCCTGCAACTTGGTGAGGCTTTCCTGGGTGGTTTTGGTGGTGTCGGTGAGTGATTGGGAAACCCGCCCCGTCACCGCAGACAGGCGTTCGTCCAGCTGTTTGGAAAAGGCCGTCTGGGACGACGTGACATTTTGCTGCATCGCGGCCAGATGGCCGGAAAGTTCATTTTGGGTGGCCACCAGTTCGGCCATGCGCAATTCGGCTTCACGCGTTCTTTCCTCGTTGATTGCCCGCAGTGTTTCTTCCTGGGCCAGACGTTTCCTGGTGGTTCGCCAGATCGAAACCAGCAGGACCAGTGCGCCAATTAATACGAGGCCGGCGATGATCGCGAGCGCGTCACCACGGGTCAGCACGGTTTGACCAATCCAGATGAATTCCTGGCTGAGCTGTAATTGTTCCATTGTGTCAGCCTATCTGATTCGCAATTGAGAATAAAACGAGAACGAAGCGGCATTCCTCATTTCGATTTTCTGGCTGGAAACAAGACAAAGCGGCGCCCGACTCGCCGCTCGACTCGCCGCTTGACCCGCCGCGCCGCAGCCCTTATCTCACCGCCATGTCGATCTTACCTATTGTCCATGTTCCTGATCCGGTGTTGCGCCGACAATCCAAGCCGGTTGAACGGGTGGATGATGAGCTGCGCCGGTTTCTCGATGACATGCTGGAAACCATGTATGACGCGCCGGGAATTGGACTTGCCGCAGTGCAGGTTGGCGAACCGCTGCGCATTTTTACAGTCGATTGTGCAAAGCAACCGGATGAAGAACAGGAGACCGAAGAAGATCAGGTCGTCGGCGAGCCGGAGACTGAAATTGCAGAGCCTGTGCGGGACCCAATTTTTCTGATCAATCCGGAAATTGTTGCGTTTTCCGATGCATGCAGCGTTTATGAGGAAGGTTGTCTGTCAATCCCTGATTATTATGCCGAAGTAGAACGCCCGGCCCAATGTACGGTCAAATATCTCGATCGCGATGGTGAGCAGCAGGTTTTGGAAGCCGATGGATTGCTGGCGACGGTCATTCAGCATGAATATGACCACCTCAACGGGGCGCTGTTCATCGACCATATCTCGAAGCTGAAGCGGGACATGGTGATCCGCAAATTCACCAAGATTGCCAAGCAGTCCGGCAAGAAATTCATCGGCTGAGCGATGGCTTTGCGCATCATATTCATGGGCACGCCGGATTTCTCGGTGCCGACGCTGATGGCCTTGTTAGAGTGTGGGCACGAAGTTGTTGCCTGCTATTCTCAGCCACCGCGACCAGCTGGGCGGCGCGGGCTGGAGCTGGTGAAATCGCCAGTCCATCAAGCCGCCGAAGCCAAGGGCATCCCGGTCCATACGCCCCTGTCGCTGAAGGATGATGCAGAAGCAGAACAGTTTACCTCGCTAAAGGCGGATGTCGCCGTTGTCGTGGCTTATGGAATGCTGTTACCGCAGGCCATACTGGACGCGCCCAAATATGGCTGTTTTAACGGCCATGCCTCGCTGTTGCCGCGTTGGCGAGGCGCGGCCCCGATTCAAAGGGCGATAATGTCGGGCGACGGTGAAACCGGTGTCATGGTGATGCAGATGGAAGCCGGTTTGGACACCGGACCGGTGGCGCTGACCCATCGCGTAACCATCGATGCTGCAACGACTGCCGGATCACTGCACGATCAGCTGGCTGAATCCGGTGCGAAACTGATGGCGATGGCCATGTCACAGCTGGAGGCAGGCGAACTTCAATTGACGCCGCAGGCGGAGGAGGGTGTCACCTACGCTGCGAAGATTAAGAAGTCCGAGACCCGCATTGACTGGACCCGGTCCGCACATCAGGTGGTGCGACATATTATGGGCCTGTCACCCTTTCCCGGCGCCTGGTGCGAGATGTCGTTTGGCAAGAAACCTGAACGGGTAAAGGTATTGCAGGCGCGTTGCTCAAATCAAAGCGGCGCAGCGGGCGAAGTGTTGGACGATGAACTGACGATTGCCTGTGGTGAGGGCAGCGTTCAACTGCAACGCCTACAGCGTGCCGGGTCCAAAACACTGGATGGTGCGGCGTTCTTGCGCGGCAATGCCCTCGCCGCCGGCACCCGGTTGACGTGAAATGGCCCGCTACAGTTTTCTCATCGAATATGATGGCAGCCCCTATAAGGGCTGGCAGCGACAAAACGATATGCCCTCGGTACAAGGGGCGCTTGAGACGGCGCTCGCCAGGCTTGGCGAGAGTGGCATTCTGGTTCAGGGGGCGGGTCGCACCGATGCCGGTGTGCATGCACTGGGTCAGGTCGCCCCTGCGGATGGTGTGGATGGCTCCTGCACCATCGGCGTCGTAATGCGCCATAT